>CADCTQ010000017.1 GCA_902805615.1 uncultured Cytophagales bacterium
CGTATTTTCGGCCGTCTGCCGGGTGCGGGTAAACACAATGGCCCGGTTGATGGACTTGTCGTGCTGCATGAGCCATTCGAGCAGGTGCGCCTTCGTTTTGAGGTTGGGCACTTCGTACAACACCTGCCTCACCGTCACGGCCGGGGTTGCCGGGGGCGTGGCTTCCACCCGCACGGGGAACTCCAGGAATTCTTCCGACAGCTTTTCTACTTTCTCGGCGAAGGTGGCCGAAAAGAGCAGGTTCTGCCGTTTCACCGGAATCACCTCCAGGATGCGCCGGATCTGGGGCCCGGGGGTTGGTACCCTGGGCGTAGCGGACCTTCATGAGCAGCGGCAGCAGGTAGGCCGCCGTTTTGCCGGTTCCCGTCTGGGCAATGCCGAGTACGTCGTGCCCCGCCGTGATCTGGGGAATGGCTTTCTGCTGGATTTCCGTGGGCGTTTCGTAGCCCAGGTCCCGCACGGCGTTGAGCAGTTGCGGGTTCAATTTAAATTCTTCGAAGGTCATGGTACAATGCTTTTGGGGGGGCTTTTCGGGGACAGGAAACGACCCACGGCGGCCCGCCAGCGCCGGGGCTCTTTCTTGCAGTAAGATTGGTGTTCCAGGTCCTTGAAGTATACTAACTCTTTCGGCCCGCGGAGGTTGCGGTAAATGGTTTCGATCTCTGGCTTGATGACCCGCCGGTCGCGCAGCCCGTACATCATCAGCACCGGCACCCGTACCTGCCGGGCGTAGTCGGCGGGATTGTGTCCGGCGGCGTCGTAGCCGTTCTGCCAGCCGCCCCAGAACACCAGCAGTTCGGCCATCGGGTATTCGGGCAGGTGCATCAGCCGGAAGCGGTTCCGCGTGGCTTGCAGCATGGTGGCAAACGGGCATTCGAGTACCAGCGCGTCGGGTTGCAAGCCGTACGCGGGCACGGCCCGCAGGATGGCGGCGGCCCCCATCGAAACGCCGTACAGGATCACGCGGCGGTCCCGCTTCCGGGCGTAGGCGTAGGCGGCGGCCACGTCGGCGGCTTCGAAGTACCCGATGGAGGTAACGTGGCCGCCCGAGCCGCCGTGCCCCGACAGGTCCACCAGCAGCGTGCTGAACCCCAGTTCCCGGAAAGCCGCGGCTTCGGTAAGCTGCTGCGACTTGGTGCTGGTGTAGCCGTGGAACATCACGACCGTTCCCCGGGCCCCTTTCGCCTCGATCAGCCACGCTTCGAGCCGGTTCTTGCGTTCGTTCTGCAAATGCACCACCCGGTAGGGTTCGCGGGGCAGGGTAGTGTTGACCGGCTTGGGGTTGCGGACGCCCGTAAAGGCCAGGGACAGTTTCTCCCCCAGGCCCAGGCTCTCGGGCCGGCCCGTCTTCGGGGTGCCCGCCGGGGAGAAATGCGTGAAGTGGTAGGCGTGGTTGTACAGGACCACGTTGATTCCCGCAAACAGCAACAGGCCCACGCCTACCACCCACACCGTAATTTTACCCCACACCGTTTTGCGCATGGCTCGCCTTTTGGGCAAAATTAGGCATTACGGTTTAGCTTTCTATAACTTATGTCCGCCGTCCCGCTGGTGCGACAGGTCGAGCTTGCCTTTGGGTTCGCTGGCCAGCGAACTGGGCGTCTGTTTGCCCACCGAACCTTTGGCCGGGGTAATGCCGCCGTCCACCAGCCAGAGGGCCCCCGTCACGTAGCTGGCCTCGTCGGAAGCGATGAAGGCGTACACGTTGGCAATTTCTTCGGTGGTGCCGCGCCGGGCCATCGGGGTAGCTTCGATGAGGAGCTTCTCGGTTTTCTTGTCCATCGGGCCTTTTTCCTTGTGCGTCCAGGCCGTGTCCACGGGGCCGGGGCAGACGCAGTTGGCCCGCACGCCGTGCTTGGCCTGTTCCACGGCTACGCCCATCATGAAGGAGTGAATCCAGGCTTTGGTGCCGCCGTAGGGCGTGCATTCGGCCAGCCCGTTGAAGCCCGCTTCCGACCCGGCCGACACGATGTTGCCGTGGGTCTTCTGGAGGTGGGGCAGGGCGTACTTGGTCATCAGGAACGCCGACCGGACGTTGTTCTTGATCATCATCTCGAACGCCTGCACGGGCATGTCCTGCGTTTCGTCCATGTAGGGCAGCACCCCGGCGTTGTTGACCAGGATGTCGAGCTTGCGGTAGGTATCAATGGCCAGTTGCACGCACTGCCGGGCGTACACTTCTTCGGAAATGTCGCCGAGGTGGCTGACGGCGTTGCCGCCCCGGAGGCGGATGGCAGCGGCCACCTCTTCCACGGGGTCGTCGGGTAAGCCGTTGAGTACCAGCACGGCGCCTTCGAGGGCGAACTTATGGGCAATGGCTTCCCCAATGCCGGCGCCGGCCCCCGTAATGATGGCAACTTTGCCTTCTAGTCTGCGTTGCATGTCTTTCGTTTTGGTTTGTTCCACAATTTTTTCTCCTTTACTTACTGATTTTGAGCCCGAAAGTTGCGATAACAAGGAGGATCAGGATTCACAGGATTACAGGATCAACAGGATTTAGGCGGGGATGCGGCGTGAGTGTGGGTTGTAGAGGAAACTGGGAAGGGTGCGTTGAGCCAGTATTAGCAGGATAGGGTCCCGTCGCTTCCGGGGGATAGGGTTGAAACCCTATCCTATTGATATTGCTAACGCTTTCAGCGTACAGTGCCGCTTCCTACCGGTCTCATTCCGAAAGGGTTGGGTTTGAAAACCCAACCCCACGCGCAACACCTCCAAAAGTCGTTCCCAATCCGCCTCCTTCGCGTATCCCCACCCAAATCCGGTGAATCCTTTAATCCTGTGCATCCTGATCCGTTTTTAAGCCTATGGAACTTACGCTGAACGTACCCGCTTTCATCTTTCCCACCGTGTCGCTGCTGATGCTGGCGTACACCAACCGGTTCCTGGCCCTGGCGGCTCTGGTCCGGAGCCTGCACGAACGGTACCAGCGGGAACCCAGCCCGGGCATTCTGGCGCAGATGCAGAACCTGCGGCTCCGGGTGCGGCTCATCCGCGACATGCAGGCCGTGGGCGTGCTGAGCCTGTTTCTGAGCGTAGCCAGCATGTTTTTCATCCTCGAACGGCAAGTGCGCCTGGCAACCTGGCTCTTCGGGGGCTCCCTGGTGCTGCTGATGGTATCGCTGGCCCTGTCCATGGCCGAAATCTACACTTCCATCCGGGCGCTTAACATCCAGTTGGGCGACATGACCGAAAAAGAGAGATGAGACGGGAGATGTGAGATGGGAAACGACCGGGCGTACCGGCATCCCCTGTTTCATGTCTGATAAAACCTTTAGTTTCGCGCCGGAATATCATTTTTCCCGTTTTGATTATGGCTATGAAAATAAACAAAGGTGACAAAGCGCCGGCCTTCAAGCTGGTAAGTACCGACCGGAAAGAAGTTTCCCTGGACGATTACCGGGGCAAGCACGTAGTGCTGCTGTTTTTCCCGATGGCCTTTACCAGCGTGTGTACCACCGAGTTGTGCGCCATGCGCGACAACCTGGCCGAGTACAACCGGCTGAACACCGAAGTGGTGGGCATTTCCGTGGACTCGCCCTTTACGCTGCACAAATACAAGCAAGACCAGCAACTCAACTTTCCCTTGCTGTCGGATTTCAACAAGGAAGCTTCGCAAGCCTACGGGGCGTTCTACGATACCTTCATGCTGGGCCTCAAGGGCGTCTCGAAGCGGGCGGCTTTCGTGGTGGACCAGCACGGCACGGTGCAGTACGCCGAAGTGCTCGAAAGCGCCGGCGACCTCCCCAACTTCGACGCGGTAAAGCAAACCGTTTCCGCGTTGAACCCGTAGCCGCACGCCGCCTTCCCGGAATGCCATTTCCCCAAAGTGGCATTCTCGTTTCCCCATTCGCGCCGATAGCCCAATACCCTAATTACCTTAATACCCCAATCTTCCATCCCCATGCCCAAAAGCCTCCTCCTCCTGAACGCCACGCTGGTTAACGAAGGCCGCACGTTCCCCGCCGACGTGCTGGTGAAAGACGGCTTCATCGAACGGATCGGTTCCGGCTTCTCCCACTTCCCCGCCGACGTGACCATTGACGCCGCCGGCAAGCACCTGCTGCCCGGCGTCATTGACGACCAGGTGCACTTCCGGGAGCCGGGCCTGACCTACAAGGCGGACCTGTACACGGAAAGCCGGGCCGCCGTGGCCGGGGGCGTTACGGCGTTCATGGAAATGCCCAACACGGTGCCCAACACCCTCACGCAGGCGCTGCTGGCCGACAAGTACGCCCTGGCCGCCGGGAAATCGCTGGCGAACTACTCTTTCTTCATGGGCGCTTCCAACGACAACCTCGCCGAAGTCGTGAAGACCAACCCGCGGGACGTGTGCGGCATCAAGGTGTTCATGGGCTCGTCTACGGGCAACATGCTGGTGGACAACGAAGGGACGCTGCGGGCCCTCTTCCGCGAAAGCCCGATGCTGATTGCTACGCACTGCGAAGACGAGGCCACCGTGCGGGCCAGCGCCGAAAAGTACCGCCGGCAGTACGGCGAAGACGCACCGGCCTCCATCCACCCGCTGGTGCGCGACGAAGCGGCGTGCCTCAGGTCCTCGTCGTTTGCGGTGGCATTGGCGAAGGAATACAACACGCGGCTGCACATCCTGCACATTTCCACCGCCGACGAGCTGCCGCTGTTCACCAACGCGGTGCCCCTGGCGCAGAAGCGGATCACGGCCGAAGTGTGCGTGCACCACCTCTGGTTCGACGCCGGCGACTACGACCGGCTCGGCAGCCGCATCAAGTGCAACCCGGCCATCAAGGACGCGCGGCACAAAGGGGCTCTCTTCGCCGCCCTGGTCGACGACCGGCTCGACATCATTGCCACCGACCACGCACCGCACACTGCCGACGAGAAATCGCACGGCTACTGGCAATCGCACGCCGGGCTGCCCCTGGTGCAGCACCCCCTGCTGCTGATGCTCGAATTTTACCACCAGGGCAGGATTGCGCTGCCGAAGGTGGTGGAGAAGATGAGCCACGCGCCGGCCGTGCTTTTCGGGGTGGAGCGGCGGGGCTACCTGCGCGAAGGCTACTGGGCCGACCTGGTGCTGGTAGACCTGGCAGGAGGCACCACGGTGAGCCGGGAAAACATCCACTACAAGTGCGGCTGGTCGCCGCTGGAAGGCACCGCGTTCCGTTCGGCGGTGACGCACACGGTGGTGTCGGGGCACCTGGCTTACGCCGGGGGGCGGTTCGACGAAAGCGAGACCGGCAAGCGTTTGCTGTTCAACCGGTAAAGCGGCTCCTGCACAAAAAAGGGGGCATATTTTTGCAATCTCCCCCTAATTCTCCTAGTTTTGCGCACCAACACGGAGGTTGTAGCTCAGCCGGTTAGAGCGTCGGTTTGTGGCACCGAAGGTCGCGGGTTCGAACCCCGTCTTCCTCCCTTGAACCGCCTAATCACACGATTAGAGCGGTTTTTTTGTGTATTTTACCCTGCAAAGCTTATTGGTTACGCAAAATGAAGACAGAACTATGGGACGTTGATTGATGCGTTAAGTTGGTAGTGTCTTACATCCCCCGGTGCCTTCTTTTGAAGGCATTTATCATTTCCGGGCGGTCCCTTCGTTTACAACAATAGGGCGGCTCAACCGGCAGAACGGACCGCTGGTAAAATAAAATATTCCTTCAACCGCCTTTCACAATATATTTGTGTTAAAAAATTTAAATTTTTTCGAAAAATAATTAAAAACTCT
>CADCTQ010000018.1 GCA_902805615.1 uncultured Cytophagales bacterium
AAAAAACAGGTCGCTCCTACGGAACTCTTGCGTGAGGAGGTAATGCTGTATGCCAGGAACAGGGCGTCCCTCCGGGACTTTCTCCACCTGCAATCTACCCACCTGTCATCACCTGCCTTTCCATCACTCGCAATGCCAAACCGGGAGTTGCTGGTTTTTTATTTTTTTACTACCCCGGAGGCGTAACCCGGCGCGGCTGAAAACAAAAAGGGGACGTACCCTTTGGTCCATCCCCCTTTTGTTTTCAGCCGCGCCGGGTTCGCAGGTAGCGTTAACTCACTTTCACGAACGTCCGGACCGCCGTGCCGAAGCCGCTGCCGATCACCCTGTAGGAGAAAGTAACAACGCCCCCGGTCCGTTCTACCTGGCCGTCGGTGATGCTTACCGTGCCGCCCAAGGGATTGAATTGGGGCGGGGCTTCCATTACGGCTTCACTCGGCAACCCCACGTATACCGGGAACACGTATTCGGGGCTGCCCGGAACGCCCCCGATGTTATCAATCACGTAGAGGCCGGTGCCCACTTTGGTGAGGGTCACCGGCTGCCGGTTGGGGATGCGTTCGTACGTGCCGCTGATGTCGTCGGCGGCCGGCACGGGCGTCACCAGTACGAGCCGGGCGGCATTCGAACGGTAGCCGTACACGTTCTCGGCTTCATACTGCACGCTGTAAAAGCCCGGGCTGGTCAGGTCCACGTCGTTGGAGACGGGCTGGAGCGGCGTGCTGGTGCTGGTGATGCTGTCGAACGCGGCGGCGCCCGGGTCGGTAAAGGCGCCGGACCCCACGTTGGTGCTGATCACCTGCTCCCCGCTGAACACAATGTTGGGATAGGTGGGGGTAACAATGCGGGTAGTGACGCCGGCCGTTTCATCCTCGCAGGAAGACAGCAGGACTGCGCACACGCCGGTGATGAGCAAAAAAACTTTTTTCATATCATTCGTTGGGGTTTGGCGGCGGACTGCGCAGCCCGCCGCCGGTTTGATGGATTGTGCGAAGCTTGGAAGCTTGAAGGTTATCTGACGTCCCACCACACCCGGTCGTAAATCTGGTGCTGCGCGGGGGCGTTGCTGTTGCGGGTGGTTTCCACGGTGGGGTACAGGAAGATCTGCGGGATGCGGCCCGCCCCGATGATGGAGGTAACCGACGGGGTAAAGAAGGACGGGTAGCCGGTCCGGCGCCATTCGTTCCAGGCCTCGATGTTCTGGTTGCCGTTCATGGCGGCCCACTTTTGCGTGATGATGGCCTCGATCTGTTCGTTGGCGCCGGCGGCCGGGAAGGCAACGCCTTCCTGGGCATAGAACGCCTCGAAGGTAACGGCCTCGTCTTCGTCGAGTTCGCCGTAGACGTCGGCCGGGTCAATGCCGTAGGCAGCAAAGTTGTCGAGAATGCCCTCCTGGTACAGGGCGGCGGCATCACCCGTGAGCCAGCCCCTCACCACCGCTTCAGCGTGCAGGAATTTGGCTTCGTAGTCGGTCATCAGCTTTACCGGGGCCAGCGCCGACTCGGGTTCGCCCACGTCGGCTCCCGTAGCCGGGCCCGGAATCGAAACCGGTGTCCCTACATCGGCGATGTTGTAGTTGCCCTGCTGCAGCCCTACGTAGTTACCATTGCTGGCAGGCATGTAGAAAACATACAGGCGCGGATCACCCAGCTCATTGTAGAAGTTGATGGCCGTACTGCTGGCCACCAGGTTCTGGGTGGGCCCGAGCACCGGGCCGGCAATGGCGCTGTAGAGCGGGTTCTGGTTGCCCCCCGTCGAGGTGTAGGTGATCTGGGCGCTTTCCTCCGACTGAATGAAGTCCTTGCCTTCGAGGCTGGCCACCACGGCTCTTGCTTTGGTGGGATTTACCTCCGACATCCGCATGCCGATTCTCAGTTTCAGCGTGTTGCCGAAGCGTTCCCACTTTTCCATGTCGCCCCCGTAGATCAGGTCGTCGCTGCCGGGGTGGTTGGGATCACTCGGATCAATGAGCCCCAGGGCTTCGTCTACCAGCAACACGAGGCTGTCGTAGATCACTTCCTGGCGCTCAAAACGCGGGTTGAGCACATTGCGGTCCCCCTGCAAAGCTTCCGTATAGGGAATGTCGCCGAACAGGTCGGTGGAGAGCTGGACGGTGTAGGCTTTGAGCAGCGAGGCCACGGCCTGGTACTGCTTGCGGTTGGTGGCCCGTGACTTGTCAATGATGCGCTGCAAGTCTTCCAGGGCGTCGGCGTTGAGCGCCACCCACAGGTTGTCGAAGTCGCTGGGGGCCGGGTTGTACTGTTCGAGGTTGCGGTACTGGGAAGCCGAAGGGCTTTGGGTCCAGTACTGGCCCCAGATGCCGCCGTATATTTGCAGGGAATTGCCCACAACAAAGGCAATGCCGGCCTCCGCCGAAGGCAGCAACAGGTTTACGTCCACGTCGGCGGCATTGTTGGGATCGGTGTTGATGTTGAGCTGGTCTTCGCAGCTACCCAGCCCAATGAGCAGCGGTGCGAGCACCGCCACGATGTATTTACGGATTTTCATGTTGTAAAAGCGGTTTTTAGAATTATAGAGTTAACCGGAGGCTGGCCCCGAAGTTGCGCAGCGACGGGTTGGCGCCGAAGTCGAAACCCTGCACGTTGGAAGCACCCTGGGAATTGATTTCCGGGTCAATGTAGGTGTTCTCCTTGGGCGTCCACAGGAACAGGTTGTTGCCGAAGATGCCCACGGTAATGCCGCGGATGGGCGCGTTGCCGAACAGCTTGGCCGGCAGGGTGTAGTTGAGCGAAGCCTCCCGGAACTTGACGAAGCTGCCGTCCACCAGGTTGAACTCGGCAATGTCGCTGTACTGGCCCGGGTAGAAACTGTACGGGTCCAGCGTCACGTCGGTATTGGGGGCGAACGAGCCGTCGGCATTCTCAAACACGGAGTTGGGATACACGAACGGCTGGCGGTTGTTGGTGGTGGTCACCGGCGAAGTACCTACGAAAGCCTGCGTGGAGCTGGTGCGGGAATAGAACTGGCCGCCCTGCTTGGTGTCGAACAGGACGTTGAGCGACAGCCCTTTGTAGGCGACGTTGGCGCCCAGCGAGGCCAGGTAGTCGGGCAGGTACGTCCCGAAGTAGCGGTTTACGGGGTCGGTGCGGGGCAGGCCGGTGGCGCGGTCCACCACCACCCGGCCCTCGGGGTCGCGCAGGATGGCCGTGCCGTAGAAGGTGCCGTAGGGGCGGCCCGGCGCGGCCACGATGCCCAGGCCCGAGAAGCCGGCCCCGCCCGTGTTCACCAGGATTTGCTCCACCCCCTCGTTGATGCTGACCACGGTGTTTTTCACCCGGGTGAAGGTGCCGAAGAGGTCTACTTTCAGGCCGCCCTCCGTTTGTACCGGCGTGGCCCGCAGTCCGAGTTCAATGCCTTCGTTGCGCATCTCGCCGGCGTTGAGCGTCTTGCTGGTAAAACCCGTGGTGGGCGCCACCGGCACGTTCACGATCTGGTCGGTGGACCGGGTGTTGAAGTAGGTAAAGTCAACGTTGAACCGGTTGTTGAAAAACCCGAGTTCAGTCCCGAGTTCCAGGGAGGAAGTGAATTCGGGGGTCAGCGCGTCGTTGCCCACCCGGTTGCCCTGGGTAAAACCAGGGATGCCGTTGAAGGGGAACGTGGTGCTGCCGAAATCACCCGAGAGGGTCTGCCGGGGGTACACCGAGTTGAGCAGGTACGCGCCGGCGTCGTTGCCCACCCGGGCCCAGCTGGCCCGCAGCTTGCCGAAGCTCAGCACGTTCTGGATGTTCTGGCCGAGCAGGGAAGAAAACACGAACGAAGCGTTCGCGCTGGGGTAGAAGAAGGACCGGTTGTTGCGCGGCAGGGTCGAGGACCAGTCGTTGCGGCCGGTGACGCCCAGGAAAAGGAAGTCCTTGTAGGAGAAGGTAGCTTCGCCGTACACGCCCATCAGGAAGTTTTCCGTCAGCGTGTTGTCGGCGTCCACGGGGCCGTTGGAGTTTTCCAGCGTATAGAGGCCCGTTACCACCAGGCCGCCGCTTTCGTTGGTGGCCGCGTAGGTGTTGTTGATGCGCGTCTTGCGGACGTTGTGGCCCACCAGCACCCGGAAGCCCAGGTCGGGAATGAGGTTGCGGGTGTAGCTGACGATCAGGTCCTGGTTGATCTGGCTGTAGTTGTAGATGTCCTCGGCGTAGCGGCCGTTGGAGAACCAGTCGTTGCCCGACCAGAACGGGTCGAAGGGCTCGTAGTAGTACTTGGCAAACCGCTGGAACCGGCGGTCACTGTAGATGTCGCCGCCGAGCCGCTCGGTGATGTCGAGCCCTTCGATGGGCTTGAAGGTAAGCGTAAAGTTACCCGTCACCCGGTCCACCTGGTTCTGGTTGCGGTTGCTGTTGAGCAGGAAGTAGGGGTTTTTGGTGTAAGCGCCGTAGTAGCCGTAGTACGCCGTGCCGTTCTGGCCGGTAAACACCCCGTTGAACGGATCACCCAGGTCTTTGAGGTCCACCAGGGAAATGTCGCGGGGCGTCTGGATGATCTGGTTGTAGAAGGCGTCGCCCTGCCCGCCGTTGGCCGGCGCACTGTTGATGTTGGTGTAGCTCACCGAAAGGCCGCTGGAGAACTTCTTGGAAAACTCGGACGTGCCGTTGAAGCGGATCCCGTACTTGTTGTAGTCGGTGGTGGGCACCACGCCTTCGTTGTTCTGCGAACTCAGCGAGAGGAAGTAGGTAGACTTTTCGCTGCCCCCCGAAAGCGACAAGGTGTTGTTGAAGGTCTTGCCCAGGTCAAAGAATTCGCGGACGTTGTTGGGCAGGGCCTCGTACCGCTTCAGCTTCTGCTGGTTGTTGATGATCTGGCCCCAGGGCCGCTCCTGCCCGTCGAAGGGCAAGCCCCAGCTGAAGTTCTCGCGCCGGTCGTAGGGGTCGCCCGGCTGGTAACCCTGCCCGAACTGGTTCTGGTACTCGGGCAGACGCAGGATGTCGGAGAAGGTGACGTTGGAGTTGAGGGTAATGTTCATTTTGCCCTGTTGTCCCCGCTTGGTGGTGATCACGATGGCCCCGTTGGATGCTACGCTGCCGTACAGGGCGGCGGCGGCCGGTCCTTTCAGCACGGTAATGCTTTCAATTTCCTGGGGGTTGATGTCGGCGCCCCGGTTCCCGTAGTCCACCTGGTTGTCGAGCGACTGCTCAATTCCGTCCGTCCCGGTATTGCGGAAGTTGTTGTTGCTTACGATGATCCCGTCAATGACGAACAGCGGTTGGTTGTTGCCGGTAAACGAGGTAGGTCCGCGCAACACGATGCGGGAAGCCGTGCCGGGGCCGTTGGTACCCGCATTGATGTTGAGACCGGCCACCTTGCCCTGCAACGCGTTGATGGGGTTGGTGTTCTGCCCCTGCAACAGATCGTCGTTGTTGAGTTGCGTAGCCGCGTACCCCAGGCTTTTCTTCTCCCGCGAAACGCCGATGGCCGTCACCACCACTTCGCCCAGTTGCCGCACGTTCTCGGTCAGCTGCACGTTGATCGTTGACTTGTTGCCAACCGGTATCTCCTGGGTATTGAACCCAATGAAGGTAAATACCAGCGTGGCGTCGGAAGCGGCGCTGATCGAGTAAGCCCCGTCGGCGCCGGTGGTCGTCCCCGTGTTGGTTCCCCGGACCAGGACGTTCACGCCGGGCAGGGCGCTGCCGTCCGCGGCCGAAGTCACTCGTCCCGTAATGGTTTGATTTTGCGCC
>CADCTQ010000019.1:0-1945 GCA_902805615.1 uncultured Cytophagales bacterium
AAGGCGGCGCATCGCGGCTCCCCTCCGAGGAGGGGAGCCGCGATACGACGCCTGCCGCGATACGACGCCTGCCGCGATACGACGCCTGCCGCGATACGACGCCTGCCGCGATACGACGCCTGCCGCTGGCGGGAAAGACAACCCTGCTCCAAAATCTGCTTTCACTCATCCGTGATACCCGGCGTCTCAGTGGTGAACAGTATTCTCCATTACAACCTTCATTGACAGTTCAAACAGGCATCAGAAGATCGTGCCTCACCACGTCCCAATGACCAATCACCTACTGACCAATCACCTACTGACCACTGGAAACGCCCTTTTCGAGTTGCTGTAAGTCGTGCGCCAGTTGGCGGGCAATGTCTTTGCTGTCGGGGTGGTAGGTCCAGTAATTGTCGAAGAGTTCCACCACTTTGGGGTTGGCCGACCCGGCATTGACGGTGAGGCAGTGGAAAAGCGTGCCCCGCCGTTGTTCGGCCCGGATGCGCTTCACGAGGGATTCCTGCATTTCGTACATGATGAAGTCGGAGATCATCAGCACGTCGGCGTCCTTGTAGTCGCGGGTGTGCAGCATGTTGAGGGCTTCGTACATGGGCGGGTGCACGTCGGTGCCGCCCTGGAAGGTCATCGCCAGGAACTTGACCACCTGGTCGAGGGAGTTTTCCAGTTCCAGCAGGTTGATCGTTTGCAGGCCCGTCGAAAACGAGATCAGGTAGCAGCGGCGCTTTTCCCGGGACGCCATTTTGAGGATGGCGAAGCACAGCACCTTGGCTACGTGTTCGGGCATCCCTTCCATCGAGGCGCTGGCGTCAATGCAGAGGATGAAAGGACCCTTCTCCTTGCGGCGCGTCTTTTCGCGGGTGGCCGTGGCCGAGCCCTGTCCCCGCACGATTTCCTGGCCCTGAAACCGGAACGTGAGCAGGTGCTTGTCGGCGTACCGCTTGTAGAACGCATTTTCCGTGAGCGGGTCGGCCAGCAGGGCCGCCTCGGCCGGCAGCATGTAGTTGAGGTTGTCGCTTTCGTACACCCCGCCGATCTCGCTGCGTTCCTGGAAGCTGGTGCGGTACGAGGCCTTGGCAATGGCGTATTCGTACCTTTCCTCGGCCATCTCCGTTTGCGCCTCCCGGAGCCGCCCCAGCAGGTCGGCCAGCTCCCGGATCGCCTTTTCGTTTTGGAGCAGCCCGGCGTACTGGCGCAGCACGTCGAAGTTGGTTTGTTGCCAGAGGCCCCGCGACAGGTCCCAGAACCGGCCCGCCTCCTCGGCGAAGGGCGCCACCAGGTCCATCATCTTTTCGTATTCGCCGGCCTTGGCGTAAAGCAGGTCGGCGTAGGCCTTCGCCTGGTTTTCGAGTTCCTTGAATTCGTACGCCAGGCTCTTTTCCACCAGCAGCTTTTCCCACTGCACCAGCAGGTCGTCCATCAGGATTTCCACCGGCAGCTTCTCGTCGGGCCGGGCTTTGAGCTGCCGGAGGAACTTGTCCTTGTCGCGGAAGATGGGGTCGAAGCGTTCCACGTAAAAGCGGACGTCAATCTGCTCGGGCGTATAGTTTTCCTGGAGGAAGTTGGTGAGGTGGTACCAGGTGTCGGGCAGCAGTTCGAGGGGCCGGTCCTTCCAGGAGTTGAGCCGGCTGAACTCGGCCTGCATCGGGTTGTCGCGGTTTACGTCCTGCTGCGACTTGCGCATCCAGGCCAGCGTGTCGTGCACGATCTGGTTGGCCAGGGCTTCGTTGCCCGCACTGATGCGCAGGAGCCGGTCGTCGGAAAAAATTTTGTCCAGCGTTTCTTTCAGGTAGTCGTACTGCGGGCTGTCGTAGCGGTGCGGCCGATCGGTGGGCTTGCCGTACAGCTTGTTTTTGAGGTAATGCGCCAGGTAACGCCGGGTGGCTTTGTCGTAAATGTGGCCGAACTCAATGAACTGCCGGAACTCTTCTTCAACGGATGCCGTGGT
>CADCTQ010000019.1:1955-5662 GCA_902805615.1 uncultured Cytophagales bacterium
TCATACCCTCTATAACCCCCGTACCGCCCGGGAAGTTTGGAAAAAAGAAGCAAGAAGCAAGAAGGTTGTGCACGGACTCTCCGGGTGAAACGATAAAGCACCGGTACGCATTCTTCTCGCTCCTCACTTCTCGCTTCTCACTCCTGCCTCACTTATCCAGCCAGGCTTTGAAGTCGGGGACCCGTTCGCGGCTCACCACCACTTCTCCCTCGGGAGGCGGCAGCAGTTGCACCTTCAGCCGTCCGCCGGGGTAGGCTTTGATCTCTTTCACGGCTTCGATGCGGGCCAGCACCTTGCGGCTCAGGCGGTAGAAGTAGTGCGGGTCGAGGCGGTGCTCAAGTTCTTCCAGCGTGTAATCCACCACGTACCGCCGGCCGTCGCCCGCCACCAGGTACGCCGCTTTGCCGTCGGCCCAGAAGTAGGCCACCTCGGCGGTAGCCTTGAACTGGATGCGGTCGCCGAAGCGGACCAGGAAACGGGATTTGTAGGCGTTCGGCAGCGCCGCGGGAATGGCGGCCGGGGTGGGCCGGCGCACCGGGATGGGGAAGGGGCCGGCCGTCCAGTCCTGCCACTTCTGCAAGGCCCGGGCCAGCCGCGCGAAGGTTACGGGTTTGAGCAGGTAATCAATGCTGTTGACCTGGAAAGCCTGGAGGGCGTACTGCTGGTGGGCCGTGGTGAAGATGACCGGGCTGAGTACCTGCACGGCGTCGAAAATGCGGAAGCTGTTGCCGTCCGAGAGGTGCACGTCCATCAGCACCAGGTCCGGCGGCGGGTTGTTGAGAAACCACCGGACGGCGTCTTCCACCGAACCCACCGTTTCCAGCACCCGGATGCCGCCGTCGTACTTCAGCAGCAGATCGCTGAGCCAACTGGCCGCCGGGGCCTCGTCCTCGATAATCAGTACGTTCATTCCTGTTCAAACAAACAGAGCCCCGAAAGGTTTTGGAAACCTTTCGGGGCTGCACCCGGCGAAAAACCCGCAAGGTTTCGGAAACCTTCAGGGTGTGACGTCCGGAAAACGATTAGTTGGCCGGCAGCAGCACCCGGTCAATGGCGTGGATCACGCCGTTGGTGGTAGCCACGTTCGCCACGACCACGTTGGCCGCGCTGCCGTTGTTGCCCAGACCGGTCACCTGCACGCCGGTCCCCAGGTTGATGCTCACGTTGCCCCCTTGCACGGTGGCCACGTTGCCGTTGACCAGGTTGGTCGAAAACACCCGGCCGGGCACCACGTGATAGGTCAGGATGGTCGCAAGCGTGGTGGGGTCAGCCGCCTGGATGGACTCAATCGTGGGGAAGCCGGCGGCAATGAAAGCTTGGTTCACCGGCGCAAACACCGTGAACGGACCCGGGCCCGACAAGGTCCCGGCCAGGTTGGCCCGCTGCACGGCGGCCACCAGGTAGCTGAAGTTGGCGCTATTGGCCACCGCCGTCTGCACAATGTTGCCAAACACCGGGGGCAGCAGCACGCGGTCAATCACGTGGATCACGCCGTTGCTGGCGGCCACGTCGGCCTGGATCACCCGGGCGCCGTTCACCGACACGTTGCTGCCGGCTTTGGTTACGTACACCGTACCGTTGTCCAGCGTGGTTACGGCAGTGTTGACGCCCTCCGGCAGCGAAGCGGCCGGCGTGCGGGCGTTTATCACGTGGTATTGCAGCACGGCGGCAAGCTCCGCCTGGGACCGGGCTTCGATGGCCGTTGCAGTCAGGCCGGCAGCCTGGAAGGCGGCGTTGTTGGGCGCGAATACGGTGAGGTTGCCGCTGCTGAGGGCGCTGCCCAGGCCGGCCTTGGTCACGGCGGCCCGCAGCAGCGAAAAGTCCGCGTTGGTGTTCACCACCTCAGCAATGGTCGGCTGGGCCGGGGTGTCGTTGTCGTCGTCGTTGCAACCGGTGAGAAACAGGGCGGGGGCCAGCAGCGCAAGCAGGGCCGATGCCCGAATCTGCATCAAGTACTTTTTCATGATAGGCTAGTTAAGAGTGGTGAGAATGACTTGGGTGGCTACTGCCAACAACCGCACTCTATAACCAGGCTTTCCGGCAGGAGGCCCGCCGGAAGGGAGTGAAAATCACCACGGGAGGCGTGAAACCGCACCGGGAAGGAGTGAACCCTATCTGGTCCCGATCACCACGTCGTCGGTCCGCCGGCAGTCTTGACGGGTAGATATATGAACTTTTCGCTACGAAGGCAAAATACAAGTTGCCGCTGCCAATCATCATTTACTCTAAGAGACAGCCGGTTACGGCTGGACTTCATCGGCTTAACGGGGATCAAGTCTTAACCCCGCGTGGCATTGTTTAAAGACCGGCTTAGTGAACGGGCACAAATTATTCACAATCCCGTAAAAGGATGAATCGTGCCCGTAAAACACTGGTGGAAAATGGTCCATGCCCGCCGACTGATGATGCGTGGCGCCATCCCGGCTTTTGTCCCCTGTACAAGCCGCCATCAGCCAAACTGCGTGAGCAGCGCCTACCCTGCGTGATGTATCATTACTTTACACTTTTTTATACTTTTTAAACACTGAACAAATGACAAAAACTCCTTACTCCCCCCTGAAGCCGGCTTCTCCCCTCGAATGGACCGGACGTACTGATGCCCGGGCCGGGTTTTCCCGGAAAGCGGAAACTGCTGCCAAAAATCCGTTATTCGTTGCCGGAACCGTGCTGGTCTGCCTGCTTTTTACGCTTGCGCCTGGTATTGATTCATTGTTTGCCCAGTCCCTTGCGCTGCGCGTGACCGGCAACAAGTTATACAACAGCAACAACCAGGTGGTCAGGTTGGTAGGCGTGAATGTTCCGGCAATGGAATGGTCCAACAATGGGGAAGGACGGATACTTCTTTCCATGGATGCCTCCTACGGCAGTTTCAAATCAAATCACATTCGTTTGCCGCTTGCCCAGGACCGTTGGTTCGGCAAAGCTTCCGGGCAGAGTGACGGGGGCGCCTCCTACCGGCAGATTGTAGCGGATGCCGTTGCAAAAGCCAGTGCCGCGGGCAAATACATCGTGCTGGACCTGCACTGGTCGGATATGGGGGTGTGGGGAAGCCACATCGGACAACACTACATGCCCGACAACAACAGCACAACCTTCTGGCAAGACGTGGCTACTGCGTATAAAAATCACCCTGCCGTGCTGTTTGATCTGTATAATGAACCGCACAATGTGAGCTGGAGCGTATGGAGAAACGGCGGCGCCGTTACGGAGAACGGGGTTACGTACAATTCTCCGGGCATGCAAGCGTTGTACAATACCGTGCGTAACACCGGAGCCAATAATGTGGTGATCGTGGGTGGTTTGGACTGGGCGTACGACCTGACGGGGGCGTCCGGAACGTACGCCCTGGAGGGGTTCAACATCATGCTTGCCGCCCATTATTACCCCTGGAAAAGCAAACACGGGGACGGCACGGTGAATGAGGCGCACCGGGCGACGATGGTGGATGTTGCAAAAGACAAATACCCGGTCTACGTCGGTGAACTGGGCTGGGGAGATTGGATAAATCCTCCCGTGGAAAATCATCCCACGTGGTTCCCCAAAGCTTTCAGTTGGATAGACGACAATGGGTACTCCTGGTCGGGTTGGTCCATGCACCCCGGCGGCGGACCCGCCATCATTACCGACTGGACGTACGCAACCGTTACCGCAAGCAATGGAAAATACATCCGGGACAGATTGACGTCCTACCCCTCCGGCTCCGCCAC
>CADCTQ010000020.1 GCA_902805615.1 uncultured Cytophagales bacterium
TTACCTAAGTAGTATGAATGGCGAATAACATACTTATTCATACACCTGTTTAACACTCATTTTCCTCAAAAAGCCTTCTGGTCCTTTACCGGAAGGTTTTTTTATGCCCTTTCCGGTGCCATCCGCAGTGGTTTGGTCCCCAAAACCGGCCCCGCTGCCATTCCTGCTACCTGGGTGGGTGCTGGCCCGTCCGCCCCGAAAAAAGATTATCCCGGATTTCGTTTGCGTCCCCGCCCGGTCCAACCGCGGGCCGCGGATGAGGGGTCCCGAAAGGATTTTATTATTTTGTAAAAGGCGGGCAAAACTTACATTGGCCCCCGGCGGGTCGTCCGGCCCCCGAAACGCCTCTTTTCTCCTTTTCCCTTACAAGGCAATTCCCGGCGGACGGTGGGGAATTGGTCATTAGTTAATGGATGGGCGTTTCGCCAGGCGAGGTTGCGGTAGAGACGCGATTTATCGCGTCTTTCCGGAGAATTACCACGGAGACACGGAGGGCACGGAGGCACACGGAGAAAAAGGAGTGAGAAGCGAGAATAAACTGAACCGCAAGGATCGCAATGGAGACGCAAAGGGCGCAAAGAAAAACGCGTACTCCTTGCGGTCCTTGCGTCTTCTTTGCGCCCCTTGCGGTTCAGTTCCTTCGGTCTCCCTTTTTCTCCGTGTACCTCTGTGCCCTCCGTGTCTCCGTGGTGAATCATCTAAAAGACGCAATGAATCGCGTCTCTACCGCAATTCTGCTAATCCTTCAACCCGGTAAATCCTGATCCCTAATGCGTAAGGGCATGAATGCCGATGTAGGCAAAAGCACCGGCGAAGTAGCCGAGCAGCGCCAGCAGGCTGATCCGCCGGAGGTACCACCCGAAGTCAATTTTTTCCATCCCCATCACCGCTACGCCGGCGGCCGAGCCGATGATGAGTACGCTGCCGCCGGTGCCCGCGCAGTAAGCCAGGAACTCCCACAGTTTGGCGTCGGGAGGGTACGCCTCCAGGCTGTACATCCCCATCGTGGCGGCCACCAGCGGCACGTTGTCAATCACGGCCGACGCCAGCCCGATGGCCATTACGATCACGTTTTCGTTGCCGATGGTCCGGTCCATCCACCCGGCCAGCGCCGAAAGAATGTGCGTGGCTTCGAGGGCGCCGATGGCCAGCAGGATGCCCAGGAAGAAGAGCACGCTGGACGTATCAATCCGCGAGAGGGCGTGCGTGGCCGTGTACGGCGCTTTTTCTTCGTCGTCGAGCTTGCTGTTGATGAGTTCGGACACGATCCAGATCACGCCCAGGCTCAGCAGGATGCCCATGTAGGGCGGCAGGTGGGTGACGGTTTTAAACACCGGCACGAACAACAGGCAGGCCATTCCCACGGCCAGCATTACCTTGCGGCCGTCGTGCACCGGGGCTTCTTCCTCCCCGGCTATCCCAACTGGCGCCAATTCCCCTTTCATCCGCAACGACAGAAACAGCAGGGGCACGGCCAGGCACAGCAGGCTCGGTACGATCAGCAGCTTCATGATGTTGAGCGCCGTGATCTGCCCGCCGATCCAGAGCATGGTGGTGGTGACGTCGCCGAGGGGCGACCAGGCCCCGCCCGCGTTGGCGGCAATAATGACGATGCCCGCGTAGAACTTGCGCTGCTCGGCATCGCCGATGAGTTTGCGGAGCAGCGAGACCATTACGATGGACGTGGTCAGGTTGTCGAGCACCGCCGACAGTAAAAACGTGACCAGCGACAGAATCCACAGCAGGGCGCGGCGGTCACGGGTTTTGATGCTGTCGGTCACCACCTTAAAACCCTGGTGGGCGTCAATCAACTCCACGATGGTCATGGCCCCCAGGAGGAAAAACAGGATTTCGGAGGTTTCGGCCAGGTGCTCGGATAATTCAAGCACGATCCGGTCGGCCTCGGGGCTCGTGAAGAGCACATACACCGTCCAGCACAGTACGCCCGTGATGAGGGCGGAGGCGGTTTTGTTGATGCGGATGTTGTGCTCGAAGGCAATGGCCAGGTAGCCGGCAATGAAGATGGCAACCAATAGGATGGGCAGGCTCATGGGGTCGTTGGTGAACGGGTAGAAGAGGTTCGTAAGCAGTACGCGCCGCGAAAGTACGGGCTACGGACAAGGCCCGCAAAGCCCTTTTGGCCCATTTGGAAACAAACCGGGATATTTTCGCTGAAACGCAACGAAGTGGTCAATTTATTATAAAAATAGTTATATTCACTCAATGGACTTTAGCCCTTGTCGTTTACGGGAAATGCGTAAATTGGTCTTTGCGTCTTTCTTTATTTCAAAATTCCTTGCCGCGTAAGATCACTTATGGTAGCTTTGCAGAGGATAATATTTATCAACGGATAATCATTATCAACTTGGAACAAACCTTGAATTACGAATACATCAAAGCCAAAATTTCCCTGGCCGGGCTCAAAGCGACCCACCAGCGCATTGTGATCTACGACACGCTGCTTGCGCTGGGCCATCACCCTACGGCCGAAGAGATTTACGCCCGCATCAAGCCGGCCAATCCGAGCATTTCGCTGGGCACGGTGTACAAGACGCTGGAAGCCTTCGTGACGGGTCTCCTCATCCGCCGGGTGCTTACGGCCGACGGCCTGATGCGCTACGACGCCCGTACCGACGCCCACAGCCACATTTACTGCGTGAACACCCAGGAAATTGTGGATTTCAACGATCCCGAACTGCACCAGTGGATCGAAGACTACTTCCGCCACAAAAACATCCGCAACATCAAAATCCGGGAGATCAGCGTGCAGATCAGCGCCGAGAAGATTGACCCGGCCGAGCGGATCGTGGTGGAATAGCCCGCGCCGCCCCCATTTCAATGACCAATTCTTAAACCATAATCCATAATCAGACCCATTTAATATGTCCCTCATTGGCAAAAAAGCGCCTTCTTTTGTAGCCCCGGCCGTGATCAACGGCGAAGAAATCGTTGAAGACTTTTCCCTGGCGCAGTACCTGGGCAAGAAGCACGTCGTGTTCTTCTTCTACCCCAAAGATTTTACCTTCGTGTGCCCCACCGAAATCCTGGCGTTCCAGGAGAAGCTGGCCGAGTTTGAAAAGCGCGGCGTAGCGGTGGTGGGTTGCTCCACCGATACCGAAAACACCCACCTGGCCTGGCTGAGCACGCCCAAGGACCGCGGCGGCATTGCCGGCGTAACCTACCCGCTGGTGGCCGACGTAGCCAAAACCATTGCCTACAACTTCGGGGTGCTGGCCGGCGAATACGGCTACGACGAAGAAGGCCGGCTGGTGTTCAACGGCGTACCCGTTGCCTACCGCGGCACCTTCCTGATTGACAAGGAGGGCCTCGTGCGCCACTACGTGATCAACGACCTGCCGCTGGGCCGCAACATTGACGAGGCGGTCCGCATGGTGGACGCCCTCCAGTACGTGGAGAAGCACGGTGAAGTGTGCCCCGCCAACTGGGAAGAAGGCAAGGAAGCCATGCAAGCCACCCCGGAAGGCGTAGCCGCCTACCTGTCCACCAACGCGTAAGTTGGTGGCTCGTTGTTCGTTGTCCGTTGTTCGCAACCAGCAGGGCAAGGCTTCGCAAAACACAAAAACCTGCTCATCAGAGCAGGTTTTTTTATGAATACCAGCAAGAGGAAATCTTGCTGGTTCGCGTATGGTCGCCCGGCCGGAACAACGAACAACCAGCCACCCTACTTCACTTTCGCAAACTTTTCCGCTTCGGCATTCAGTTGCGCGTCGGGTTGCTCGCCGGAAGTAACGACCACGCGGTAGCGGAAAGTGACCGATTTGCCCGCCGGCAGTTTATAGTTCAGTTCCTCCTTGCCGTTGCTCATGGCCTTCCAGCCCAGCGTATTGGCCGCGTAGAGGCCGTATCCGCGCGAATGCCAGTAGGTCGGGTACCCCACGTTCTGCGGGTGGTCGAGGATGGCGACCGAAATGGACTCATTGCCGACTTTGCCGGTCAGGTTCATCCATTTGGCCCGCTTGCCCCACACGTCTTCGCCTTCCACGCCTTCGCTGCTGTGGTAGCGGCCCGTAACGCCCTCATTGTTCATGGTGGGCACGTCGGTGGCCTTGCCACTGGCGTCGGTGAACACCTCGGGTTTGTTGGACGGGTGTTCGAGTTCGCGGCGCACCCGGATGGCAACCATGCCTTCCTTGTTGTCCTTGAACAGAATGTCCTGGCCGAGGGCTTTGAGGGTGGTGATGCGGTCAATGGTGCGGGCGTTGCCGGCGCCGCCGAAGTAGTACGTGGTCGTTTCCTGGAGCATCGGTTTGCCGTCCTTGCCGAGCCAGTCGGCCGTGACGGTCAGCTCGGCGCGTTCCTTGCCGCCCTTCATCGTCTTGATGCCCTTGTGCACGATGGTGCCGAAGGGGCCGGGGTGGTCGCCCACGTCGTTGGAGTTGTTCCAGAAGTCGTGGCCGTTCACGTCGCCGTAGTTGAGCCACATGCCCACGTGGTGCGGGTGGTCCACGCGTTCACCGGCGCGGGGCTCCATCGGGAAGCCGCGGGTGATGGGCGTGCCCTGCGCCGTCAGGATCGGGTACAGCACGGGCTTTTTGATCACGTCGGGGCCGGGGTAGATGTAGGAGGTAAACGGCTTGCCCTCCACCAGCACGTCCACGCGTTTGTTGGCCTCGTCGTGCTTCAACTGAACGCGGTCGGTTTTGGACTGGGCCGGGCAGGCGGCAACCGCCAGCAGCAGGGCCGCCGCGGAGAGTAAAAATCGCTTCATGGGTTGATTGGCTAGGAGAAATAGGGTAAAACCACCCGTGCAAGCGTCCAGGCTTGCACGGGTGGCAGGGTAAACCCGAAAGGTTTTTGGAAACCTTTCAGGCTTTGGGGAGGGGGCGGTTACCCCATGGCAATGTCCTGTTTCTTGGCGTCGAAGGTCACGCGTTTGCCGGAGTGCATGGCCATGGTCGCCATGATGTTGGCAACCGAGTGGTTGTACCCCGCCTTGGCCGGCGCGTTGGGCTCCTTGCGGCTGCGCACGCATTCCATCCAGTTGCGCATGTGCAGCGAGGTCATCGGGTCGGCGCCGGTGTTGGCGGAAGTCTCCACCTTCAGCACGTCCGACAGGTTCATTTCGGGCAGCAGGTTGGCCTTCATGCCCATTTCGTCGGCCAGCTTCTGGCTCAGGCCGCCTTCCGGGGTGATCTTGTTGGTGTCCAGGTTGAGCATGCCGCCGTTGGAGTAGTAGTATTCCTTGGTGCCGCCCGCGCCGTTGTGCATCCGGGAGTGGTACACCACCTGGAAGCCCTTGTTCTTGTCGTCGTCGGGACCGTAGTCGAACACGGCCGTAAAGGTATCGGCGTTGGTGCGGCCGTCTTTCCACACGTACACGCCGCCGTTGGCCGCCACGCTGCGCGGGTGGTCGTAGCCCGAGAACCAGTGCACGGTGTCAATCTGGTGCGACATCCACTGGCCGGGAATGCCCGAGGAATACGGGTAGAACAGGCGGTACTCCAGGTACTTGCGCGGGTCCCAGTCTTCCTTGGGCCGGTTGCCGATGATGTAGCGGTCCCAGTCCACGTCTTCGCGCCGGATCTCGGCCACCAGTTTGGGGCGGCGCCAGCGGCCGGGCTGGTTCACGTTCCAGGTCATTTCCACCATCGAAATGTCGCCGAACTTGCCGTCTTTGATGAACTGGTTGGCGGCGTGGTAGTTGGGGGCGCTGCGGCGCTGCGAACCCACCTGCACGATCTTGCCGGTTTCTTCCACGGCCTTGAGGGCCGTGCGGGCGTCTTCCATGGATTCGGCAAACGGCTTTTCCACGTACACGTCCTGGCCCACCCGCACGGCGTCGGCCAGGTGCAGGGCGTGCTGGAAGTCGGCCGTGCTGATGATGACGGCGTCGGTCATCTTCTTCTCGTAGAGTTCGTCGTTGTTGCGGGCTTTGAAGAACTTCTTGGGCAGCCAGCCTTTTTCCTTCAGGTGGGCTTCGGCCTCGTCGCGGCGGCGGCTCCAGATGTCGGACACGGCCACGATTTCGAAGTTCATCCCTTTGGCGTGGTCCATGAAGCTGGGCAGCAGCGAACTGCGGAAGCGGTCGGAGAAGCCGACGATGCCCACGCGGACGCGGTCGTTGGCGCCGATGATGCGGGCGTAGCTGGAGGCGTTCATGCCCATGGCCAGCCCGACGCCGCCCAGGGTGGCCTTTTTAAAGAAATCCCGGCGGGAATTATTGGTGTGTTCCATGATCGTAACGAATAAAGGTGCGTAATGCCTGCTTAGGATTGTGAAAATACAACTTGCCTTTGTCCAAATCAAATGTTAATCTACTGAATGAGGGGCGCCCCAAAGCTACGCCTTGGGCAACGGCTTTATTTTGATGTTGCGGAACATCACCCGGTCGCCGTGGTCTTGCAGGAGAATGTGGCCCTTGGGCGCTTCCCCGAACCGCCCGTTGGCGTTGTAGGCCGGGGCGGCGTACTTGCTCTGGCCCACCAGCGTCCGGAAGTTTTCGCTCCCGCGTTCGTATTCCACCACCTTTTTGCCGTTCAGCCAGTGCTCCACGCGGGTACCCTGCACCAGCACCCGGCCTTCGTTCCACTGGCCGATGGGCCTGGCGGCTTTGTCTTTGGCCGCAATCAGGTCGTAGAGCGAGCCCACCGTGCGGTTGCCGTCGCGGCCCATCTTGGCGTCGGGGTGTTTGGCGTCGTCGAGCACCTGGAACTCCAGGCCGAACGCCGACCCCGCCGGTTTGGGCTGGTGTTCCACCACGAAATACTTCACGCCGCTGTTGGCGCTGTCGGAGAGCATGAACTCGAATTTGAGGTCAAAATTTTCGTACTCGCCGGTCGTGACAATGTCGCCGCCGTTGCGCGACTCGGCGCCGCCCGACTCCACGGGGCCGATGGTGCCGTTCTCCACCCGCCAGCCCCCGGCCGGAAATTTGTCCATGTAGGCGCCGCGCCAGCCGTTGGTGGTTTTGCCGTCGAAGAGCAGTTGCCAGCCGGCGGCCTTCTCGGCGTCGGTCAGCGCGTTGGCGGCGGAGGTCTGCGCCGCGGCGGGCGGCGGGGTTACGGGCATGGTGTCGTTGGCTACGCTCCCCGTGTCGAGGTCGGTAGCCCGGCTGTTGTCGGTGGCCTGCGTACAGGCGCCCAGCGCGGCAGCCAGCAGCAGGTAAGCAATCTTTCGGAGGTACATGGTAATGCGTTTTGCGTTCATCAACTCTTCAGGCCGATCTTCTGCGCCAGGTACTCGACGCTGGTGCGGTTGCACTGGAGGGCGGTCCGCGACTTGTCGGGCACCCCATCCAGTTCAATGATGCCCCAGCCCTTGAACTTCACCTCGTCCATGGCCGCAAACACGGCCGGCAGGTCCAGCTTGCCCTGGCCCAGCTCCACGAACTGGTACGACTTGGGGTCGTCGGTTTTTTCCGGGTGCGGCCGGGCCACGTCCTTCAGGTGCATGGCGTACAGGACGCCCTTGTACTGCCGGACGGCCTTGGCCGGGTCGCCGCCGCCCTGCCAGTAGTGGGCCACGTCGAGCAGCAGCTTCACGTACCGGGGGTCGAGGGCCTGCACGATGGCGTCCACCTCCTCGGGGGTTTCGCCGAGTTGGTGCATGTGGTTGTGGTAGGCGGCCTGCACGCCCAGGTCGGCGGTCCGCTTGCCCACTTCGTTCATCAGTTGGGCGTACTTTTTCAGCTCCTCCGGGGTGGGCATCCGGTCTTTGGGCCGCGAGGAGTTGGTGAGCTGAATGGCCTTGCCGCCCAGCGTCTTCACGAATCTGGCGTGGTTGACGTGCGTTTCCAGTTGCGCCTGCGCGTCGGGCACGTCCAGGTTGACGTTGCCGCTGGAGAACATGCCCAGTTGCAGCTTGTGCTGCGCGAGCAACGCCTTGAGTTCGTCGGGCTTGTCTTTGTAATCCTTGTAGGAATTGGCCCGCAACTGGATGCCCCGGAGCCCGAGCGAGGCAATGTCCTGGATGGCCTGCGCATCGTTGCCGCCCCAGGTAATGGCCGAGCAGCCGATGTTGTACAGCTTTTTGGCTTTATTTTGGGCGAGGGCCTGGGCAAACACGGGCGCCGCAACGGCGAAGGCGCCTGACCGGATCAGGAATTTGCGGCGGGAAATAGGGTCTGCGAACATGTAAGTTGGTTTTCGGTGAGGGGTTGGAGTCTTTCCTTCTATAAGAGGCAGAAAGGGTTAAAAAATAATCGGTTTTGGCACAAAATTTTTATTCCGCCCCCTGCTGCAACAAAAAAGCCCCTGAGAGGCAGCGGGCTTTTTTGTTGCGGATGGCACGGATCAGTACCCGATATTCTGCTTGAACTCATCCTTGTTGGTCACCCGGTCCAACTGGTCGGCAGGAATCGGCCGCAGCACGTGGTGCGGCTGGATGTTGGGAGCCGCGTCCGGATTGTACTTTTTCACCCGGTCGAGCAGGGTATTCGTACGCTTGAGATCAAACCAGCGGTGCATTTCGCCCAGCAGTTCGCGGGACCGTTCGTCGAGGATAAAGTCCAGGGTTAGCTGGCTGGCCGTGATTTCCATTTCGGCTTCCTTGCCCGGCAGGGCGGCACGTCTTCTCACCACGTTGATGGCATCTACGGCCTCGCCCACATTGCCCAGCCGGAAGCTGGCTTCGGCCAGCAGCAGGTACGTTTCTGCGAGGCGGGCCACGATGAAGTCGCGGGAACCCCGTTCGTCCTGAATGGAAATCCGGCGGGGGTCGAGGAACTTGCTCAGGGACGGAAAGTACCGGAGGTTGGCGGGGTTGGCTACTTCCGACGGATTGATGACGCGGTAGTTCTTGGTGGCTACCACCTCCGCCGGCATTTCGAAGGTCGGCAGGTAAATGGCCGTGTCCCCGATCTTCATGCCCGGCGCCAGGTTGGCCGGGTTGTTGGCCAGAAACACCTGCTTGAACGACGCATTGTACCGCGAATCGCGGGTGAGGTCAAAGAGATTGAGGGTGTACTGCGTGGGTTTGAACCGCTTCCAGGGCCGGCCGTTGACAATGTCGCGGCGGGTGCCTTTGTGGCCGGCGTCGTACTCCATCAGAAAGAACAAGTGTGCATTATTGCCATTGTTAAAACCACCACCGGCCTGGTTGCCGATGGGGTTGAAATTGCTGAGCGGATCGTTGGTATACTGCACGGACCAGACCACTTCGGAGGTTTCCTGGTTGTCCTGGTCGAATACCGCCGCAAAAGTAGGCACCAGGCTCAAGCCGTAGGTACCAGTGCCAATGGGAGCCGGCAGCACTTTTTTGGCGTACTCGGCCGCCTTCTGGTAATCGCCGTTGGGGTCAGGGTTTCCTTCTACGGTGGCGCGGGTCAGGTGTACTTTGGCCAGCATGTGTTGCGCGGCGCCCTTGTAGGCCCGCCCGTAGTCACTGCCGGTCAGCCGGGTGGCCGGCAATGCGGCATCTGCTTCCTCCAGGTCCCTGATGATCGCCTCGTACACCTCCAGCACCGGGGTCCGGTTGGCTGTTGTCTGCACCTCTTTGGTTTCGTTCAGCGTGAGGTGGATGGGGCCAAACATTTGTACCAGCAGGAAGTAATAATGCGCCCGGAGGAACTTGGCTTCCGCCACCCGGGTTGCTTTCCGGTCTTCAGCCATCCCCTGCACTTCACGAGCCCGGTCAATTACCGTGTTGGCCGTGTTGATGGCCTGGTAGAAGAAGTTCCACGATTCCCGGAAGACTGCATCCGATGGGGACGTGTTCATGGCCGGGATGTAATCGTTGATCGGCTTGAAATCGCCGTCGGCCCCTTTGGTAAACTCATCGGTACCAAACGTGGTAAGGGTAAAGCCGCGCTCCCTGGCGTACCAGCTCCGCAAGGGCTCGTAGGCGGCCTTCACGCCGTCTTCAATACCGGCCGGCGTGTTGTAATAATTGGCCGTAATCCCGGTAACGACCTCCTCTTCCAGTATGTTTTTACAAGACTGGCTGGCCAGCAGGCACAGACCAATCAGCGTTATCTTTCTGAAGTTCATATCGGTGTATCTTAAAATTTAGCATTTAGTCCTACCAAGATCAGTCGGGTGCTGGGCGAACCGCTGAAACCTACTTCCGAGGTCCGCTCCCGTCCGTTTTCGGGGTCTCTGGTCCGCTCCGGATCAATTCCCTTGTATTTGCTGATGTACTCGGAGAAGATGAACGGCTGCTGGGCGCTCACGTAGAACCGCAGTTCGCGCATATTGATTCTTCCGATCAGCGCCTCGGGCAGTTTGTAACCCAGTGTAATGTTCCGAATCTTCACGAAGGAGCCGTTGAAGTACGACATGGAAGTATTCCACACGGGCCGCTCCTGGTTGAAGTTGGGCCGGGGAAACGCATTGGTCGGGTTGTTGGGGGTCCAGTAGTCTACGTCCAGGTTGTTGTAGCGTCCGAAGAGGTTGTTGTTGTCGGTGTGGAGCAGGCTCCTGAGCATCTGGCCCTGGCGGGCAAATACGAATATCGACAAGTCAAAGCCCTTGAAGTCGAACCGGTTGGTAATGCCGCCGCTCCAGTCCGGAATGTCGGAGCCCAGAATTACCCGGTCGTCGTTGTTGATCACGCCGTCATTGTTCTGGTCTCTCACCCTGATCTCGCCGGGTTTCTGCTTGTAGGTGGAAGCTTCGTCCTCTTCACCCAGTTGCCAGATGCCGATTTTTTCGTGGTCAAAAAACACCGTCATCGGCTGACCAATGAACCAGCGGTTGCCCACGTCGTCGTTTTTACCCCCGTACAGTTCTACGATCTCCTCCTTGTTGGAGAAAATGTTCAGGTTCGTTTCCCACTTGAAGCTGTTGGGCAGGTCGAGGTTGATGGTAGTTAAGGCGAATTCAATCCCGGTATTGCGGGTAGCGCCTACGTTCTGCAACACGCTGCCGTAGCCCGACGTCCACGGCAGTTGCCGCTGCATCAGCAGGTCGGTGGTGTTTTGCCGGTACACGTCCACCACACCCTTGATGCGATCGTTGAAGAAGCCGAAATCAAGTCCGATGTTGCCCTGGGCGGTGGTTTCCCATTTGAGGTTGGGGTTTGCCAGGTCGTTGGGCCGGTAGCCGAATGCACCGCTACTTCCAAAAGCGTAGGTGCTCCGGGTGAGTGAGCCCTGGGTGGCGTAGGGGTTGATCCCGGTGTTACCCGTGATGCCGTAGCTGGCCCGCAGCTTCAGGTTGGAAAGGAACCGCACGGGCTTCAGGAAGCTTTCCTCACTGATGATCCAGCCAAGGGCCGCTGAGGGGAAGAACCCGTACTTCTTGGTATCTCCAAACAGACTCACGTCGCCCGCAAAGCGGGAAGAACCGTCGATCCGGCCCGTGAATGTGACCAGGTATTTGTTCCTGAAGCCGTAATTGATGCGGCCCATGTACGACATGATGCCCCACTCCCACAGCCCGCTTCCCACGGCTTCTACGTTGGCGGCCGAACCGATATTCTGAAACTCCTGGTACTCATAGGGCAGACCGCTTACGGCTGCGCCCATAAATTCATCGCGCTGCTTCTGGATGCTGAACAAGCCGGTGAAGTTGAGCGAATGAATGTCGTTGTACGTCTTGGTGTAGTTCAGAATGTTTTCCAGCGTGTACGAGAAGGTAGTCCAGTACCGGTTTTGGGCAAAGGGCGTGCCTTCCGAACGGGCGCCGGTCAGGCTGGCCAGGAAGATGCCGTTCCGCCGCACCTGGTAGTCAGGGCCGAAGTTCACGCGGAAGGTCAAACCATCGGCAATCTTGTATTCGCCGAACAGGCTGCCGAAAATCCGGTTGCGGCGGTTCTCGTCAATCACGGCGCCGTCCGCGATCTCGGCCAGGGGGTTGGTGCGCAGGCCGTCGGTAGTGGGCCGGAACTTAAGCTTGCCGTTTTCGTCGTAAGGCACGCCCAGCGGGTTTTCGGCCAGGGCGCCGCCCCAGGGATCGGGCCCCCAGTTCTGAATGTTGAACGATCCCAGGATGGAAGTGCCCAGTTTGAACCGGTCGGTGATTTGGTGGTCAATGGCTACGCGCAGGGTGTTGCGGGTAAAGTCCTGCCCGGGCGTGATTCCCTTGTCGTAAAAGTGGTTGGCGCTGATGGCAAACTGGGTTTTCTCGCCTCCCCCGTAGATGCCCAGCTGGTGGCTCTGCTGGGTACCCTGCCGCAGGAGCAGTTCCTGGTAGTCGGTGGAGCGGCCCTGGCCAATCGACTCAAGTTCAATGGCTTCGAACAGGGCCTGGTCCGCTGCCGCGGGATCGGCGTCGTTGTACCGGCCCTGCGCCCGGCGCGATTCCCGCTTGTATTCGGCAAACTCTTCGCCGTTCATCACGTCTACCAGTTGGGTAGGGTTCTGCCAGCCGAAGTAACTGTCAAATTCCACGTTGGTCTTGCCGTCTCTCTTGCCTTTTTTGGTGGTTACGAGCACCACCCCGTTGGCACCCCGGGAACCGTAAATGGCCGTAGCAGAAGCATCTTTGAGAATATCAATGGCCTCAATGTCCTGCGGGTTAAAGTCCTCCAGGCCGCCCGCCAGCGGAATGCCGTCGAGTACGTAAAGCGGATCGTTGCCGGCGTTGAACGAACGGCGGCCGCGCACCCGGATGGAAACCCCCTGACCCGGCCGGTTGCCGGTTGCCTGCACGTCCACGCCCGGGGCCCGGCCCTGCAAGGCCTGCTGGAAGTTGGCTACGGGCAACTCGGAGATCTCCTTGGAGGATACCGACGACATGGAGCCGGTAATGTCGCGCTTTTTCTGGGTACCGTACCCCACCACCACCACCTCGGAGAGGGCCGCCACGTCCGCCGTCAGCCCCACGTTAATGCTGGTGCGGTTGCCCACCGGCATCTCCTGGCTCACGTAGCCCACGAACGAAAACACCAGCACCGACTCCGGGCCGGGCACGTTGAGCTTGTAGCGGCCGTCGCCGTCGGTCACCGTGCCGGTGGTGGAGCCTTTCACGACCACGCTTACGCCCGGCAGCGCCGAGTTGTCTTCGGCGGCCGTCACCCGGCCCGACACGGCCACTTCGGCGGCAACCCCGCCCGCGGGCAGGCTGCTCACGTTGAGGTCAAAGGTGCGGACCAGCGAGGTCACGGGGCCGTCGGCCGATTCGCCCCCGGTGCCGGCTGCCGGGCGGAGCGGCCGGGCGGCCTGCTTGTCGGCTTTGGGCAGCACGATCACGTACACGCCGTCTTTCAGCTTTTCGTATTGCAGCTTGTGCGGGCCGAGCAGGTCACCCAGGCTTTTCTCAATGCCCGGGCCGGGAGCGAAATCCCGGGGCGCCTGCTTGTTCTCCACCGCCTTGGCGTTGTAGAGGATGTGCACCTTGAACCGCGCTTCCAGTTCGGTCAGGGTTTGCTTGAGCGATTTGGCGTCCTCCCGCGGCTGGCTCTGCGCAGACGTGGCCGCGGCGGTTGCCATGGCGTAGGGTTGGGCGGGCAACGCCGTGCCGGCGCCGCTCACCGTCACGATGCACAGCCATCGGCCCAGGTGTCGTACAACTTTTTTCATAGGAATGGGTTTTGGATTACGGTCTAATACCAGGATGAACGTGATTAAACGGATGAACCGGGGGATATTTATTTGATTACTAAGCAATTGCACACAATCAAATGCGTGGTTGCCGATTCATTTGGGCATAAAGGCATTCGTATCGAACAGGATGGTGTCGTTGCGTTGCGTAATCTGAAGGTCGGAGGAGCGGGCCAGGGCCCGGAGCAGGATGTCCACGTTGTCGCTGGGGATGGTGCCCGAAATGCGGTACCCGGCCAGGGCGGGCGCCCGGAACGCGACCTTGCGGCCGTAGGTGTCTTCGAGCATCCGGGCGATCTGGGCCAGGGGGGTTTCGTCAAATACCAGTTCGTGGTTTTTCCAGGAGGTGTACAGGGCCGGGTCGGCCACGCGCCGCGTTACTTTGCCCGAGCGGGCCGCCAGTTCCACCACTTCGCCCGGCTGCATCCGGAGCTTGCCCGGCGCCCCGGCTACTTCGAGTTCCACCTTGCCGGCGGTGAGCACCACCCGGGTACCGGTGCCCCGCCGCGACACGTTGAACTGCGTGCCCAGCACGGCCACGGTCAGGGCCTCGGCGTGCACCAGGAAGCGGGCGTTGGGCCCGACGGGCTGCCCGGTCACGTGGAAGTAGGCTTCGCCCTCCAGCCACACTTCCCGCGGCCCGTCCACCGGCCAGGCGGCGGCGTAGGAGAGCGTCGAGTTGCCGTTGAGGGTCACCACCGAGCGGTCCGGCAGCACCAGTTGCCGCGTTTCCCCGAAGCGGGTGGCAAACGACACGCGGCGGGTGGCGTACCCCCGCCAGGCCAGGCCGCCGGCCACCAGCAGCAGGGCCACGGCCGCGGCGAGCCACCACGGCCAGTACGGCCGCCCGGGCGGCGGGGGCGCTTCTCCTTCCGCGGCCAGGGTGGCCTGAATGCGTTCCCAGAGCAATTGTTTTTCCCCGTCGGGCAATGCCTCCGGTTCCTCCCGCGGCGCTTCCACCAGCCGCCGGGCGGCGGCTACTTCCGCCGCCTTGCCGGGGTTACGCGCCAGCCACGCCTCCCAGAATGCCGCGTCGCCGGGCGCCTGCGGGTGCAGCACCCACTGCCGGAACGAGGGGTCCAGGGAGAGGTCTTCGGGGGAGTAATAGAGGTATTCCACGCCTTATACTTTTCGTATAGAAAATATAACTTTATCCACTAAAGGAAGGCGTAACCCGTTTCTACTCAGTTTTTTTGGTGGTGGGAAACAATTTTTATACCCGGCTTCCGGGGCGGGGTCAGGCGAGGACGTGGGCCAGCAGCAGGGCCAGCGCGGCGCTTTCGGCGGGGAGGTGCTTTTTGAGCGTCCGCAGGGCGCAGAACACCAGGTTGTACACCGACTGGGCGTTCACGTTCATGGCCGAGGCGATCTGTTCGTAGGGCAGGTTCTCGTAAAACTTGAAAAAGATGGCTTCCCGCTGCCGCTTGGTGAGGTGGCCCAGGGCGTGCTGCAAACCGCTTTGCAACTGCTCCCACTCCTGCTGCTGGATGAGGGACGCTTCGTGCGAAAGCGTGGCGTCGGCTTCCTGCGCCAGGGAGCTGCCGGCGGCTTTGGCCTGCCCTTTTTCGAGCTGCCGCAGCACTTTCCGCTTGATGCAGGCCAGCAGGTAGAACCGCACCGAGGTGGTGGTGCTCACCGTGCTCCGGCTCTTCCACAGTTCCACGAACAGGTCGTGGATGCAGTCTTTCACCAGGTCGCGGTCGGGCGTGAACCGGGTGCAGTAACTGAAAAGGGTATCCACGTACAATTCGTACAGCCGGGCAAAAGCCGTTTGGTTGCCCGCCTGAAACGCCTGCCATAGCTCTTCTTCGTTGCGCCAGCCATTGACTTTGCCGCTCATGATGCGAGTTGTAAAAAGGGTTGGGTGATTATGAATTTCAATATAACTATAAAAAATAGGAACGAACAAATACGAGTGCAAAAAAAGAAAGGCAACCCGGCGCATCCCCAGCCGGGAACGCGGAAAAAGACGTTTTTTCCCGAAAGACGGCAATAAAATGTTCTCCAACACAATTTTATCTACACATCTTTCTAATTTTGGCGCGACCGACCAAACGGGACGGTTCCGGCCGGCGAGCGGTATAAAGTCCGGCGTTTATTACGGAAGTTATTACCTGGCTATAATTGCCTAAGCAAGTATACGATTATGTTTAAAAAAGGAAAGCCGTACTTTTGCAGCGTACCGCGGTGAAACGTTACAAACGGGCTTCCGCGCGGCGCTTTCCCGGGAAATCGTCCCCCGGAAGGAGGCCGAAACGGGGCCAACGTTCGTGAATGGAGCATCGCACCAGTAAAAGAGACATTAAATAGGTCAGATATGGATAAGTTTTCTTACCTCTCCAACGCGCACACGGCGTACCTGGATGAGCTTTACAACGCTTACAAGCAGAACCCTGACTCGGTTGACATTTCGTGGCAGAAGTTTTTCGAGGGGTTCGAGTTTTCGCAGCAGTACGCGGCCAACGGCAACGGCAAACCTGCCGCCAACGGCACGGCGAACGGGACCGCCACGGCCCCCACTGCGCCCGCCCCTCCCGCCGCCAACCGCCCGGGCGTGGACATTGACAAGGAAATCCAGGTGCGGAACCTGATTTACGCCTACCGGTCGCGCGGCCACCTCAAAGCCAAAACCAACCCGGTGCGGCCCCGCAAGGACCGCAAGCCCCTGCTCGACCTGAAAGACTTCGGCCTTTCGGACGCCGACCTCGACACGGTGTTCGAGTCGGGCAAGGAACTGGGCTTCGGCCCCGCGCCGCTCCGGCAGATCCTCGATTCGCTCAAGATCATCTACGAAGGCACCGTCGGGTTCGAGTACATGTACATCCGCGAGCCGGAAATCCTGGAGTACTTCAAGCGGAAAGTGGAGAAGGAAGCCCTCGAGTTCAACCCGGGCAGCGACGAGAAGAAGCGCATCCTCTTCAAGCTCAACGAAGCGGTGGTGTTCGAAAACTTCCTGCACACCAAGTACATCGGCCAGAAGCGGTTCTCGCTGGAAGGCGGCGAGACCACCATCCCGGCCCTCGACGCCATCATCAACGAGGCGGCCGAACAGGGCGTGGTGGAAGTGGTGATCGGCATGGCGCACCGGGGCCGCCTCAACGTGCTGTGCAACACGATGGGCAAAACCTACGAAACGATCTTCAATGAATTTGAGGGCACGGCCACGCCCGACCTCACCATGGGCGACGGCGATGTGAAGTACCACATGGGCTACGCCAGCCAGATCACCACGCCCACCGGCAAAAGCGTGCAGTTGAAACTGGCCCCCAACCCTTCGCACCTCGAAGCGGTGAACCCGGTGGTGGAAGGCTACGCCCGGGCCAAGGCCGACGTGCTCTACGAAAGCGACTACGACAAGGTGCTGCCCATCCTCATCCACGGCGACGCAGCCGTGGCAGGCCAGGGCATCGTGTACGAAGTCACCCAGATGTCGAAGCTGGCCGGCTACTACACCGGCGGCACGATCCACTTCGTGATCAACAACCAGGTGGGCTTTACCACCGATTTCGAGGATGCCCGCTCCAGCATTTACTCCACCGACGTGGCCAAGATCATTGACGCCCCGGTGCTGCACGTGAACGGCGACGACCCCGAAGCGGTGGTGTTCTGCGCCAAGCTGGCCGCCGACTTCCGCCAGCGGTTCAACCGCGACATTTTCATTGACATGGTGTGCTACCGCCGGCACGGGCACAACGAAAGCGACGAGCCCAAGTTCACCCAGCCCACGCTGTACAACACCATTTCCAAGCACCCCAACCCCCGGGAGATTTACAACAAAAAGCTCATCACCCGCGGCGACGTGGACGCCGAGCTGGCCCAGAAGATGGACGACGAGTTCCGGAGCCTGCTCCAGGACCGCCTCACGATGGTGAAGCAGAAGCCCCTGCCCTACTTCTACCAGAAGAACGAGGAGGCATGGAACGCCCTGCGCCGCTCCACGCCCGAAGACTTTGACCTGTCGCCCCAGACCGGCGTGACGCCCGAAGTCATCGAAAAGGTGGCCCGCAAGCTGGTAACCGTGCCCGAAGGCTTCAAGCCCATCAAGCAGATCGAAAAGCTGCTCAAGGACCGCAAGCAGATGTTCTTCGACGACAAGCAGCTCAACTGGGCGGCGGCCGAACTGCTGGCCTACGGCTCCATCCTGCTCGAAGACAAGATCGTGCGCCTCTCCGGCCAGGACGTGCAGCGGGGTACGTTCTCGCACCGCCACGCCGTGCTGCACGACGCTGAAACGAACCAGGCCCACCACAGCCTCGACTTTACGGAAGAGCAAAAAGGGAAGGTGATGATCTACAACTCCCTGCTTTCCGAGTACGGCGTGCTGGGCTTCGAATTCGGCTACGCCATGGCAAACCCCAACGCCCTGGTGGTGTGGGAAGCGCAGTTCGGCGACTTTGCCAATGGCGCCCAGGTGATGATTGACCAGTTCATTACGCCCTCCGAATCCAAGTGGCAGCGCATGAACGGCCTGGTGCTGCTGCTCCCGCACGGCTACGAAGGCCAGGGCCCCGAACACTCCAATGCCCGCCCCGAACGCTTCCTGCAACTGGCGGCCGAGTACAACATGGTGGTTGCCAACGTGACCCAGCCGGCCAACTTCTTCCACCTCTTGCGCCGGCAGGTGACCTGGCCGTTCCGCAAGCCCTGCATCGTGATGTCGCCCAAGTCCATGCTGCGCCACCCGCAGGTGGTGTCGCCGCTGGAAGAGTTCACCAAGGGCACCTTCCGCGAAGTGATTGACGACGAGGCCGTAACGCCCAAGGCCGCCAAGCGGGTGCTGCTGTGCTCGGGCAAGCTCTACTACGAACTGCTCGAAGAGCGGCAGAAGCAGGGCCGCACCGACGTAGCCCTCATCCGCATCGAGCAGCTGCACCCGTTCCCGGCCAAGCAGGTCCACGCCCTGCTCAACCGGTACGACAAGAAGGCCAAGATCTTCTGGGTGCAGGAAGAACCCGAAAACATGGGCGCCTGGAGCTACATCCTGCGTTCGTACAAATACGCCAACATGGACGTGATTGCCCGCAAGGCCAGCGCCTCACCGGCCACCGGCTACGCCAAAGTACACGCCCAGGAGCAGTCCGACCTGATCAAACGGGCCTTGTCATAAGTGCAAGCGTGCAGGCGTTGGAGAATTCGGGCGTTGTAACGCGTTACAAGTGATACGACCCCAGATTTTCCAACGCCTCAACGCGCATACTCCCTAACTCCCTAACCATTCAACGCATGAGTTTAGATATTAAAGTCCCCTCCGTGGGCGAGTCCATTACCGAGGTGACCATTGCCAACTGGCACAAGAAGGACGGTGACTCCGTGAACGTGGACGACGTGCTGTGCGAACTCGAATCCGACAAAGCAACCTTCGAACTGAATGCCGAATCGGCCGGCGTCCTGCGCATCGTGGCCCGGGAAGGCGACACCGTGCCCATCGGCGGCCTCATCTGCCGCATCGAAGAGAGCAACGGCGTCCAGGGTTCCAACGGCACGGCCCAGCCCCCCAAGCCGGCCGTGAAGCCCGAACCGACCACGCCGGCCTCCAACCCGGTGGCGCCGGTGGTGCAGCAAACGCCGCCCCCGGCAGCCCAGCCCGTCGCCCCGGCCCAGACCCCGGCTCCCCCGCCGGCGCCCACGCCGGGCAAGGTGCTGGAAATGAAAGTGCCGGCCGTGGGCGAATCCATTGCCGAAGTCACCATTGGCGCCTGGCAGAAAAAGGACGGCGACCAGGTGCAGCAGGACGAAGTGCTCTGCGAAATCGAATCCGACAAGGCTACCTTCGAACTGACGGCCGAAGCATCGGGCACCCTCCGCATCGTGGCCAAGCAGGGCGACACCCTGCCCATCGGCGCGCTGATCTGCCGCATCGAGCCGGCCAACAACGCCGACCTTACCGTGCCCAGGGAGCCGTACGCCGCCCCCAAGGAGATTTTGCAGGCCGAAAACCAGCAGTCGGACCAGCCGGGCACGCTGGCTTCCAACGTGAAAGAAGCCCCCATTGCCGGCAACTACGCCACCGGCCACGCCTCGCCCTCCGCCGCCAAGATTCTCGCCGAAAAGGGCATTGACGCCAAAGGCGTGCAGGGCACGGGTCCCGACGGCCGCATCATCAAGGCCGACGCGATGAACGCGCAGCAACCGGTAGCCAATAATCAACCCGCAGTAAGCAGTAACCAGCCCGCAGTAAGCAATAAACCGGCCCAGCCGCCGGCCGCCCCGGCCAAACCCGCCGCGCCGCAATCCTCCGACGCCCGGGCCCAGCGCCGCCAGAAGATGACCTCGCTCCGCAAAACCATTGCCCGGCGCCTGGTGGCCGTGAAAAATGAAACGGCCATGCTCACCACGTTCAACGAGGTGGACATGAAGCCGATCATGGACGTGCGGGCCAAGTTCAAGGACAAGTTCAAGGAAAAGCACAGCGTGGGCCTCGGCTTCATGTCGTTCTTCGCCAAGGCGTGCTGCGTGGCCCTCAAGGAATGGCCGGCCGTGAATGCCATGATTGATGGCGACGAGATGGTGTTCAATGACTTCTGCGACATTTCGGTGGCCGTTTCCACGCCCAAGGGCCTGGTGGTGCCCGTCATCCGCAACGCCGAGGCGATGTCGTTCGCCCAGATCGAAGCCGAGATCATCCGCCTGGCGACCCGGGCCCGCGACGGCAAGCTGGGCATTGACGAGATGACCGGTGGCACGTTCACCATCACCAACGGCGGCGTGTTCGGCTCGATGATGTCCACCCCGATCATCAACGCGCCGCAGTCGGCCATCCTGGGAATGCACAACATCGTGGAGCGGCCCATTGCCGTGGACGGGCAAGTGGTGATCCGCCCGATGATGTACGTGGCCCTCTCCTACGACCACCGCATCATTGACGGCCGCGAGTCGGTGAGCTTCCTGGTCCGCGTGAAGCAACTCCTCGAAGACCCGATGCGCTTGCTGCTGGACGTATAGTCCGGGCACGAAGCCATTCAAACGAAAAGAGGTACGGTTGTTGACTCCGTACCTCTTTCTGTTTTAAATGCTAATCCCCAACCTTTCATGAAATTTTTACCGTTCCTGCTTTTTGCGTTTCTCCACCTGCTGCCGGCGCATTCCCAAACGAAACTCGTGCTGGAAAACAGCCGTACGGGTCGGCAAAAAGAGATCATGCCGGGCTCATCCATCCGGATTCGTTTCGACACGCGGTACGAGGGAGCAAAGGTATACCAGCAGGGCCGGGTACTGTCACTGACCGACTCCACACTGACTTACGTAGTCCCGCTGCCGAAAGACACCATCACGGTGGCCCTTTCGCAGGTTACGGGCATTGGCAAATACAATCAATGGGGCTCTTTCGGCCTGGCCGCCGGTACGGGTGCTGCCGCCGGAGTCCTTCTGGGCGTTTTTGAAAGTGAGGATGACCGGGAACGGGCTATATCAGCCACCAGCCTGCTGACCGTCCTGGGCGCACTGCTGGTCCACGCGGGCCTGGATGTTTTGGTCTACCCGGTGCGCAAGGTGAATGGCCCCCATGCCACCTGGCGTCTGCAAGCCTCCCGGTGACCGACTATCTTCTCAAAAAATGCCCGTAAGGCGATGCCGCTGATGCGTACTGGTCGTTCGGAGGCTTTCCGGACCTTGCTCCTTTCTCAAATCATGCCCGCGTTTTCTGCCGCGTGGACGTTGGCGGCGGACGGGTCGGGGAGGCAGAGGCCGGGTGGCAGGAAGGCTTCGAATACCGTTTCTTCGGGCCGGTAGGGCTGAAGTTCAATCCGGCCGCACAGCCTTTCGGCGGCGATCTTGGCAATGTACAGGCCTAACCCCGTGCCACTCGCGTTGACGGTGCCCCGGAAGAACATCGTAAACAGTTTGCTCCGCAGGTCGGGCAGTATGCCCATGCCGTTGTCGCGGACCTGGATGCACACCTCGCCACCCGGTCCCTGCGTGAGGCGCACCGACACGTAGGAGTTTTCCCTGCGCTTGCTGAACCGGAACGCGTTGTCAATGAGGTTGACCAGGATGGTCCGCACCAGCACCGGGTCGGCCAGGAGGGTAACGGTGGCGGTACTTTCCAGGTGCAGCTTTACTTTTTCGTAGCCGGCCGCCGCCTTGGCCGCCCCCGCAATTTCCCGGATCAAGCCGTTGAGGGACACCGGTTGCGGCTCGGCCTCCAGGTTGCGGATTTCGTAGATGCCCAGGATGCGCACCAGCGTCTGGTTGGCTTTTTCGCAGGTCCGGTCCAGCAGGTTGATGTATTCCAGCGCCTTGGGCTCGGTTACGTCCAGCGCCGCCACTTTGCAGAGCCCGGCCAGCGTAGCCACCGGCCCTTTGATGTCGTGGGAGGCGCGGTAGATGAACATGTCCAGCTCCTGGTTGGCACCCACCAGCGACTCGTTGGCCTGCTTGAGTTCCAGCGTCCGCTGTTCCACGCGGCTTTCGAGGGCGTCGTTGATGGCTTCGATCTCCTGGTTTTTCTGGAGGAGCTGCGCCGTGCGTTCCATCACCT
>CADCTQ010000021.1 GCA_902805615.1 uncultured Cytophagales bacterium
CCCGGTTTTGTCGCCGTAGCAACCGGTCACGTCCGTTTTTGCGGAGACGGCCAGCATCAGTTCACTCGGCTCCCGCAGGTTGATGGGAAAAGTAAATACATCTTCGCAGTCCTCCTGGCTGATGGAGATCATGTAGCTGCTGCCGGGTGGCAAGCCGCCTAAGCCGGTAAAGGTAACAGTACGGCCGTCGGCTTCTACAATGGACTTGGCACCCATTATTGGCGTAAGCACGCCGCCCTTGAATACCCAGGCGAGAAAATAGAACGGGGTAACGCCGTCTGCCACCGCCACGGTGATGGTTCCGTCCTTTACGCCTTTACAGGAAGCATTTGTGAAAGAAGCCGTGTAATTGTTTGGGCATTGCGCCAGCACCTGTACCGACAGGAGCAACCCAAGCCAAACGGCAACGAATCTATTGAATGGTAAAATGTATTTCATAGGTGATTGCGTCGTAGGTTATTGACCGATGGTGACACCTTGTATTTTCGCGCACCCGTTGGCGTCGGTGACCACAAGGGCGTAGCGGCCCGGGGCCAGGTTGGAAAAGGCGCCTTCCCCGCTCCGGGTGGTGGTGATGCGCTCCGGGTGGGTGATGTTGTTGAGGGTGAATCCGTACGGGGCTTGTCCGCCCGCGGCAGTGGCCCGGAGGCGGTTGCCACCCTTCTCAATGGACAACGTGATGTCACGGCCGGCCTTGATCTGCACCGTCACCGAAGCCGCGCGACCCCGGGCGTCGGTCACCTTTGCCGTGTAGGTTCCTACATTCAATTCGCCCACTTCGGGCGTGGTGGCGCCGGTACTCCACTGGTAGCGGTAGGGAGCCGTTCCCGTCACCTGCAACTGGATTTTGCCGTCGCTGCCCCCGTTGCAACTGGCATGCATCACAAGGGGCTTGATGGCGGGCTGGGCGTAACTGCCCGTGGCCGCCAACGCGGTCAGCCCGGTCAACAAGAGGAGGAGTGTTCGGAGAAGCGTGTACATAGAATTCCTGGTTCGGTTAGGTGCTCGGGGCTGCGCCGGAAGCGGCAGCCGTTACATTGGTAATATTTCCGGTCTTAATGGGTTGATATTCCTTTTTTTGCGGATTCAAAGGGGCTTCTGGTACGGGTACGCCCGCGGACGGATTGTGTACAACGCCCCGAAACGGGGACCGGGGAGCCAAAAACCCGTCCGTCCGTGGCCCGGCGTTTTTCCCGGCGTGTCGCAAAAACCGGCCGTTTTGCCCAATTCATGCCCGCAGCAGGGTGTTCCATTGCCTTTTTTCCTTTTTTTAAATTTACTCCACCCGTTTCCGGCATGCCCGCTGCAAGTAGGGGCTTTGCGCACCCGTGTAGGGAATGGTCAGAAAAGGCTATTTGGGGGGGTGAGTGGCGGCGGAACGGGGCGTCCTCGGGCGTGCTCCTTACGCCCGGCGTTGGGGCGGGAACTTACTTTACCGGGGTGTTGCGAATAGAGGCGTTTTGCCAGGCGGGGAATTTTGTGGGCCGTCCTATACGTTTTTACTTCGGCATATTTTGATAATTTTGCCCGTCACGCTTTTTTACTTGTCTAACTAGGCTAAATACAAACAGATATGGCTTTTGATATTGAAATGATCCGGTCAGTATATGCCCGTTTGGGCGAAAGGGTGGCCGCTGCCCGCCAGGCAGTGGGCAAACCGCTGACGCTCTCCGAAAAGATATTATACTCCCACCTCTACGCCGGAACGCCCACCCAGGCCTTTCAAAGAGGGAAGACGTACGTGGACTTTGCCCCCGACCGCGTGGCCATGCAGGATGCCACCGCTCAGATGGCCCTGCTGCAATTTATGTCGGCCGGCAAGCCCCAGGTAGCCGTTCCTTCCACGGTACACTGCGACCACCTCATCCAGGCGAAGATTGGCGCCGAGCAGGATTTGAATACGGCTTTGACGCAGAACAAAGAAGTGTATGATTTTCTCGCTTCCGTGTCCAACAAGTACGGAATCGGCTTCTGGAAACCGGGGGCTGGCATCATCCACCAGGTGGTGCTCGAAAACTACGCCTTCCCGGGCGGCATGATGATCGGTACCGACTCGCACACGCCCAATGCCGGGGGCCTCGGCATGATTGCCATTGGCGTGGGCGGCGCCGACGCCGTGGACGTGATGGCCGGCATGGCCTGGGAACTCAAATTCCCCAAACTGATCGGCATCAAGCTGACGGGCAAACTAAGCGGCTGGACGGCCGCCAAAGATGTGATCCTCAAAGTGGGCGGCATCCTTACCGTAAAGGGTGGGACCGGCTACATCGTGGAATACTTCGGGGACGGCGCCGAAAGCCTCTCCTGCACGGGCAAGGCCACCATCTGCAACATGGGCGCCGAAATCGGGGCCACCACGTCGGTATTTGCCTACGACGACAAGATGAAGGCGTACCTGGAAGGCACCGAACGCGCCGACATTGCCGCCCTGGCCGACCAGGTGCGCCAGCACCTGCGGGCCGACGACGAAGTATTTGCCAACCCCGAGCAGTACTACGACCAGGTGATCGAAATCAACCTTTCCGAACTGGAACCGCACGTAAACGGTCCCTTCACCCCGGATGCGGCCTGGCCGATCTCCAAATTCGGGCAGGCGGTGAAAGAACACGGCTGGCCCGCCAAACTGGAAGTGGGCCTCATCGGTTCCTGCACCAACTCTTCCTACGAAGACATCACCCGCGCGGCTTCGGTAGCCGGCCAGGCGGTGAGCAAAAACCTGAAAGTACGCTCCGAATTCACCATTACGCCCGGCTCGGAACTGGTGCGCTACACGACCGAACGGGATGGCCTGCTCAAAACGTTCGACGAAATGGGCGGCGTGGTGCTTGCCAATGCCTGCGGCCCGTGCATCGGCCAGTGGGCCCGCCACTCGGATGACCCGACCCGCAAAAACTCGATCATCACGTCCTTCAACCGGAACTTTGCCAAGCGCAACGACGGCAACCCGAACACGCACTCTTTCGTGGCTTCCCCCGAAATCGTGACGGCGTTTGCCATTGCCGGTGACCTTACGTTCAACCCGCTGACGGACACGCTGATGAACGAAAACGGCCAGGCCGTGAAGCTCGATGAGCCCAAGGGCATTGAGCTGCCGGTGAATGGTTTTGCCGTGGAAGACGCCGGGTACGTGGCCCCCGCCGTGGACGGCAGCAAGGTATCGGTGCTCGTGGACCCGCTCTCCGACCGCCTGCAACTGCTCGAACCGTTTGCGCCCTGGGAAGGCACCGACCTCACCGGCCTGCGCCTGCTCATCAAGGCCAAAGGCAAGTGTACCACCGACCACATTTCGATGGCCGGCCCGTGGCTCAAGTACCGCGGTCACATTGACAACATCTCCAACAACATGCTCATCGGGGCCATCAACGCCTTCAACGACAAGGCCAACTACGTGAAAAACCAGTTGTCCGGTGACTACGACGAGGTGCCCAAGGTGCAGCGGGGCTATAAACTGCTCAAGCATGGCTCGGTGGTGGTCGGTGACGAAAACTACGGCGAAGGTTCTTCCCGCGAACACGCCGCCATGGAACCCCGACACCTCGGCGTACGGGCCATCCTGGTGAAGTCGTTCGCCCGCATCCACGAGACGAACCTGAAGAAGCAGGGCATGCTGGCGCTGACCTTCGCCAACCCGGCGGATTACGACAAAATCCTGGAAGACGATACCATTGACATCCTGGGCCTGACCACCTTTGCCCCCGGCGTGCCACTGACCGTCGTGCTCAACCACAAGGACGGCTCCAAGGACATGATCCAGGTGAACCATACCTACAACGAGGGACAGATTGAGTGGTTCAAGGCCGGCTCCGCCCTCAACCTGATCGGTCAGCAGGAAAAATAATAGTAAATTTTCTATAATTTGTTACACGAAAAGAAGGGTTTGCTCTCCGGCAAGCCTTTCTTTTTTACAATGAATCGGGCGGCCCGCCGTTGTAGCAGCAACCGCCCCCATACTCACGCATGAAGACCAAGGCAATCCTCTTTGCACTTTTCGTTCTGGCCGGCCTGCTTCCCGTCCGGGCCCAGTACCTGCCGCCGGGCCAGTCGTTCTGGGAACCGCAATCCCCGCCGGGGCCGCTGGGCAAGCTCCGGCAGCGCAACTTCGGGGCCATCCTGGGCGTGCATCGGGGCCAATACATGTTTTTCGAATTCGGGGCCGAACACCACTGGCGCACCATCAGCCTCACCAACCCGCGCATTTACGCCCTGTCGGCCAACGCGGCCTACAACTTGAAACACAACGTGCTGGGTTACAACGCGGCGTTCTGGTTCAAGCAGGGCCGCGTCAACCTCACGTACGGCATCAACGCGGCGTACTACACCGATTTTACCCATGCCCGTTACGGCGGCGGCCCGGTGGTGGGCTTCCGGCTGCTGGGCTTCCACCTGATGACGGGCTATAACTACCTGGCGGGCAACAAGACCGAAGGGGAAGGGCTCACGAAGGTAAACCCGCTGTACATTTCGCTGCGCTACTACTTCCCGGTGAGCAACGACTTTGACTGGGACAGGAAGAAAAAAGACAACGACAAGGGCGACCGGGCCAAAGAGAAGTCCAAAAAGAAAAAAGCCAAGGAAAAAGCCAAACGCAAAAAGCAGCGCACCAGGGAGAAAACCAAAAGGCGCAACGCAAAGGGGCAGGACAACGACAAAGACGACGGCAAGAAGATCCGCTGGCCGTTTGGTAAAAATGAGTGATCCTCACCGGCAACTTCTTCACTTTTTACCTTTTACTCCTTCTCCTCTTTACTTCCTGAGTACATCGAGAGGCGTCCATCATTAAAAAGGGGCAAAAACGGCTCCAAACCGGGGAAGTCATCCCCCTGCCCCCTTCGGCTATCGCACGGACCAGCCCGCAAGGGGGACCGGTAGTTGGCGGCTCCCTGACAAGGAACGATCCGTGCCCATTCGACGCCAGCGTTCCCTGGTTGCGCACAGTCCCCTTTCGGCGAAGCATTGCCTTGACTGCGCCAGTTGCCTTGCGGCGGCACCGCCAGGTACCGGGTCCCCCTTGCGGGTTTGCCGGTGAGTCAGGGAAGGGGGCAGGGGGATGACTTGCCAATCATTTTTGTATGCCCCTCACTGGTTGCATTTACCTTAACCATAGTTCGTCCCTGCGGGACTGCTCCGCTGCCGGACCTGCCCGTCTTCCCCGAATCATACTACTCCTTCATTGCAAGGCCAAGGAAACTACATGTACTCTCCCAGTTCGAGCCAGCGGTCCGACTTCTTGTCAATCTCGGCTTCGATCTGCTCGATTTCGCGGGCCCACCCGGTGAGTTCTTCGTGTTTGGCCGAACCGGCGTTGAGCTTGCTCACCAATTCCTTCTTGCGGGTTTCGAGCCCGTCAATTTCGGCCTCCAGGCGTTCGTACTCCTGTTTTTCCTTGAACGACAGCCTCTTTTTGTCGGTGGTGGACGGCCCGGCAACCGGCTTTGCCGCCGAAACCGCCGCTTTGGCCGCCTGCTCTTTCCGCCGGGCTTCTTCCTCGGCCAGGTCTTCGCGGTAATCGGTGTAGTTGCCCGGGAAATCCTTGATCTTCCCTTCGCCCTCGAACACGAACAGGTGCTCCACCAGCCGGTCCATGAAATACCGGTCGTGCGACACGATGATGAG
>CADCTQ010000022.1 GCA_902805615.1 uncultured Cytophagales bacterium
CCGAAGCAATGGCTTCGATGGCCCCGGCCGCGCCCAGCAGGTGCCCGGTCATGGACTTGGTGGCGCTGACGTGCAGCTTTTTCGTGTGGTCGCCGAACACCCGGCCGATGGCCCGGATTTCACTCACGTCGCCGACGGGCGTGGAGGTGGCGTGGGCGTTGAGGTAATCCACGTCCTGCGGTTGCAGCCCGGCGTCGTCGAGGGCGTCAAGCATCGCCAGGTAGGCGCCTTCCCCCTCCGGGTGCGTGGCCGTGATGTGGTAGGCGTCGCCCGCGAAGCCGCAGCCGACCACCTCGCCGTAAATCTTCGCGCCGCGGCTCCGGGCGTGGTCCAGTTCCTCCAGCAGCAGGGCCCCGGCCCCCTCGCCGAGTACGAAGCCGTCGCGGTCCCGGTCGAAGGGGCGGCAGGCAGTGGCCGGGTCGTCGTTGCGTTCCGACATGGCCTTCATGGCCGCAAAGCCGCCCATGCCGGCCCGGGTAACGGCCGCCTCCGAGCCGCCCGTCAGGATGGCGTTGGCCTTGCCCAGGCGAATGTAGTTGAAGGCGTCGGCAATGGCGTTGGTAGACGCCGCGCAGGCCGACACCGTGCTGAAGTTGATGCCCCGGAAACCGTACCGCATCGAGATGTGCCCGGCGCTTTCGTTGATGATCATCTTGGGGATGAAGTACGGGTTGAAGCGCGGCACCGGTTCGCTGCGGGCGAAGTTGAGCAGTTCCTGCTCAAACGTTTCCAGGCCGCCGATGCCCGACGCCCAGATCACGCCCACCCGGTTGAGGTTCGTGGTTTGGAGGTTCAGGCCGCTGTCGCGGATGCATTCTTCGGCCGTCACCAGGGCGTAGTGGCAGAAGGGGTCCATGTGGCGGGCCTCCTTGCGGTCGAGGTGGGCCAGCGGGTCGAAGCCCTTCAGTTCGCAGGCGAATTTGGTCCGGTAATGCGTGGCGTCGAACCGGGTGACCGGCGCGGCCCCGTTGCGGCCTTCGATGAGTCCCCGCCAGTACTCGGCGACGGTATTGCCGATGGGCGTGAGGGCCCCCAGGCCGGTGATGACAACTCGCTTTAATTGCATTGCATGGAATGGTTAGGTGGGTTTATTGATAATGCTTCGTGGGTATTGGGGTATTAAGGGATTGGGGCGATGCTCGATGTTCGATGCTCGATGTTCGGAGGAACCACCCCCGGCCCCTCCTTGGAAAAAGGAGGGGAGCCGTGCCCATGCGACCCGCTGAAAGGAAAGGCGTCCGTAACGTGCGTTCCACCTTGTTGCGCAGCCGCACCCGTTGGGTTCCCCTCCTCCATCAAGGAGGGGACAGGGGTGGTTCCTCGTCAGAACGGCACGTCTTCCTGAGAATCAGCCCAAGATAAGTAAGTTCTGACTTCAAAAACTTTACGCGCCGGCGGCCCGCTTGCCGGATTTGCGCAGAGCCCGTTTTTCCTGGTAAAACGCTTTGCCGGCCACGTAGCAGTTCCGTTCGATCTCGGCGTACACGTGCCCTTCCCGGTCCACCCACTGGATCACGAACGTCTGGTCGGTTTCGCCCCCTTCGGCCACGCGGCGGCGAATGTCGGCCACCAGGTTTTCGTCGAGCACGAACCGGGCGTAGAGCGTCTGCGTGCCGGGCCGCCGGAACCGGATGACCGCCGACTTGTCCCACACCACGAACGACTTGCCCAGCACGTGCAGCAGCATGAGCATGTAAAACGGGTCGGAGGCCGCAAACAGGCTGCCGCCGAAGATCGTCTTCACGTAGTTGCGGGTCCACAGGCTCAGCCCGAGCCGTACGTGCACCTCCTGCCAGTCGGCGGCGATGAACGTGACCTTGCCGCCGGTGCCGAAAAACATCGGGTACAGGTTCATGCCCAGGCGGAAGATCCGCGTCCGGCGGGATTCGCGGCGGGAGGTTGAGAAGGGGGATGGCATGGCGGTGAGGGTTGTTCGTTGTTGGTTATTCGTTGTTCGTTGTTCGTTGTTCGGGGAGGGACGGGGCGGATTGGGTGAATCGTTTGAGGACCCGTTCGCGGCACCCGGCCAGCAGTTGCGGGTTGTTGCTCAGTTTGGTGAGCATGATGGCGCCTTCCATTTCCATGACGGTCTGCTCGGCGTGTTCCAGGGCAGTCGCCGGGTCGTACCTGGCCCGGTAGAGGTGCGCCAGGGCGGCCGTCCAGTCGGTGAAGAAGGCCTGCGTGGTTTCGCGGAACTGCGCGGTGACGTTGGCCGTTTCGAGCACCGTGTTGCCGAACATGCAACCCTGGTTGTTGCGCAGGATGATGACGCTGCTCTTTTCCATCATGCTGCGCAGCCGTTCCGCCGCCGGCAGTTCGTCGCGGTAGGCAATCGAGAAGATGTGCTTGCGGAAATAGTCCAGCGAATACCGGAGCACTTCTTCCATGAGGGCTTCCTTGCCGTTGAAATAGTGGTAGAAGCTCCCTTTGAGCAAGCCGCACGCGGCCGCCAGGTCGTGCATGGTCGTGCGGTGGTAGCCCTGCCGCCCAAACACGTCAATGGCTTTCTCCAGTATCTCCTCCCGGGTTGTTTTCTGTACAGGCACGCGGGTTAAAATTGAAAATGAACAATTGAAAATGGGAAAATGGTACACTGATCCGTTATGATGATTATGATTGGTTATGATTTTTTCGGATTCCTTTTAATCAGTCCCGATCATAATCATCATAACAAATCAGTTCCAATCATAATCATCATAACCCATCAGTGTACCACAACACGATTTTACCAAACGTTTGTTCAACAACCAAGCGGGACGGGCAAAATAATTTTGCGGTGGGCCACCGTACGGGCTGCAAATCCGTATGGGCGCGTAACGCGGATTTAAACCAAAGAGCCATGCAGGCAAGCGACATACGAAACGTAACGATCCTGGGAGCGGGGACGATGGGGCAGGAAATCGGTCTGCTGACGGCCGTGTGCGGCTACCACGTCACGATGTACGACCTCAGCGAAGCGGCCCTGCAAACGGCGCGGGAGCGGCAACGGGGGCTGCTGCGGATGATGAACAAGATGGGCTACCTCGACGGGGCCGAAAACGAGGCGGTGCTGGGGCGCATCCGCTTTACGTCCGATCCCGCCGGGGCGGCCGCGGACGCCGACCTGGTGAGTGAGTCGGTGCCCGAAGACATTCGGTTGAAAGAAGGGCTGTACCGGCAGTTTGGGGGGCTCTGGCCCGAACGTACCCTGCTCACCACCAACACGTCTACCCTGCTGCCCTCGATGTTTGCCGAAGCCACGGGCCGGCCGGCCAAGTTCATGGCCCTGCACTTTCACCCGCACGTGTGGATTTCGAACGTGGCCGACGTGATGCCGCACGCGGGCACGGACGCCGCCGTGGTGGAGACCGTGCAAGCGTTTGCCGTCAGCATCCGCCAGGTCCCGATCCTGCTCCGGCGGGAGTCGCCGGGCTACGTGTTCAACGCCATGCTGGGGCCGCTCCTCAATGCCGCCGCGGGCCTGGTGGCCAGGGGCGTGGCGACGCCCGAAGACGTGGACCGGGCCTTCATGGGCGTTATGCGGACGAAGCTGGGCCCGATGGGCATGATGGACGTGATTGGCCTGGACACGGTGTACCGCGTCACGGTTGCCGGCAGCCAGCTCCCCGGGGCGACGCCGCCGCCCGGGTTGCAGAAAATACTGGGCCTGGTGCAGGGCATGATGGATGCCGGCCGCCTGGGCGTCAAAACCGGCCGCGGCTTCTACGAATACCCCAACCCCGCCTACACCCGCCCGGACTTCCTGGCGTAGGGTATAGGAGAGGATAGGGTTTGGAGGATAGAGAGGATAGGGTTTAAACCCTATCCTCTCCCTCTCCTCTCTTTGCGGTTTAAAGCCTCCCCAGCACTTTTTGAAGGTCTTCGGGCGTGTCAATGCCCATGCTTTCGTGGGCGGTGACGGCGGTTTTGATGCGGTAGCCGTTTTCGATCCAGCGGAGCTGTTCGAGGGATTCGGCCTTTTCGAGGGAGGATACGGGCAGCCGGGTGATTTCAGCCAGGATGTCGGGGCGGTAGGCGTACATGCCCACGTGCTGGTAAAAGGTGTGCTTTTGCAGCCACGCTTCCCGTTCGGCGCCGCGCACGTAGGGAATCGGGTTGCGGCTGAAGTAGATGGCTTCGTGGAACACGTTGAGGATCACCCGCACCTTGTTGGGGTCAAAGAGGTCTTCCGCGTCTTCGATCTTACGGACCAGCGTAGCCAGTTGCACCCCGGGGGACGAGAGCACCGAGGCCAGCGTATCAATCTGTTCGGGCTGGATGAACGGCTCGTCGCCCTGGATGTTGATGAGGAAGTCGTAATCGCCGCCCACGCCTTGCGAGGCTTCGAAGCAGCGGTCGGTGCCGCTCGGGTGGTCGGGGCTCGTCATCACCACCTGGCCGCCGAAGGATTGCACGTGGTTGAAGATGGCCTCGTGGTCGGTGGCTACTACTACTCCGTGCAGGGAGCCGGCCTGGCGGGCCTGTTCGTACACCCGCTGCACCATGCTCTTGCCCGCAATGTCAGCCAGGGCCTTGGCCGGAAACCGGGTGGAGGCGTAGCGGGCGGGGATAATGCCGAGAATTTTCATGACTGGTACACTGATTGGTTATGATGATTATGATTGGAACTGATTTAAATGAAATCTAAAAAAGATCATAATAGATCATAATCATCATAATAAATCAGTGTACCATCACCTCACTTCTGACGACGGATTTCCTCCTCCACGTGCTGGGTGAGGTCGCGGCAGAGGGTATCAATGTCGCCGGCCATTTTCTTGTCGCCGGTGGCCGTGAGCAGCGTTTCGCCCAGTCCGCCGATGGCTTCGATCACGAACCGCTTCATTTCGTCCACGGGCATGTCCTTGGTCCACAGGTCAATCTTCATGGTGCCCTTGTGAAAGTGGTCCCACACGGCGATGGAAATGGACTTGGCTTCCTCGATGCCTTCGTTGGGGTTGTCGGTGGCCTCCCAGTTGATCTTTTCGGGCAGGCGCTGGTCGTCGAGGGTAATGGTGAATTTGATTTCGGACGTTTTCACGGGCAATCAGTCTTGAGTGGATGGCGGCAATGGTACACTGATTTCTTATGATGATTATGATTTGTTATGATTTTTTCTTCTGATTCGGCTTCAGTTGATTCCGCTTCAGTCTGAAATCAGTCCTGATCATAATCATCATAACCAGTCAGTGTACCCTCATCAGTGTACCCTCACGGCAGCAAGCTTTTGAACCGGGCGTACTGGGCGTTGGGGAAGTTGCTGAGGTTGCAGTTCTGGCTCTGGGCCTGCCGGGTGATGTCGGTCACGCGGTCGCCGGGGTTGGGGTGCGTGCTGAGGAATTCGGGTACACCCTGGCCGCCCCCCTCCTGCTGCATTTTCTGGAAAAAGCCCGCCGCCCCGTCGGACCGGTACTGCGTGTTGCACAGGTAGATCACCGAATACTGGTCGGCCTCCTCTTCGAAGCCGCGGCTGTAGCGCAGCCCCACCAGTCCCCGGGCCACGTTCACCAGCGTGCTCTGGTTTTCGCCCAGCAGCACCGACAGGATCAGGTCGTAGCCGTACTCGCGGGTGATGGTGCGGGACGTGTGGCGCTTGTCGGCGTGGGCAATTTCGTGGGCCAGCACGCCGGCCAGCTGGTCTTCGCCGTCGAGGTACTTGATGAGGCCCGTGTACACGTAGATGAAGCCGCCCGGCGCCGCAAAAGCGTTGAGCGTGGTATCGTTCTGGATGATTTTCACCTGCCAGGGCAGTTCATCCTTGTAGGTGACTTTGCCCGAGTTGAGGATGCGGCCCACGATGCCGCGCAGGTAGGCGTAGGCTTGTTCGTTGCGCCCTTCGCGGCCCGTCTCGGGCAGCAGCGGGTACTGCTTGGGGTCCTTCTCGATCTCGGCGCTTACCTGCCTGCCCAGTTCAACGTCTTGTTCGAGGGATAGAATGTTGAGGCCCTCGCCTTCCTTGCACCCGTGGACCACCGCCACGGACGCCAGCAGGAACGCGAAAGGCACGAGTTTTTGCTTGATCAAAGGTATCATGTTGCGTATGGTTGGCTGATTTGACTGTACCTCTTTCAACGCAACCGCCACGCACAAAGTTAAGGAGCGAGGAGTGAGAAGCGAGGAGCGAGAAGGGTTGGCAACGCGATGCCCCGGGCCAAAAGGAGACCATCGGGCTAAAAGAAAAAAAGGAGGCCGAATCAGTGTACTGATCCAACACTCCCTTTTTCCTTTCACCGGTTCCATCACCAACCCCTACCGGAGCCGTGCCAAAGTTCGTTCCCGCCCCCTTCTCACTCCTCACTTCTCACTTCTCACTTCTAACTAAGGCATGAGGCTTTTGAAGTAGTCGTAGCGGGCGGCGGCGTAGTTGTTGAGGTTGCAGCCGTCGGCCTTGGCCTTGTTGGTGATCTGCTGCACGCGGTTCTGCGGGTTGGGGTGCGTGCTGAGGAATTCGGGCGCCCCACCGCCCTGTTTGTTGCTGAGCATTTTCTGGAAGAACCCGGCCGCCCCGTCGGAGCGGTACGGCGTGCCGCACAGGTATTCTACCGAGTACTGGTCCGCCTCGTTTTCGTGGCTGCGGCTGTAGCGGAGGCCGAGCAGTCCCTGGGCAATCTGCGTGAGGGCGCCCTGGTTGCGGCCCAGCACTACGTCGAGCACCAACTTCTGGCCGTACTGCGTGGTCATCTGCCGGGTGGAGTGCCGCTTGTCGGCGTGGGCGATTTCGTGGCCGAGCACCCCGGCCAGTTGGTCTTCCGTATCGAGGTACTTGATGAGGCCCGTGTACACGTAGATGTAGCCGCCGGGCACGCAGAACGCGTTGAGGGTAGTGTCGTTGTGGATGATCTTCACCCGCCAGGGGAATTCCTTGCGGTAGGTGACTTTGCCCGAGTTGAGGATGCGGTCCACGACACCGCGCAGGTAGGCGTAGGCTTGTTCATTCTTGCCGTTGCGGCCCGTTTCGGCCAGCAGCGGGTACTGCTTGGGGTTGTTCTCGATCTCAGCGCTTACCTGCTTGCCTAAGTCAAGGTCCTGCTGGATGGAGAAGATGTTGAATCCCCCGCCCCTTTTTTTCTGCGCGAAAGTAGCCGTCAGCGGGAGGAGAAACAGGTAAAGGACAAAAACGGTTTTTCTCATGGGTTATGGTCTTATTTCAAATGGAGAGGGCCCAAATCTAGCGCATTTTCGATGCTCGAAACCCGAGGTCCGATGCCCGATGTTCGATGTTCGATGTTCGGGCCCGTAAGTTTCAGCGCCGATTTGCACCCGGTTCGCAAGAGCAAATAGCGGGCCGCAGCCTTCGAACCTCAAATATCGAACATCGCCTTTCGAGCATCGAACATCGAGCATCGAGCATCGAGCATCGAACATCGCTAAAACGGCAGTTTTCCCAGATCCACGTTGCCGCCGGTGAGGATGATGCCGACCTTTTTGCCGGCGAAGCGTTCCTTTTCCTTGAGCAGGGCCGCGAAGGGCACGGCGCAGGAGGGTTCGATGATGATCTTCATGCGTTCCCAAATGAGCCGCATGGCCGCCACGATCTCCTCGTCGGTGACGGTGATGATGTCTTCCACGTACTGCTGGATGAGCGGGAAGGTCTTGTCGCCCAGGCTGGTAAGCAGGCCGTCGGCAATGGTCTGCGTGGTGGCGTTGGCCTGGATGGCGCCGGCCTTCAGCGACCGGTACGCATCGTCGGCACCGGCGGGTTCGCCGGCAATCACGCGGGTGCCGGGCGAAAGGTAATGCACCGCCAGGGCCGTGCCGCCCAGCAGCCCGCCCCCGCCCACGGGAGCCATCACGACTTCCAGGCCGGGCACGTCTTCGAGCAGTTCGGCGGCGCAGGTGGCCTGGCCGGCAATCACGCGGTAGTCGTCGAAGGGGTGCACGAAGGCCGCCCCGGTGCGGGCCACCACCTCCCGCAGCGTGTCTTCGCGGGCCTGGAGGGTGGGTTCGCAGAGGATGATTTCGGCCCCGTAGCCCGCCACGGCCTTCTTTTTGATCTCGGGGGCGGTGCGCGGCATCACGATGTACGCCTTGGTGCCCACCTCGCGGGCGGCGTAGGCAATGGCCTGGGCGTGGTTGCCCGAAGAGTGCGTAGCCACGCCGTTTCGCAACCCCTCGACGGGCAGCGACAGCACGGCGTTCATGCCGCCCCGGATTTTAAAGGCGCCGATCTTCTGGAAATTTTCGCATTTGAAAAACACCCGGGCCCCCGCCAGGGCGTCGAGGCTGGAGGAGGTGAGCACCGGCGTGCGGTGGATGAAAGGCCCGATCCGTTCGCGGGCTTCCCGGATGGTTTGCAGGGTCGGCACTAACGTTTGCGTATCCGTGTTCATAGAGTATAGTCGCTTCCTTGCCGTGAAATTGGGGAAAATAGTCGTAACGAATGTAGAGACGCGATTCATCGCGTCTACAGACCCGCGAAAAACCGTGTATGCACGGTACGAGATTGATTGCGGAGTTAGAGACGCGATGAATCGCGTCTCTGCGCCTGTTCTTGTCTTTCTCCGGGTAATGGGGTACTATTGCGCGGGCAAAGAAAATCCTTTTTCCCTTGTTTTGAAGCGTTTAACCGATAGCTAACCCATAAATAGATAACTCATGGATTTCGACGTAGTTGTGATTGGTTCGGGTCCCGGCGGGTACGTAGCGGCCATCCGTTGCGGGCAGCTGGGCCTCAAGACAGCCATCATTGAAAAATACAACACCCTGGGCGGCACCTGCCTCAACGTGGGCTGCATTCCTTCCAAGGCGTTGCTCGACTCTTCGGAGCACTTTTACAATGCCGCCCATACCTTCGCCACGCACGGCATTGACCTGACCGGCTTGCAGGTGAACCTGGGCCAGATGATCAAGCGCAAGAACGAAGTGGTGAAGCAGACCACCGACGGCATCAAGTTCCTCATGCGCAAAAACAAGGTGACCGAGTTCTACGGCGTGGGTTCGTTCGTGGACAAAAACACGATCCGCATTGCCACCACGGGCGGTGAACCCCAGCAGATCACGGCCAAAAACGTAATCATCGCCACGGGCTCCAAGCCGGCCTCGCTGCCGGGCATCACCCTCGACAAAAAACGCATCATCACCTCCACCGAAGCCCTCAACCTCCCGGAAGTGCCCAAACACATGATCGTGATCGGGGCCGGCGTGATCGGGGCCGAACTCGGTTCGGTGTACGGCCGCATCGGCGCCAAGGTGAGCTTCGTGGAATACGCCGCCACCATGATCCCCACGATGGACGGGGCGATGGGCAAGGAACTGCAACGCGTACTCAAGAAGATGGGCGCCGACTTCTACTTCAACCACAAGGTGACCGGCGTGGAAAACAAGGGCAACGAGGTAACCGTGACGGCCGAAAACAGCAAGGGCGGCACGATGACCCTCACCGGCGACTACTGCCTGGTGGCCATCGGCCGCAAGCCGTACACGGAAGGGCTCAACCTGGAAGCGGCCGGCATTCAGAAGGACGACCGGGGCCGCATTCCCGTCAACGAACACCTGGAGACGGCCACGCCGGGCATCTACGCCATCGGTGACGTGGTGCGGGGCGCCATGCTGGCCCACAAGGCCGAAGAAGAAGGCGTGTTTGCCGCCGAAACCATTGCCGGGCAGAAGCCGCACGTCAACTACCTGCTCATTCCCAACGTGGTATACACCTGGCCGGAAGTAGCCGCCGTGGGGTACACCGAGGAAGAACTCAAGAGCCGGAGCATCGCCTACAAGACCGGTTCGTTCCCCTTCAAGGCGTCGGGCCGGGCCCGGGCCAGCATGGACACCGACGGGCTCATCAAGGTGCTGGCCGACCAGCAGACCGACGAAATCCTGGGCGTGCACATGATCGGGCCGCGCGCCGCCGACATGATCGCCGAGGCCGTGGTCGCCATGGAGTTCCGGGCTTCGGCCGAGGACATCGGCCGCATTTCGCACGCCCACCCCACCTACACGGAGTCGTTCAAGGAAGCCGCCCTGGCCGCCACCGAAAACCGGGCCCTGCACATTTAGCCCCCGCTTTGCGCGTTGTAAGAAAATACCGGGTTTTATTCCCCCGCCGGCCGCGCCGGCCACGGCCCGGCCGGCGGCGGGTAGCCCCCGGAAAATGCCCGGAGCGGGGTTAGCGGCGCTAAAATCCGCCCCTGCCCCCCGGGAAGCCGACATCCCTGGTGTCGGCTTTTTTTTGTGCCCCGCCCCGACGATGCCGCGGAGTTGCGCCCGGTGGCCGGGTTGGGGGGTAGCAAAGGCCCGTTCCCGGCGGGTCCGGCGGCCCCACGGCGGCAAAATGCGCCAATTCCTTGCCCAAATCGCTGCCCCTCCCCGCCGCCCGGGCCGTTTACCTTACGTAAAGCCCGCGGCGCGGCCCGGCCGCCCGGCTGGAACTCCAAGCGTTTCTGCGGATATTGGGAGGTGTATTCGCGGACCTGCGGGTCCGGTTTTTTTTATTCAATCCCAAAGCCAGTCCATATTTTCACCGGGTTCCCCATGAGAAAATTAAACATTCGCATCAGCCAGAAGATCACCGGCGGATTTTTCCTGCTCATTACGGTTTTCGTCCTCAACGCCGTGCTGAGCCTGATCACCCTGCACAACAGCTCCTCGCTGATCCAATCCATTTCCGAAGACGCTGACCCCTCCCTGACGGCGCTGCGGGAGTTTAACCTGCTGGTGACCAACTCCCGGATGTACGCCACCAACTGGATCTACCTCCAGGCCAACCAGGAGGACAAGGACGCCCTCAAAAAACTACACTCGGTGGATTACCCGGCCCTGAAGGAGCACCTGGGTGGCTTGCAGGCTGCCTGGAGCCCCAAGCAGCAGCGCATCCTCAAAGATTCCATTTTCGCCACGTTCGACACGGTGCTGGTCGCCGAAAAGGCCATCATGACGGAGCTGGCTTCTTTCGAAGACTACGACAAGGAGAGCGGCTTCATCAAGATGAACAACGGCACCCGCCTCGAAAGCGAAGTGCTGCCCATGACCAAGGAAGTGCTGCGGCACCTGCAACGCCTCATCCAGGAGAAGCAGGCGGAAAAGCTGGTCGCCAACACCACCATGCTCGACTCGTTCGGCAACGTGAAGCGGGTCACGCTGATCGCCGGCCTCGTGCTGGTACTCATCGGCGTGACGGCGGCCGTGCTGCTCACCCGTTCGATCACCGAACCCATCAAGCACATCCGCAGCGTGATCGTGCAGTTGAGCCGCGGCGAACTGCCCGAAAACCGCAAGCTGGCCGAATCGAACGACGAGATCGGGGAAATGGCGCAGGCCGTGGACAAATTGGTGGCGGGCCTCCGCTCCACGTCGCTCTTCGCCGAGGGCATCGGCAAGGGCAACTACGAGATCGAACACGAGCCGCTGAGTGAGCAGGACGTGCTGGGCAACGCCCTCATTGACATGCGCAACAACCTCAAGCGGGTATCCGAAGAAGACAGCCGCCGCAACTGGGCCACCGAAGGCATGGCCCGCTTCGGGGAAATCCTCCGCAAGAACAACGACAACCTGGTGCAGCTCTGCGACGACATCATCTCGAACCTGGTCAAGTACACCAGGTCGAACCAGGGCGGCCTGTTCATCATCAACGACGAGTCGGGCGAGCCGTTCCTCGAACTGAAGGCGTGCTACGCCTGGGACAAGAAGAAGTACCTCGAACAGAAAGTGTACCCCGGCGAGGGCCTCACGGGCCAGTCGTGGCAGGAAGGCGAACTCATCTACATGACCGACGTGCCCGACCACTACGTGCAGATCACCTCGGGCCTGGGCGAGGCCAACCCGCGCAGCATCCTGATCGTGCCGCTGAAGGTGAACGAGCAGATCTACGGCATCGTGGAAATCGCTTCTTTCTACGCGTTTGCCCCCTACCAGATCGAATTCGTGGTGAAGGTGGCCGAAAGCATCGCCTCCACGGTGGCTGCCGCCAAGGTCAACGAACGGACGCAGCGCCTGCTGGAAGAGTCGCAGATGCTCACCGAACAGATGCGGGCGCAGGAGGAAGAAATGCGCCAGAACATGGAAGAACTCCAGGCCACGCAGGAAGAAATGCAGCGGGCGCAGCGCGACACGGAAGCCCGCGAGAAGATCCTCGACGAAACGCAGTGCATCATTGAGTTCGACACCAACCGCAACATCCTGCACGTCAACGGCCTGGCCTGCGAGTGCCTGGGCTACGGCAACCACGAACTGACCGGCCGGTCGCTGGAGACGGTCTTCGACGCCGGCGGCAAAACCAACCAGATGCGGGCGGCCCTGGCCGACGAGCAGACCTGGCGGTCGGTGGGCACGCTGCGCACCAAAACCGGCGGCACCCTCACGGTGAAAGCCGTTGCCGGCTCCCTCATTGACCACAACGGCATCGTCGCCAAGCACGTGCTGATCCTCGACGACATCACCGAGTGGCAGAAGAAGTAGGAAGTGGGAGTTTGGGAGTTTGGGAGTTGGGGAGTTTGAGCGTATACAGGTAATTACTGTGGCTCTCGGCTCTTCAACTCCCCTCCTTTTTAACTGCTACGATTAGGACACTTTGTGAAATTGTGCGAAAAGTGGTCAGTGAAGACACTGACCACGGCAGCAAGAGACACCGACAACGGTACGGAACTACCTCCATGAAGATCCGCACGCCGCCGTCAGTGTCCGCCGCCGTCAGTGTCTGGATGACGGCTCGGGATGGTCTTTGGAGCAGGTTCCACAAATGTGTCCTAATCGTAGCCTTTTTAAATGGGGAGTGGACATCATTGAAAAAACGTGAAAAATGGCTCCCTTTTGCCGCAATCATCCCCCTACCCCCTTCCCTGGGCTAAAGCCAGCCGCACAAGGGGGACCGGTAGTTGGCGGCTCCGCGGCAAGGAAATGGCCCTTATCCATCGAACGCAGAATGTCTCCTTGCGGCGGCACCGGCAGGCACCGGTCCCCCTTGTGCGGCTGGCTTTAGCCCAGGGAAGGGGGTAGGGGGATGACCTGCTTGCCGCTTCTTACGCCCACCCCTCATCGCTTTACCTCCCAATGCCCCGGCTCCCTCCATCTCCGTGCCTCTGCGCCCTCTGCGGTTTACTTCTCTAACTCCCAAACTCTCTAACTCCAATTTGAAACCGGACGGGGGGTTGGGCAGTTATGGGCGTATATGAGTCATTCCGTACGTATGCGCTTTCCGTTCCGGCCGTTGGTCTTCGGCTTTTGCTTGTCGGGCTTTTTAACGATGGGCTGCAACGAGACCAACCAGCGGGTTCCTACCGGTGAACTGGCCGAGGAGGTCCGCAACCGCGAAATCCGCCACATCACGCCGGGGCAGATCACGCAGTCGGCCATGAAGATGGGCGAAACCGTTTCAAAGGGCGTGCACGGCGCCCTTACCCGGAAGCTGACGGCGGCCATTCCGGCGGAAGGGCTCGTGGAGGCGGGCCGCTACTGCCAGGCGGCCAACCTGCCCGGCGCCGATTCGCTCTCGAAATTGTACAAGGCCAACATCCGCCGGTACCGCATGAAGGGCGAACTCGACAAAAAGGAACTGAGCGACAAGGTGTTCCAGTTGCTGGACGCCTACCGCTACAGCGCCGAACAAAACCAGTCCATTGACCCCAACGTGCAGGGCGAAGGACAGTACCTGCTGTACAGCGCCCCCATTACCCTCGACAACGCGGTGTGCCTCAAGTGCCACGGGCAGGTGGGCTCCGACGTGAGCCAGCCCGATTACCAGGCCCTCTCCGGCCGCTACCGCCTCGACAGCCTCGTCAACTACCGGGCCGGCCAAACCGTGGCCGTCTGGCTGCTGCGCTTCGAACGCAAAGAGGTCATCAAGAGCATCCCGGACTAGCCCCCCATGCTTTGCCTGCCGACCTTTCGCTGCCCGCATGCCACCGCAAAGGGGGTTGCGGGCCAACAGGAAAATACCGTTATTTCAACGTGGATTTTATACCATGATTCACCTGATTAAAGGGATGAATTGGAGGATAGACCTTAATGCAATGATTGAATGATTATTTGAGGATAGTATTTTGATGATTAGGTAGTTGTATCCTGTCAAATGCGCGATCTCCGATTCATATTCGTAATACATCATAAGCGGACGGTCAGCTTCAGGAGTAGTCGCCCGGAAGTTGGTGGTTCAATACATTTGGGAATGAAGTTAACCCATCCGTTATGTTCTCGCTAAGGTTTACGATTGTGCTGCTTATCATCCTTTTGGTGCCTTTTCTGCTCAGGCACCGGTACGGAAGTACGCTGGAGCCTTACCCGGCCATCCTGCTTCCTGCGGTAGCCACCAAGGATAAGGTAGCAGACACCCAATTCAACGCCAGGTACAAGGTGCTCTACGGACAACTCGAGGATGGCACCTGGCGGAGAGTGGATGAAAGGCTGTTGCTGTACCCCATCCCCGTACAATACGAGGGGGTTATACTCAACAGCGCATTTGGGCTCAAGCCTCCGGATCCCGTGGAGAGGGCAGGGATCCGAAACGTGCTGGGCCGGCTGGGCGTCTTACGGTACAAGCGTCTGACCGGGGAGGATGAGGCAGCGGCAAAAAGGTGGGTGAAAGAAAAACTCAGAGCGCAGGGCTTTACCAGGCCCGTGCTTAAAATTGCGCAAAGGGAGGAAGTGGTGGCGGTGCCCGGGGGGGAAACATTAAGAGCCAAAAATACCGATGAGAACATTATATACCTGGACTAACTCCCTGAATGCGCTTTTCTGGGGGAGAGTGGTACGCTCCACTGCTTTGGGTGCCGAGTCGTTGAGCGCCTTTCGGGTTGTATTTGGCCTTTTCCTTTTGATTACGCATACGCCCTTTAACTGGATTGCCTCGGCCCCGCAGGCGCTCTTCAACCCACCGGCGCTGAGCCTGGCCAATCTTTTCGACGGGTTTCCCGGCAGGACTTTTTTCATTGCCCTTGATGCTGCCTCACTCCTTAGCCTGGCTTGCCTGGCAATGGGAATCCGGGCCAGAACCGCCACAATCGTTTACCTGCTGGCGGCTATCATCGGACAGAGTTTTCAATATTCTTTCGGAAAAATAGACCACCCCATCTTGTTGTACGCTTTGTTGGGCTGCATGACCTTCTCGGGTTGGGGACAACACCTGGCCGTGCTGCCTGATCAAAAAACAAAGCGCGATTCCACCATCAGGAGCCTGTCTCTGCTGAGCGTACTGATCTGCTTTGCCATGTTCACGGCCGGATTTGAAAAGGCGCTGCATTGGGTGGATTTTGACCTGGCGACAAACGGGTTCATCTCCTGGTTCCGGCTGGGCTATTACGTGTACGACCGGCAGTTTCTGCTGTCTCACCTGGTGAATTACTGCCCACCGTTGCTGTTGGAGTCTTTTGATTACGCCGCGGTGGCCCTGGAACTATCCCCGCTGTTTTTTCTCCTGCACTCCCGGAAAGGCTGGCGGGTATGGCTTTTGATCGTCTGCACGTTCCATCTGGTCAACACCCTGCTGCTCAACATTGCCTTCATCGAGAACACCATGGTGTATCTCGCGTTCATAGACTTTACGGGGCTGTACCACAAGCTGCGCTCCCGGGTAAGCGTGTTCGCAATCAAACGCGTGGTGGTGGGAGGCTTTATGGCAGTGGTCCTTGCAAAAGGCGTTTTTATTTTCGGCACGGTGTCTCCACTGGCATTTTTTACTTTCGAGCAGTTGAAAATGTTCTGGCTTTGCACCGGACTATTGATCTGGGCGGGAGCCATCACTGTAATTGCGCGAAGTATTCCTTTTATTTGGGTCGGACAATCAGGTGCAATTGCGGCTGATAGAACCACTCAGACAGGGAGGTAAAACAGTCCCGCCGGTCGCCCAGGCAAACCACCTTCAAGTTCCTTCCTTTACAATGTACTCAGGACTTGCTCAAAACGCATTCGAAAGCCGTCAGTGAGACACTGACGGCGGCGGTTGTATCAGGTGTATGCTGACGGTGGTGTGCGGATACTAACGGCGGTGTAAGGGCCTTCATAAGCGCAGTTCCGGGTCATGTCCAGTATCGCTGCTGCCGTAGTCGGTATCGCTGCTGCCGTGATCAGTGTCTCACTGACCACTCCTGAGCATGAGAAAGTCCTGATGCTTCGCTGACCATATGCAACCGCAAAGGGGGATTGCGGGTCAATGGGAAAAACTGCATTATTTTATGAAAGAGCAATCCGCGAAGTACCCCATTTCAAAACGACTTTCTGCGTGGTTAATCCTGCTGGTCCTGCTGGCGGCCGGCGCCTGTGCCCAAAATGACCTCAGCGACTTGGACAATGATCCGGCGGATGCCAATACCCGCCTGGCCGGCACCTGGAAAGTCATTTCCTACGAAGACCTGGCAAACAATACCCGCATCGTCAAAGACGCCGCCAATTCGCAGGGCCTCGACGTCATTCTGACGTTCGAAGGAGACCGGATCACGGGCAAGAGTACCACCAACCAGGTGAACGGCACGTTCTCCTACACCGGCACCCGGGAAATCAGCATCAAGGAGTACGGCGGCACCGAAATCGCCGAACCCCAGTGGGGGCGGCTGTTCGGGGAGGCAGTATTCAAGTTCAAAGAATTCACCATCAGCGGCAACACCCTTACCTTCTTCTACAACAACGGCCAAAACGCCGTCACGCTGGAAAAGCAGTAGGACTTGGCGATTGGTGCTGGTTGTCGGCGCGCTACACTTGCTCAACCACAAAAAAGGCTGGACCGCGTCACCCGACGCAATCCAGCCTTCTTTTTGTTCGACTCCTCAGCAATTAGCCCATTCCGTTCCAATCTCCGCCTCCCTCCCACAAACCGGGCCCGGCCAACCGTCATTCGTCATTATTCCCCCCTACCCTTCCAGTTCGTTCCAGATGAGGGCACTGGCGCCGAGTACGGCCGTGTTGGCGCCGGTGAGGCCCGAGGAGAGCAGTTTTACTTTGTTCTTGAAGATGGGCATCATGTTGCCTTCCATGTGGCGCTGGATGGGCTCGAACAGGATTTCCTTGGCCTTGGTGAGCCCCCCGAACAGGATGATGGCCTCCGGGCTGAGCAGGGCCATGACGTCGGCCAGCTTGAGGCCCAGGATGCGGCCCGTGTATTCAAAGGCTTCGATGGCAATCTTGTCGCCGCGCAGGGCCGCCTGCGTGATGTCGCTGGCGTCGAGGTCGTCGAAGCTCACGCGGCGCATTTCGCTGTCTTCGGTGTGGTCGGCCAGGAGCTTGTACACCGTGCGGCGGATGCCCGTGGCCGATACGTACGTTTCGAGGCAGCCGCGCCGGCCGCAACCGCACATCCGTCCTTCGGGGTTCACGGTCACGTGGCCGAGTTCGCCGGCAAAGCCGTCGTGCCCGTAGGCAATCCGGCCGTTGACCACGAAGCCGCTGCCCAGGCCCGTCCCCAGCGTCACCACCAGGAAATCCTTCATGCCCTTGGCCACGCCGAACCGCATCTCGCCGATGGCCGCCGCGTTGGCGTCGTTGGTGATCTTGGCGGGCACCTTGTAGTGTTCGCTTACCCAGTCGCACAGCGGCGACAGTTCCCGCCAGGGCAGGTTGGTAGGCTTTTCCACGGTACCCTTGTAGTAGTTGGCGTTGGGGGCGCCCATGCCCACCCCGAGCAGCTTCACCCGGTCCCGGATGGGCAGCAGGGTTTTGTCAACGGCTTTGTAGAGGCGGGGCAGAAAGCCGTCCACGTCGTCTTCGCCGGTCGGGACGGAGCTATCGGCCAGGCAAACGCCATTGCGGTCCACGAACCCGATCTTGGTGTTGGTACCGCCAATGTCAATTCCAAGGGCAACTTCAGTGAGGGGCATACGCTGAATGAGGGAACAGTTACGGGCCGTGAAGTTACAAAAATATTCGAGTGGCACGTAGAGACGCGATTCATCGTGTCTCAGTGTTACACCATCTGTTCAGATTCATCGCGTCTCGTCGTGGTCACCGAGACGCATGACACCGAGACGCGATGAATCGTTGAGGGAGACGCGATGAATCGCGTCTCTACCTACACCTTCGTCCCGTACACCACCACGCTCAGCGGGGGCAGCGTGAGGGCGTCGGCTTTGCCCAGTTCGTCGGGCAGGGCCTGGCCGTCGGCGGCTTTGGCGGGGTCGGGCTGCCACTGCGGGTCGGTGGAAGCCAGCACCCTGCGCAGGGAGACCGTCTGCCTGGTCACCTGGTAGCGGCAGGGTTCGGTGCCGAAGTTGAAGAAAGCCACCAGGTGGTTGAGGCCCGTCTGGCGGTGCATCACCAGCCCCTGCGGCGGCAGGATTTCCACGTGCATGCCGGCCTTGGAAAGATCACTGAGCGCCGGCCACTCTTTCCGCATGGCGATGAGGGTTTTGTACCAGTCGAGCATCACCTTGTGCTTGCCCTCGCTGGTCTTTTCCCAGCCCAGCTTGCAGCGGTTGAACGTCTCTTCGCCCTGCGGGTCGGGCACCTCGCCGGTCCACTGGAAGCTGGCGAACTCCTTTTTGCGGCCTTCCCGCACGGCTTCCACCAGGCCCGGGTCGGTGTGGCTGATGAAGTACTGGTACGGGTTGTCTTCGGCGTACTCCTCGCCCATGAAGAGCATGGGCACGTACGGCGAAAGCAGCATGGCCGCGGCGGCAACCTTGAGGTGGTCAAACGAAACCGTGGTGCTGAGCCGGTCGCCCAGCATGCGGTTGCCCACCTGGTCGTGGTTCTGGATGCAGACCACGAAATGGTCGCCGGAGATGCCCGCCGACGCGTTGCCGTACTTGCGCTTGCGGTGCTCCGAATACACGCCGTCGTACACGAAGCCGTTTTGCAACGCTTTGGCCACGTGCTCAATGGCGCCGAAGTCGGCGTAGTAGCCGCTGCGTTCGCCGGTGAGCAGGGCGTGCAGGGCGTGGTGCAGGTCGTCCATCCACTGGGAATCAAAGCCGAAGCCGCCCTTTTCGAAGGGTTTGATCACCTTGTTGTCGTTGAGGTCGCTTTCGGCGATGGTGTAGCGCTTCCAGCCCGACCGCCGCGAGAGGGCCTGCGCCTTTTCGTTGACCAGTTGCCAGAAGTGCTTGGCGCCCATGTCGAACACCGAGTGGATGGCGTCGAGGCGGAGGCCGTCGAGGTGGTAGTGTTCGAGCCAGTACACGGCACTGTCGGAGAAGAACTCCCGCACGCCGTCGGCGTACGCCTCGTCGTAGTTGAGGGCGTCGCCCCAGGGCGTGCGGTACTTTTCGATGAAGTACGGCCCGAACTCCCGCAGGTAGTTGCCTTCCGGCCCCATGTGGTTGTACACGATGTCGAGGACCACCGCGATGCCCCGGGCGTGGCATTCCTCCACGAAGCGTTTCATGTCGTCGGGCGAGCCGTAGGAGTTCTGCACCGAGTACGGGTACACGCCGTCGTAGCCCCAGTTGCGGGCCCCGGGAAACTGCGACACGGGCATGATCTCCACGGCCGTCACGCCCAGGTCGGCCAGGTAGTCGAGCTTGCCGATGGCGCCGGCAAAGTTGCCTTCGGGCGAGAACGTGCCGATGTGCAGTTCGTAGATGATCCAGCTTTTGAGGTCGCGGCCCTTCCAGGCGGCGTCTTTCCAGGGGTAAACGGTGTGGTCCACTACCTGCGAGGGGCCGTGCACGCCTTCGGGCTGGAACCGCGAGGCCGGGTCGGGCCGGTCGGTCTGGCCGTCGAGCTGGTAGAAGTAAGTCGCGCCGGGGCGCAGGTCGTCCACTTCGATCTCGAAGTAGCCGTCGCCCCGCGCCTGCATGGCGAGGCGGCGGTCCTGCGGCGTTACCAGGTGCAGGAATACCTCCCCGGACTTGGGGGCCCACACCACGAACTGGCATTGTCCGTCGCCGAGGTAGTGCGACCCGGCGTGCATCATCGCTGCTTGTTGTGCTTTCATAGTTAGTATTGGGTATGGGGTATCGGGTATTGAGAATTGGGTATTGAGTACTGCCGGTAAGTACGGTGCCGGGGTAATTTTCAATTGTCAATTTTCCATTGAATTACAGTTTCCAGAGCATCGGCACCATGAATACGATCACCGCCATCATGATGAGGGTGAGCAGGGAGCCGGTCTGGAGAAAGTCCTTGAACCGGTACTTGCCCGGGCCGTACACCAGGATGCAAGACGGTTCGAACGGCGTGATCAGCGACACCGAGGCGGCCAGCATGATGGCAATGGCGAACGGCCGCGGGTTGACGTGCAGCTGCTGCGCCACCTGCATGGCGACCGGCAGCACCACCAGCGCCGCCGCGGCGTTTGACATGGGCTGGGTGAGCAGCACCGTCAGCAGCACGAAGCCCGCCAGTATCGCCATTACGCCCAACGGCTCCAGCAGGTTTACGATCAGGTCCGCCACGTAGGCCGAAGCCCCGGTTTTTTCCATCGCAATGCCGAAGGCGCTCATGCCGCCAATCAGGATGAGCAGCCGCCAGTCCACCAGGTGGTAGGCCCGTTCGGCCGTCATTTTGTTGACCACCACCACCACCATGGCCGCGGCCAGGAAGCAGATGGCCAGCGGCATCTGTTCGGGAAAAAACAGGTTGGTGAAGATCGCCAGCAGGAACACGCCGATGGTGATGAAGCCCCGCCTTTTTTTGTAGAGGACCTGCGTAAACTGGCCCAGGATGGTAAAGTCGTTGGTGGCCTGTGCCCCTTCGAGCTTTTCGGCCGGCCCCTGCACCAGCAGCACGTCGCCCATCAGCAGCGAAATCTCGCCGATCTTTTCGCGCACGTAGCTCCGGTGCCGGTGGATGGCCAGCACCTTGAGGCCGTACTTCTGGAGGAAGTGCGATTGCTTGAGGGTGCAGTTGACCAGCGGCGAACGGGGCGTGATGATGATCTCGGCCAGCTTGATGTCCTCGTTCTGGAGGTCGCTGGCCAGCAGGTCGCCCTTGATGTCAATGCCTTCGGTTTCCTTCACCTTCACCAGTTCGTCAATCCTGCCCTTCACCAGCATCACGTCGCCGGCCTCGATGACCGTGGTGGACCGGGGCATGATGTTCTGCTTGGCGCGGATCACCCGCAGGATGACGAAGTTCATCTTGCTCAGGTCCGATTCGAACACGTACTGGCCCACCAGCGGCGAGTCGTCGAGCACCTTGATCTCGGTGAGGTATTCCCGCACGGCGTACTGGTCGGTGAGGGCGGTCACTTTGTGATTGGGCAGCATCCACTTGCCGATGGTCACCATGTACACGATGCCGATGCCGAAGAGCAGCGCCCCGATGGGCAGCAGTTCGAAGAGCCCGATGGGCTGCATGCCGGCCTTGGCGATGTAGCCGCTCACGGCCACGTTGGTGGAAGTGCCGATCACGGTGCAGGTGCCGCCCAGGATGGAGGCGAAGGCCAGGGGCATGAGCATCTTGGAAGGGCTGATGCCTAACCGGTTGCAGAGGCTGGTGAGCGGACCCAGGAAAAGGGCCGTCACGGTGGTATTGTTCATAAAGGCCGACACCGAACCCGAAAAGGCCATCACGACCACCAGCAGGAAGTCGGTGCTTTTGGTCTTGACGCGGGCCAGCTGGGCACCCAGCGAATCGAGAATGCCCGTCTCCTGCAAGGCGCCGCTGATGATGAACACGGAAGCCAGGATCACGATAAAGTCGCTGCTGAAACCGGAAAAAGCCTCGTCAATCGTTAAAATTCCCGTGAGGGTGAGCACAATTACCAGCATGAGGGTAACGGCGTCCACCGATAGTTTTTCGGTGGCAAACAGGGTAATGGCTACCATGAGTAGCCCCAGCACAAGTGCAATCTGCATTAGTTCAAAAAAAACTTCATGAATGGTCTGCCCCCTTATACGGCAGCCTGCCCCCGGGGATGGAAAAGAAATCCGTTTTCGGTCAAGATTTTAGCAGTACTTCCCGGTTTACATTGTAGTCGGGTAAAGTCCCGGAGGGACGTCCTGTTGCTAGCACTGGGCTGCTAGCCCTTGGCAAGCGCTCCGTAGGAGCGACCTGTTGTCTTGCAATACCTGTTAG
>CADCTQ010000023.1 GCA_902805615.1 uncultured Cytophagales bacterium
GTGGTTCATGTAGAAATGCCCGCCGTCCACCCGTACTTTGAATTTGCCGTCGAAGAACAGGTGGCGGTACAGGGACTTGGGGGGCACGTACACCGACCGGACGGCTTCGAAAAGGGGTCTTTTGAAGGGCAGGGCCTGGTATATTTTTTTCAAAACACTTGGCATGGATCAGGGGGCAGTTGTAGCTTTTATCGTAAAGCTATGCTATTTTGTACTGCCCGCCAATACAACCGGTCTTGCGGCCCCGCGGGAGGATTCCGGGGGCGGCGTTGCAAAAGCAGGCGGCCGCCTCCCGGGGTGGCCGTTTTGTTTTTTTGTCGTATCTATGGCCCAAAAACGGCGCCGTTTGCCGGCCGGGCGTACCCGGGCACCGGCGGGCCTGGCCTAGCCCCTTGCACGATGCTCCAGACGATCAAGAAGACAATCCTGCCCTTATACAAACTCTACTACGACCTGCGGTGGCTGGCTTACCGGCGCAACCACCCCGATACGAAGCTGGTCATCGGCTCGTCGGGCATTGCCGAGCCGGGCTGGTTCGAAACCGACGTGCTGATCCTGGACGTGACGCAGGAGGCGCACTTCCGGCATTTTTTCGCCGGCCGGCCCATCGGGATGGTGTTTGCCGAACACGTGCTCGAACACCTCACCGCGGAGCAGATCGAACTGATGGCCCGCAACATCCATAAATATTCTGCGCCGGGCGTCAACATCCGCGTGGCCGTGCCCGACGGGTTCCACGCCGACCCCAAGTACATCGAAGCGGTGCGGCCGGGCGGCACGGGGGCCGGCGCCGACGACCACAAGCACCTGTTCACCTACCAGTCGCTGCCGCCGCTCTTCGGAAAGCACGGCTACCGGGCCACCCTGCTCGAATACTGGGACGAGGACCGGCAGTTCCACACCACCTACCGCAACGACGGGAAGGGCACGGTGCGCCGGTCCCTGGTGAACGACGCCCGCAACGCCGACGGCCAGCCGCACTACACGTCCCTGATCGTTGACTTTACGAAGGTTTAGCCGCCGTGTCCATGCCCGCCCCCATCATCCTGTTCGTGTACAACCGGCCGGAGCACACCCGCCGGACGGTGGCCTCCCTGCAAGCGTGCGACCTGGCGCGGGAAAGCCACCTGTACGTATTCGCCGACGGCCCCAAAACCCCCGCCGACGCGCCCAACGTGCAAGCCGTGCGGCAGTGCGTGCAATCGGTGGAAGGGTTCGGGCAGGTGACCGTGACGGCCCGGGAGGAGAACCGGGGGCTGGCCCGGTCGGTCATCGGCGGGGTGACGGAGGTGCTGCGGGAACACGGCCGGGCGGTGGTGCTCGAAGACGACCTGGTGTTTGCCCGCAACTACCTGCAATTCATGAACGAGGCGCTGGACACCTACCAGGCCCGGCGCCACATCTTCTCGGTGTCGGGCTACAGCTACCCGCTGCCGGTGCCCCCGGATTTCGCCGACGACGTGTACCTGCTGCCCCGGGCGTCGTCGTGGGGCTGGGCCACGTGGGCGGACCGCTGGGCGGCGGCCGACTGGCAGGTAGCCGACTACGCGCAGTTTCTCGGGAGCCGGGCCGTGCAGGACGGGTTTGCCGCGGGCGGCCGGGACCTGGTATACATGCTCCGCAAGCAGCAACTGGGCCGGATTGACTCCTGGGCCGTGCGGTGGAGCTACGCCCACTACAAGCACAATGCCTACTGCCTCTTCCCGGTAAAGTCTAAAGTGCACAACACCGGCAACGACAAATCGGGCACCCATTCGCCCCGCACCACGCGGTTCCGCACCGAGGTCAGCGACGCGCCTTTTCAACTGACGCCCGACCCCAAAGCAGACCCGCGGCTGATCGCGAGCCTGCAAAAATTTTTCGAGCCGAGCTACGTGCGGAAACTCATCAACCGCTTTACCTTACGCTGACTCCGCGCATCCGGCCCGTTCAGGCAAACAACTCTTCTACCGTCACGGTCAAGCCTTCGATCACCGTTGAAACGAGGCGACCGGTTTTCAATTTGAGCGGCGGGTTATACGAATGGGCCGTCAGGAGGTACTGCTCCACGATTTTCTGCCCCGGGTCAATGATCCAGTACTCCGTCACGCCGTGGCGGGCGTAGTCCTGGAGTTTGATGCCGCGGTCCGTCGCCGCCGTACTTCTGGAGAAAATTTCCACGATGAAGTCCGGCACCGGAAAAACGGTCTGGTCATCGGTGAATTCCCGGGCTTTTTCGTGCTTCCAAAAGCAGAGGTCCGGCTCGTAGTCGTTGCGGGTGAAGCGGGTCATCACCTTCTCAAAGCCCAGAAAGCCCAGTTTCTTTTCTTTCACGTAGCCCCCAATGGTGAGAATGAGATTGAAGTGGACCACGTTGTGGATCTTGCGCACGGGAGAATGATAGACCACCCGGCCGTTGATGTATTCAGCCTTTACGTCGTCGCGGATGTCTGCCCAGAACTGGTGCCGCCGGCGCTGTTCCTCTTCCCACTTCTGATTAAGCGCTTGCAGCATTTCCGGTAACCGGGGGGAAGCCATCATCTGTTCGATTAAATCTGCTTTCATGTCGTTTGGGAAAGAGCCGAAAGTAATAATTTGGATACATTCGCGAAACGCAAACGGCGTTTGTTCTGTTCCGGTCCCCTTTGTCAGCTTGAAAAGCAATACCTCCGTTCCCAACCCCGGTTACCTGCAACGGCGCGGCTTCCGTAATTCCGCGCGTTACGCCCCGGGGCTAACGTTTTACGCACCAGAATGACCTTGTTTTTTAAAATCCTGTTCAAGGAGTTGTATCACCTCGTCCGCGACGCCCGCCACCGGGAGTTTCTGCGGCTGGCTTTCCGGTACGGCGACGCCCCCCGTTACCAGGCCCGGGCGGTGCACTGCTTCAACTACCGCCTCCGGGTGCCCGACTGCCTTTCGTTCCTGTGGCAGTTCAAGGAGATTTTTGCCGAAGAATCCTATTTCTTCGAAGCCGGCACGGCTACCCCCGTCATTTACGACTGCGGGGCCAACGTGGGGCTGGGTTGCCTGTACTTTAAAAGGCTTTACCCGGCCGCCCGGATCACCGCTTTTGAGGCCGACCCCGGCGTTGCTGCGTTGTTGGCGGAAAACTTACGGCAGAACGGATTTGCCGATATTGACATCGTTGCCAAGGCCGTGTGGAAGGAAAACACCACCCTCGCCTTCGCCAGCGAAGGGGCCGACGGGGGGTCGGTGGTGGCCGGCAAGCCCTCCCTGCAAATTCCGGCCGTGCGCCTGAAAGAGTATCTGGACGGGGCGGGCCGGGTGGACCTGCTCAAGATGGACATTGAAGGGGCGGAAATTGCCGTGCTGGAGGACTGCCGGGGCAGCCTGGGCGGGGTGCAGCACCTGTTCGTGGAGTACCACGCTTACACCGGCCAGCCCCAGCGGCTGGACGCGCTGCTGGCCGTGCTGGGCGAAAGCGGCTTCCGGTATTTTATCCGTTCGGAGGCCGACCGGGCCCGTCCTTTCGTAAACCGCGTGAATCCGGGTACACCTTACATGGACCTGCAACTGAATATTTTTGCTTATCGGTAACCTCCAGCATATTGCAGGCTTCCAAAGCCTTGGGGGCTTTTGACGTATCAACTCGCAAAATGAAGGTTCTCTTAGTTAATTCTTTTGACCGGAGCGGAGGGGCCGCCGTCGCCTGTAACCGCCTGCTGCAGGCTTTGCACAAAGAAGGCGTGGATGTAAAACTGCTGGCCCAGGAGCAGACCAAGCCCGACCCGCTGGTGGTGCCCGTGGGGGAGGCCGGCAAAGCCAACAAAACGGCGTTCGGCCGCTTCCTGCTCGACCGGCTGGAAGTGTACTTCCAGGAAAAAGACAAAAGTGCCCGGTTTGCGTTTTCGCCGGCCCACATCGGCACCGACATCAGCAAGCACCCGGCCGTGCTGGAGGCCGACATCATTCACCTGCACTGGGTGTACTTCGGCTTCCTGTCCATCGAGTCGCTGCGCAAACTCCTGCAACTGGGCAAGCCCATTGTGTGGACGCTCCACGACATGTGGCCCTTCACGGGCGGCTGCCACTACAGCGGGGAGTGTACGCACTACCTCACGCACTGCCACGCCTGCCCCTTCCTCAAGCGGCCCAGCGCCAAGGACCTTTCCTACAAGGTGTTCGCGCAGAAGATCGAACTGTTCCAGCGGGGACAGGTGCACTTTGTGGGGTGCAGCCAGTGGCTCGCCGACACGGCCAGGGAAAGCGCCCTACTCAAGAATTTTCCCATCACGGCCATCCCCAACCCGATCAATACCGAGAAGTACGCCGCCAAGAACAAGATTGCCGCCCGCCGGCAAACCAAGCTCCCCGAGGGCAAAGAACTCATCCTCTTCGGGGCCATGAACACCAAGGACAGCCGCAAGGGCTTTGCCTACCTGAAAGACGCCCTGCAACTGCTCAAAGGCACGTTCCCCAAGACGGCCGACGACGTGGAACTGGTGATCTTCGGCAAGTCGGACCCCGACATGCTGGCCGAACTGCCGTTCCCGGTCAACAACCGGGGCCGCATTGACAATGAGTCGGAACTGGTGTACCTCTACAACGCCTGCGACGTCACGGTGCTGCCCTCCGTGCAGGACAACCTGCCCAACACGGTGATGGAATCCATGGCCTGCGCCACGCCCGTGGTGGCCTTCAACACCAGCGGCCTGCCCGAAATGGTGGACCACGGCCGCAACGGCTACCTGGCCCAGCACCGCTCGGCCGACGACCTGGCGCAGGGCATCTACCAGATTCTCTACCAGAGCAACACGCAGCGGTTGCAGGAGCAGGCCCGCCAGAAGGTGCTCGACAACTACTCCGAAACCAAGGTGGCCGGGCAGTACATTGACGTGTACAAACGCCTCCTCAAATAATACCAGGATGAACATGATCAAAGGGATGAATCGGAGGATACTCGTTTGATAATCAGGTAGTCGTATCCAATCAAATACGTGGTCTCCAATTCATTTGGGTATAAGAAACGCGGAAATTGGGTAATTTGCGGATGGGTAGTGGTACGCAGTAGCGCCGCTACCCATCCGTTCGTTTATCCCTACTCGTCCCGCAACGCATGGCCGCGCCGCCGAAAGTATCCCTCATCACCATTACCTACAACGCGGCGGCGGTGCTGGAGCCGACCATCGGGAGCATCCTGGCGCAGACGTTTACCGACTACGAATACCTCATCATTGACGGCGGCAGCAAAGACGGCACCCCCGACATCATCCGGCGGTACGCCCCGCGGCTGAGCTACTGGGTTTCGGAACCCGACGCGGGCCTCTACGACGCCATGAACAAGGGCCTGCGGGCCGCCAGGGGCGAATACGTGTGGTTCATGAACGCCGGCGACCAACTCTACGACGCGGATACGCTGCGTAAAGTGTTCGTGGACGCCCCCGCCGGGGCCGACGTGTACTACGGCGATGCGCTGTTTTACGAGTCCGATGGCCGGGAAGTGGGCCTGCGGAGCCAGGTAACGCCCCACCCGTTGCCCGAACGGCTCACCTGGAAATCACTGCGCTACGGCATGGTGGTGTGCCACCAGTCGTTCGTGCCCCGCCGCCGCATTGCCCCGCCCTACGACCTGTCGCACCCCTACAGCTCCGACGTGGACTGGGAAA
>CADCTQ010000024.1 GCA_902805615.1 uncultured Cytophagales bacterium
GGACCAGATTTGCCTGCGAACTGAAGGGCTTCGACCCGCTGGCCCACCTCGACCGCAAGGAGGCCCGCCACATGGACCCCTTCTGCCACTACGCCCTGGTGACGGCCGAAGAATGCCTACGCGACAGCGGCCTGAACCTCCAGACGACGAACCTCAACCGGGTGGGCGTGATCTGGGCGTCGGGCATCGGGGGCCTGGAAACGTTCGAGCAGGAACTGCTCAACTTTGCCCGCAGCGAACCGGTGCCGCGCTTCAACCCGTACTTCATTCCCAAAATGATCATCAACGAAAGCGCCGGGCACATCTCCATGCGCTACGGCTTCCGGGGCATCAACTTCAGCACGGTGTCGGCCTGCGCGGCGTCTACCAACGCCATTGCCGACGCCTTCAACTACCTGCGGCTGGGCAAGGCCAACGCCATCCTGACGGGCGGCTCGGAGGCGGCCATTACCCGGGCCGGCATTGGCGGCTTCGGGGCGATGAAAGCCATGTCGGAACGCAACGACGACCCGGCCACGGCCTGCCGGCCCTTCGACAAGGACCGCGACGGGTTCGTGCTAGGTGAGGGGGCCGGCGCCCTGTTGCTCGAAGAGCTCGACCACGCCCGGGCCCGCGGCGCGAAGATTTACGGCGAGGTAGTAGGCTGCGGCTTTGCCGGGGACGCCTACCACATCACGGCCACGCACCCGGAGGGCGAAGGCGCGTACCTGGCCATGCTCGACGCCCTCGACGACGCCGGGCTGCAACCGCAGGACGTGGATTACCTCAACGCCCACGCCACCTCCACGCCCGTCGGCGACGTGAGCGAAATCCGGGCCATCGGCCGGGTGTTCGGCGACCACACGAAAAAGCTGCACGTCAGCGCCACCAAGTCCATGACCGGGCACCTGCTGGGCGCGGCCGGGGCCATCGAAGCCATTGCTTCGGTGCTGGCCCTCAACCACAACCTCATTCCGCCCACCATCAACCTCGCCAACCCCGACCCCGTCATTCCGGCACACTTCAACCTCACGCCCCACCGGGCCGTCGAGAAACCCCTCGAAGTCGCCATGAGCAACACTTTCGGCTTCGGCGGCCACAATGCGATTGCAGTGTTCCGGAAGTGGCGGGAGTAGATTGGGTATTAGGGTAATGGGAGATTAGGGTATTGGGGGATTAGGGTACTGGGGCATCAGCGCAGCCGCCAGTTACAGTCCAATACCCCAATCCCCTAGTACCCCAATACCTACTCCCCAACTTTTCCCCGCCGAAAGCCGTACACCGGGCAGGACCAATCACGACGTACAGCTATGGCGACAGCAGCAAATTCACACAAAACGACGACGGATCATGCGGTGATAAAACAGTGGGCCGAAGCCCGGAACGGCCAGCCGGGAGCTACCCGTAAAAACAACGACCGGGGCCGCGAAGACGCGGGCATCCTGCGCATCAACTTTCCCGGCGGCCGGGAAGACAGCCTCCACGGCATTACCTGGGAGGAGTTTTTCGAGAAGTTCGAGGAGTACGGGCTGGCTTTCGTGTACACGGAAGACCGTCAGAGCGGCGAGTACAGCACCCAGTACCAGTTCATCTACCGCGACGGGAACAACGGGTAGACAATTGATCATTGAAACAGACAAACCCCTGCGGCATCGGTTGCCGCGGGGGTTTCTGCTTTTGGGCATCACCCCGCAACGCGAACCGGGCCGGCGGCAGCATGACAACTACCCGGTTGGGGTCAGGGGAGCAAATAAGCCAGGCGTTGCGCGTTCAGGCTGTTCAGCAGGGTGACGCTTTCCCGCGACAGGGTCAGGTCCAGGATGTCATCATCCGTAGCGGCCACCCATTGGTCGTGGTCGCGTTCCCGCAGGTGCCGGGCCTGGCCGTACAGCATGGGCACGTTGCATTTCCGGTAAAAGCCGCGCAGGGGCTCCTCACAAAAGCCCAGGGCTTCTACATTCCGCTCCCGGAGATTGCCGGTCAGCAAGCCCACCAGGCGGCTCCCGTGGCCCTGGCGGGGGGCGGTGCAGACCAGGCCGACCAACTCGGCAAACGCGTAGCAACGGTCCTCAATGCGGAGGCGAAAATCAAAGTTGATGCGGGCAACGGCCAGGGGCGGAGCCGGCCGGCCGGTGAGCAAATGAAACTCCGACTGCGCAAAGCGTTGCCGGAAAGCCGCTTCCTGCAGGTCCATCCATTCGCGCACTGCCCAGGCGTGCAGTATCCAGTTGATTTCCGTGGCCGACAATTCCGTTGCCTGTTTGATCTGGTACGTAACCATGACAATCGTTGCGGGAGGTTGTTGCCAAAAGTACGTCCTTTGTAAAAATATTCTTCACCCTGCTGACATAGGGGTGTCACCGGCTGCGCCGAGGTTTGTCACGATCACTTAACCTTATGAACGCTAAAAGTATGATGACAACGCAGGAAATAGCCAACCGGTACCATGAGTTGGCCCGGCAAGGGCAGTTGGAAAAGCTACAGGATGAACTCTATTCTCCCGATGCGGTGAGCATAGAACCCGAAAACGATTCTCAACTGCCGCTCATGGTCGTCGGCTTACCCGCCATGCGGCAAAAGGAACAACAGTTCTACCGGCTCATCGAGCAAATGCACGGGGGATTCTGCAAGGAACCCATCGTTTCGAGCTATCATTTTGCCTGCACGATGGGAATGGACGTGACCATGAAAGGAAAAGCGCGCAGGATCAAGGAGCAGCTCGGGGTGTTTGAAGTGGATGGGGGGAAGATTGTCAAAGAACAGTTCTTCTACAATGATTTTGACTAAAGAGCATTTGCAGGAAATAAAAAAACCGCCGCGGCTGCCTTGCCACGGCGGTTTTCCGTTCCGGACCCATTTTCAATGGTCCATTTTCAATTGAAAATTGATCTACTCTTTCCGCGGGGCGAACAAGCCCGCGTCGGCTTTGAGCAGGGTTTTGAGTTGGAGCACGGCCAGCTTTTCGATGCCGCTGTCGCCTTCTACCGGGTAGATGGCCTTGATGACCTGCGGCACGATGTTTTCCAGCTTGCGCAACTCTTCCAGCGCCGTCTCGGGGCGCAGCGACAGGCGGGTGCCCGTCTGGGCGGCCTCCACCAGGAAGTCCGGCGACCAGTCCTTCGTCTTGGTGGCGTACTTGTTGAGCAGGTGCATCACCTTCTTGAGCCGCGCGATCTTGCCCTGCACGCCGTTGAGCAGTTCGAGGTCGTCCAGCGATTGGAGCTTGAGCGACACTTCCAGCGCCTCGTGGACCGGCTGGGCCGGCAGGTGCACCACGATGGCAATCTGGTTGCCGTCGTACTGCCAGTGCAGTTGGCCCGGCTTGCCGTGCAGGTCGTAGGGCACTTCGGTGCCGTTGACCCGCACGGCCTGGGGCGGCAGAATGCCCTTCACCCGGATCGTGTAGGAGCGGTGGTCGGCCATGCCGGGGTAGTGTCCTTCGGCCGCCCCGATGCGCACGTTCAGCGTGTGGTGGTCGGGCATGTACTGCGAGATGGACGTCCAGGCGCAGGCGTCGTCGAGGTATCCGTTGGTGTTGCCCTCGTCCTCGTAGAGCCGCGTGGCCCCCTTGTAGGCCGGGAACACCGTGAGCACCAGCGGGTCGAGGCGGCTTTCGCCGGCCTTGGCCGCGGGCTGCCCCATGGGTATGATCGAGCCGGCCCGCACGTAGAGCGGAATTTCCTCCAGCGTAAAGTGGCGTTCGAGCACGGCCGGGCCGGTAAAGTACTTGCCGCTGTACCATTCCACCCAGTCGCCCTCCGGAATCCACACCTTCTGCGTGGCCAGTTGGTTGTACTCCGACACGGCCTCCGTGATGGGGGCCACCATCATGTCGTCGCCGAACATGTACTGGTGCGTGAACGCGTACGCCTCTTCGGCTTCGGGGAAATCGTAGTACATCGGCCGCATGAAGGCCACGCCGTTTTCGTAGGTTTTGCGGGCCTCCGTGTAGATGTACGGGATGAGCGAATAGCGCAGCATGATGGCTTCGCGCATGATGAGGAAGTAGTCGTGCGGGTAGGCCCAGATGCGCCGCTCGGCGTTGGCGTTCTTGGACGTGTGCGTCCGCAGGATGGGGCTGAAGGCCCCGAATTGCAGCCAGCGGGTAAAGAGTTCGGCCGAGATGGGGCCGGGCATGTGGCCGCCGATGTCGTGGCTCCAGTAGGCGCAGCCCACGTTGGCGGCCGTGGCCGTAAAGTAGGGCTGGAAGGTGAGGGATTTCCACACCGACACCACGTCGCCGGAGAAGCCGATGGGGTAGCGGTGGTTGCCCAGGCCGCCCCAGCGGTGGAAGATCAGCGGACGCACCTTGCCCTGGCGTTCCATGTCGGTGTAGTGCACGTAGTTGAGCCACATGGTGGGGCTCATGCCGGGAATGTTGGTGGTGCTCCACTGCTGCCAGTCGAGCCACCAGAAGTCCACGCCTTCGTCTTCGAGGGGGCGCAGCACGAGGTTCATGTAGGTGTCGGCAAACTTGCGGCTGACGATGTCGAAGGGCACGAACTGGCCGCTTTCGGGGTCCACGCCCATGGCCTTTGCCACGGCGGGGTAGCATTCTTCGTGGGGCTGGATGCCGGAGGCCGGGTGCAGGTTGAGCGTCGTTTTGAGGCCCTTGCTTTTGACCCATTCGAGGAACGCCTGCGGGTCGGGGAAGAGCGACTTGTTCCAGGTAAAACCCGTCCAGCCGCGGCGTTCGCCGGCCAGGTCCTTCTCCTTTTTCCACCAGTCGCGCAGAAAGGTGATGTGCCAGTCCATGTCAATCACCAGCACGTCGAGGGGCACGTGGTGGATTTCGAACTCTTCCACCAGTTGCCGCATCTCTTCGTCGGTGTAGGGCCAGTACCGCGACCACCAGAAGCCGAAGGTAAAGCGGGGCGGCATGGGAATGCGGCCGGCCACGCGGGTAAAGTCGAAGAGGGCGGTTTTGTAATCGTGGCCGTAGCCGAAAAAGTACAAATCCTGGCGGTGGCGCCCTTCGCGGGCCATCACCCAGGGCCAGTCGCTCTTGTCGAACAGGGGGCGTTCGGAATCGTCCACCACCGTCCAGCCCTCGCGGGAGATCAGGCCGGGTTCGATCTGGGTGGAACCTTCCACGCGGTCCAGCGTGCGGTTGGTGCCGCGCAGGTTGCCGGTGTCTTCCAGGCCGGGGTGCCAGGTTTTGGGCCGGCCGTTGAGGTGGAAAGAGATGCGCAGGTTGTCTTCGCGGAAGTCGCCGCTGCCGGGTTGGTACTGGAGGGAGAGGTGTTCGGTGCGCAGGTGCAGCCAGCCGTTTTCTTCAGAGGTTTCGAAGGGCGGGGCGGGCAGGTAGCGGTTCACGAACACGAACGAGGCGTGGTCTTCGAAGGTGGCGCCGGGGGCCCATTCCATCCGGATCATCCGGGAGGTGAGTACCGTAAAGCGCACCTCACCGCTCAGCACCACCGCCGCCGGGTTGGCTTCGGGGTTATGGAATTGCCCCGTGCGGGGCTTATTGGTTTCGATCATCTGGTCAGTTGCTCAGGGATGTGGGTAAAAAGAGCAATATGTCTGTTTTTAACAACCATATCAAGTGTAAAAACGGCAGATATGGTACGTTTGGGGGCTGGTTGGTCGTCAAATGGGCTTTCCTTCTGTAAAAGCCCGGGGTGGGTAAGGATGGCCCCGTTTCGCTGGGCATTAGGTGCAGAGGGTCAGGCAGATACCCGGGCCGGCGGGGCAAGGTACGGAAATGCTGCCGAAACCGGGCCGAACGGGTTCGGCGGGAAAATGTGAGCCTTGCCGGCCCGTTTACCTTTCATGCGCAGGTAACCGGGCGGCCACGCAGGCAGGGACTTTTTTCTGTAAGATCAGGCGGTTTTTGCGAGGCGACCGGGGGTAAAACACACTGCGGAGGTCAGGGAGCAAAGGGAGACGCATGGATGGGGTGCGGTTTCAGCGTGTAAGGCCCGCATGGGGGGAAAGCGTCGCATGGCGGGAAAGCGTCGCATCGCGGCTTCCCTCCTCGGAGGGGCTGGGGGTGGGTTAGCCTCCATGAGACAAGTGATAAGGGGATCATCACACTGCCTCAATGCTACCTCTTCACACCAATCTCCTTAAAAAGAATTTCCACCCAATTAATATTTCAATTGCAGTGATCCCGGCGTAACGCGTGGCCTGTCGGTAAACCCACCCCCTAACCCCTCCGAGGAGGGGAGCCGCCATGCGACGCTTTCCCCCCATGCGGGGCTTACGCGCTGAAACCGTACGCCGCCCGTGCACCTCGCTTTCCTCCCTGACCTATGTGGTTCAATCCTTACCCCGTTCAAAGCACCAATATCCCCCAATCCCTCATTACCCCAATCCTCCACTACCCCCATCTCCGTTACCCGGATTGACTCTAAATTATTGGATTTATTCCCTAATGGTTTGCATTGTCGGCGCATACCTGTAAATTGTCTGTCCAACATTCCAAGATCACGTAACCTACTCGTATGCATCGCAGAGAAGCACTTTTGAGAGTGGCCGCCCTGATGGGCAGTTCACTGTCGGCTCCGACCCTGGCCGCCCTCGTAACGGCTTGCGACAAGAAGGCTGACAACAAGCAGGGGGACGAGGCAACGGCCACCAAAGTCAAATTCAGCCCTGATACGGAGCGGCTGATTGACGAGGCTGCCGAAACCCTCCTGCCCCAAACGTCTACCCCCGGTGCCAAAGCCGCCGGCGTGGGTCCCTGGATCGTGATGATGATGAATGATTGCTACCCCGAACGCGACCGCGCCCACTTCATCGAAGGCATCAACAGCCTCGACAAATCGGCCGAAGCCGCCTACAAAAAGTCCTTCCTCGAATGCACGCCCGCCGAACGCACCCAGGTGCTTACGAAGGTGGAAACCGAAGCCGTGGCCTTCCGCAAAAAACAGCAGGAAGAAGCCGAAGCCCGCAAAAAGAAAGAACCCGACTACTACGAGGCCAACGATTTTTCGGACCGGCCGCTGGCGCACTACTTCCTCACCCTCAAGGAACTGGCCATGCTCGGGTACTTCACCTCCGAACCCGGCTCCACGCAGGCCCTCGACTACGTACCCGTGCCCGGCCGCTACGATGGCTGCATTGACATGAAACCCGGCCAGAAAGCCTGGGGCGCGTAACTCCCTCTATTGCAATCCTCTCCACTTCAGCAGTACTGCATCACATGAATCTGAATATAAAAGCCAAAGACAACAATACCTACGATGCCATCGTGGTGGGCTCCGGCGTCAGCGGGGGCTGGGCCGCCAAAGAGCTGACCGAAAAGGGCCTCAAGGTGCTCATGCTCGAACGGGGCAACCAACTCGAACACATCACCGGCTACGTAACGGCCACCAAGGACAACTGGGATTTCAAGCACCGGGGCCGCCACACGCTGGAAGAAAAAGCCTCCCACCCCTTCCTCACCCGCGACTACCCCTACAGCGAATACAACGAATCGTACTGGTTCAACGACCTGGATGCCAAGTACGAAGAGAAAAAACGCTTCGACTGGTACCGCCCCAACATCGTGGGCGGCAAATCCATCATGTGGGGCCGGCAGTCGTACCGCCTCAGCGACCTGGATTTCGAAGCCAACAAGCGCGACGGCATCGCCATTGACTGGCCCATCCGCTACAAGGACATTGCCCCCTGGTACGACTACGTGGAAACCTACGCCGGCATCAGCGGCGAAAAGCTCGGCCTCTCCCAACTGCCCGACGGCAAGTTCCTGCCGGCCATGGAGTTCAACTGCGTGGAGAAGGAAGTCCGCAAGAACATGGAGGCCAAATTCAAGGGCCGCCACATGACCATGGGCCGGGTCGCCAACCTCTCGCAGGCCGCCAACATCCACACCCAGCACGGCCGGGCTACCTGCCAGTACCGCAACCTGTGCAGCCGCGGCTGCCCCTACGGCGCGTACTTCAGCACGCAAGCCTCCACGCTGCCTGCCGCCGTCAAGACCGGCAACCTCACCCTCCGGCCCAACTCCATCGTGGCCTCGGTGGTGTACGACGAGAAGAAGGGCCGCGCCTCCGGGGTGAAGGTCATTGACTCCAAGACGAGCGCCGAAACGGAGTATTTCGCCAAGATCATCTTCCTCAACGGCTCTACGCTGGGCACCACCCAGGTGATGCTCAATTCCACGTCCAAACGCTTCCCCAACGGGCTCGGCAACGACAGCGGGCAACTGGGCCGCAACCTGATGGACCACCACTTCCGCATCGGCGCCTCCGGCGAATGGGATGGCTTCGAGGACAAGTACTTCTACGGCCGCCGCGCCAACGGCATTTACGTGCCGCGCTACCGCAACGTGGGCAACGACAAACGCGAATACACCCGGGGCTTCGGCTACCAGGGCGGGGCGAGCCGCCAGGGCTGGCAGCGCGGCGTGGCCGAACTGGGCGTGGGCGCCGACTTCAAAGATGCCCTCTCCAAGCCCGGCAAATGGACGTTCGGCATGACGGCCTTCGGGGAATGCCTGCCCTACGAGGACAACCAGGTGACTCTCAACAAGGACAAGAAGGACAAGTGGGGCCTGCCCACGGTCACTTTCAACGCCGACTTCAAGGAGAACGAGAAGAAGATGCGCAAGGACATGATGAACGACGCCGCCGAAATGCTCGAAGCCGGCGGCCTCAAAAACGTGAAAACCTACGACAACGGCTCCTGGCCCGGCATGGCGATCCACGAGATGGGCACGGCCCGCATGGGCAACGATCCCAAAACGTCGGTGCTCAACAAGTTCAACCAGGTGCACGGCTGCGAAAACGTGTTCGTGACCGACGGCGCCGCCATGACGTCGGCCTCCTGCGTGAACCCGTCGCTGACTTACATGGCCCTCACGGCCCGCGCCGCCGACCACGCCGTGAAGGAACTCAACAAGTTCAACATCTGATCCCGGTCACCCCGGTCATTGCGTAGCGTTCAGGCCCGCCTGAACGCTATATTTTTTGCCCTGCCGCCCTACTGGCGCGGAGCAGAACGGGCTGGCGCGGGGTTGCAAGCTGGCGCGAAGCTGTGCTTCGTGCCAACTATGCTTTCCGCCTCCGGCGGAACGAAGGCTGAGAAATCAATGCATTTGCAATGCATTTGCGCTCCAATTGATACATCTCCGGTTTAATGAGCTACATTGACTTTGGTTCCGCCGGAGGCGGAAAACGGAGGAGGCGCGAAGCTAGAGCTTCGTATGTGATTAGCGTATGGGCGAATTTGAGGGGCTTAGGGTTGGTGAGGGGAGGGTTGTGAGGGGTGGTAACAGCATGGGTGGAGATAGGATGGGGATTGGTTGAAGATGCGTAAGTGGAGTTTGTTCTTTTTGGCATTGCCCCAAAAAGAACCAAAAAGGGCTAGGCCCAATGATGCTTCCCCCCTCTGATCAACCCGCCCCTCGCCATTGGGCCGGGCCCACGCGCCGCGATACCACCGGTGCCGAAACAACGATACGGGCCCGTAAGGAACCGTGCCCGTTCACTGCCCATCCACACACTGCCTGGCTACTCACTACGCATCCACAAGGGAGGGCGCTAATCACGTACAAATCGCGTCTCTACCGCAAACCCGGTTGGTGTATTATTTCGCTTACATCTTTGCAATTCCCGAATTAGTGCCTAATTTTGCGGGCCATAATAATTTCAGATTATCATGAAAAGAACGTTTCAGCCGTCCAATCGTAAGCGCAAGAACAAGCACGGTTTCAGAGAGAGAATGAGCACTGCCAACGGCCGCAAGATTCTGGCCCGCAGAAGAGCGCAGGGCCGGAAGAAACTGTCCGTATCGGACGAAGCAAGACACAAGGCTTAACGACTTGACATGCAGCCGGACGGCTGCTGCTTCTGCCGCCTATGGAACGACCCCTTTCTGCGGTTCCCGATCAGCAATTTCCCAAAAGAGAACGGCTTACCAGCAAAAAAAAGATAGAGGAACTTTTCAAAAAAGGTTCCTCTGTTTATTTATACCCCTTCCGCCTGCAATACCTGCCCGGGCCGCCGGCCGACGATGCCCGGCCGGAGGTACTTTTTTCGGTATCCAAGCGGTACTTCAAGCGGGCCGTGGACCGCAACCTCATCCGCCGGCGGCTGCGCGAAGCCTACCGCACTAGCCGGGCTGAACTGCTGGGCGGCGTGCCCCCGGCCAAACTTCCTGCCTGCGTGGCGTTTGTGTACACGGCCAAGGAGCCGCTGGCCTTTGATTTGTTGAAAAAAAAGCTGATATTAGTATGGCAGCGTATGCTTTTACAAGAAGAGCCTCCTAAAAGCAGTTCGAAGTAAAGCTTCCCATTTTTCAATACATCCCCTAACATTTCTGCGGTATGAATACAAAACGGTTCCGGAAGGTAGCCCTGGGAGCAGTGGCAGCGGCCGGGTTGGGCTTAATGTCTTTCAGCGACCCGGGTGAACGCTATTTTGAGATTGTCAAGAACCTGGACATTTTCGCAACCCTTTTCCGCGAGGTCAATACCTACTACGTTGACGAGATCAACCCCAACCGCCTGATGAAGACAGGCATTGACGCCATGCTGCGTTCGCTCGACCCGTATACCGACTACATTCCCGAGGACGAAATCGAGGACTACCGCACCATGACCACCGGCCAGTACGGCGGCATCGGCGCCGCGGTGTCGCCCCGCAACGGCAAGACGTACGTGGTGCTGCCCAACGAAAACTCCCCGGCCGCCAAAGCCGGTCTGCGCGTGAGCGACGAAATCCTCAAGATTGACGACATTGACGTGAAAAACAAGTCGTACCACGACGTCAACAAACTGCTGCGCGGCCAGGCCAACACCAGCGTGAAGCTGACCGTGAAGCGGTTCGGGCAGGACAAGCCCATGGACATTGCGGTGGTGCGCGAAAACATCAAGATCGAGAACGTGCCCTACTACGGCATGGTGTCGGGCGAAGTCGGCTACATCCACCTGTCGGACTTTACCACCGGCGCCTCGCGGGAAGTGAAGAACGCCCTGACCGAACTCAAGGCCAAAGGCGCCAAGAAGCTCATCCTCGACCTGCGCGACAACCCGGGCGGCCTGCTGAGCGAAGCCGTCAACATTTCCAACCTGTTCGTGGCCAAGGACGCCGAGATCGTGAGCACCAAGGGCAAAGTCACCGACTGGAACAAAGTGTATACGGCCCTCAACCCGCCGGCCGACACCGACATTCCGGTGGCCGTGCTCACCAGCAGCCGCAGCGCCTCGGCGGCCGAGATCGTGGCCGGCGTGATCCAGGACTACGACCGCGGCGTGCTCATCGGCCAGAAGACGTACGGCAAGGGCCTCGTGCAGGCCACGCGTCCCCTCTCCTACAACTCGCAGCTCAAGATCACCACGGCCAAGTACTACATTCCCAGCGGCCGGTGCATCCAGGCCATTGACTACAGCCACCGCAACGAAGACGGCAGCGTGGGCAAGATTCCCGACTCCCTGCAAGTGGCCTTTAAAACCCGCAACGGCCGCATGGTGTACGACGGCGGCGGCATCACCCCCGACGTGCCGGTGGAGCACCCCACGTTCCCGGCCATTGCCCAGAGCCTCGACAGCAAAGGGCTGCTGTTTGAATACGCCAACAAGTACGCCAACGAACACCAGTCCATCAAGCCGGCCAAGGACTTCCAGCTGAGCGACGAGGAATACCAGGCTTTCGTGAACTGGCTGGGCAACAAGGAGTACGACTACACCACCCAGGTAGAGAAATCGGTGGAAGACCTCATTACCTACGCCAAGAAGGAAAAGTACTACGAAGACATCCAGGAGCAGATCAAGTCGCTGAAGACGAAGATGTACCACAACAAGGATTCCGACCTCCAGAAGTTCAAGCCTGAAATCAAGGAAATGCTCGAACAGGAAATCGTGTCGCGCTACTACCTGCAAAAAGGATTCGTGGAAGCCTCCTTCGACGACGACGTGGACATCCGCGCCGCCGTGGACGTGCTCAACAACAACGGCCGCTACGGCCAGCTCCTCAAGGGGAAATAACCCGTAATGCTTTGTACGAATAAAAAGGACTGGCTTTTGCGCAGTCCTTTTTCTTTGTGTAGAATTATAGCCTGAGAAGCGAGAAGCGAGGAGTGAGAAGAAAGCGTACGGGCTTGTCCGGTGATTACGGCAAAGTGCGTGTACCTCCTTCCCGCTTCTTACTCCTCGCTTCTCGCTTCTGAAAAAACGCATTGCAGTGATAGACTTTTTTTTCCTTTTCGTGGCGGGTTTGGTGGGCGGCTTCCTGGGCGGCCTGCTGGGCATCGGCGGAGGCATCATTTACATCGTCGTCATTCCGGCCACCCTGAGCCACCTGGGCGTACCCGCCGCCGAAATGGTGCAGTATACCATTGCCAACTCCATCGTCGCGTCGCTTTTTTCGGCCCTTTCGGCCAACTATTTCCTGGTCAGGACCCGCAATTTCTACCTCACCGAAGTGGTGACCATCGGTTTTTTCGGCGTCATCTCCTCGTTGCTGGTGCTGCACGGCGTGGTGAACACCACGTGGTACTCCCGGGGCGCCTTCAACGTGGTGATCGTGCTGCTGCTGATCTACATGATGCTCAAAACCCTGGCCAACGCCGCCAAACCGCTGCCGGCCGAGAACCTGGAACAGGAAGGCCGGGGGCTGCGGCTCGGGCTGGCGGGCCTTGCCAGCGGCACCGTGTCGGCCCTCTCGGGGTTGGGCGGCGGCATCATCATCATTCCCATCCTCAACTCCGTGTTCAAGATGGACATCAAAAAGGCCAACTCCATTTCGCTGGGGGTGATCGGCATTACGTCGCTTTCCCTGACGCTTTCGAGTATGCTCGAAAAGCCGCGGCATCCCTTCGACTTCTACAACATGGGGTACGTGATTTTCCCGGTGGTGCTGGCCCTGTCGGTGGGCGTCGTCATTGCCTCGCCCTTCGGGGTAAAGGCCGGCAGCCTGCTCTCCTCGCGGGTCATCAGCTACCTGTTCTCCTTCTTCCTGGGCCTGGTGATCCTGCGTAAAATCATCGAGATTGCCGCCTTCCCGGGGTAATACCAAGATGAACTTGATGAAACGGGTGGACCCGGTTTGGCATTTGAACTGGTAACAGGGTGTGCATCTTAGAAAAGGCGGGTTCCTCCTGGAGGGGTACCAGGGGTGGAAGCGACCCGCCCGCATGAAGCGTTGTCGAAAGCTCCGGAGGAGCGTCCTGTTCGAGTCTTCGTCCTGTTCAAATGTCCTCAGCTAACAGGTCGCTCCTACGGAGCTCTTGCGTGAGGGAAATGTTGCGTACTAGGAACAGGACGTCCCTCCGGGACTTTCCCCAACGACGACTCACCCACCCGTCGTCACCTGTTACCTACCTGTCATCACCGGTAATGCTAATCCGGGAATTACTGTACGCAGTTTTCAATCTATTTCAGCGTCAGAAAGCCCGGTTGCCTTTGGCGAAAAGACTTTCCGGAACGCGGGAAGCAGTACGCCCGGGAAAAAAGAAGTGCCGCAGTTGCGAACCGCGGCACTTCAATGAGAAAGGGTATTGTATCAGAAAGCCCTGCTACAGGCCCGTGAAATCAAACGTATCGAGGTACTTGGTGGTGAACTTGCCCGAGCGGAATCCCTTGTCGTCCATCAGCCGGATGTGGAAAGGAATGGTGGTTTTGATGCCTTCGATCACGAATTCCTGCAAGGCCCGCTTCATGCGCACAATGGCCTCCTCCCGCGACTGGGCGCTGACGATCAGCTTGGCGATCATCGAGTCGTAGTTGGGCGGAATGGTGTAGCCCGCGTACACGTGGCTGTCAATCCGGACGCCGTGGCCGCCGGGCAAATGCAGATTCGTGATCTTGCCGGGGGAAGGGCGGAAGCCGTTGGCCGGGTCTTCGGCGTTGATGCGGCACTCGATGGCGTACAGGTTGGGTTCGTAGTTTTTGCCGGAGATCGGCACGCCGGCCGCTACCTTGATCTGCTCCTTGATGAGGTCAAAATCCGTCACCTCCTCCGTTACCGGGTGTTCCACCTGGATGCGGGTGTTCATTTCCATGAAGTAGAAGTTGCCGTGCTTGTCCACCAGGAACTCAATGGTGCCGGCCCCTTCGTAGGCAATGGCCGAGGCGCCCTTGATGGCGGCGGCGCCCATTCTTTCGCGCAGGTCCGGGGTGATGATGGGGGAAGGCGTTTCTTCGACCAGTTTCTGGTGGCGCCGCTGGATGGAGCAATCCCGTTCGGAGAGGTGGCACACTTTGCCGTACTTGTCGCCCACGATCTGGATTTCCACGTGCCGGGGCTCCTCCACGAATTTTTCCAGGTACAACCCGCCGTTGCCGAAGGCCGCTTCGGCCTCCACGCGGGCGTCGTTCCAGGCTTTGTCGAATTCGGCTTCCGACTGGATGACCCGCATGCCGCGGCCCCCGCCGCCGGCAGTGGCTTTGATGATGACCGGGTAGGTAATTTGGTCGGCCAGTATTTTGCCTTCGGCCGCCGAGTCGATCAGGCCGTCGGAACCCGGGATGGTGGGCACGCCGGCTTTTTTCATGGTGTCCTTGGCCGAAGCCTTGTCGCCCATGGACTCGATCATTTCGGGCGTGGGCCCGATGAACTTGATGTTGTACTCCTGGCAGATGCGCGAGAAGTCGGCATTCTCGGAGAGAAAGCCGTAGCCGGGATGGATGGCGTCGGCGTTGGTGATCTCCGCGGCGGCGATGATGTTGGGGATGTTGAGGTAGGAGAGCTTGCTGGCCGGCGGACCAATGCACACGGCTTCGTCGGCAAACTTGACGTGCAAGCTTTCCTTGTCGGCCGTGGAGTAAATAGCCACCGTTTTAATGCCCATCTCCCGGCAGGTACGGATGATCCGCAATGCAATCTCTCCCCGGTTGGCAATCAATATTTTCTTGAACACGGTTGTTGGATAGTCTTGAATGTTGAGTGCTAATGCGCAATGGGCAGTGCGTGGTTGGCAGCGGTACCCAAGCTAACATTTGGAATTGAGTATGAATCACTGAAAGACGGCTGTCTCCCGCCTTAGCTCGGGTCAATCAGGAACAGGGGCTGGTCGTATTCCACCGGCGAGGCGTTGTCAACGAGTACCTTTACCACGCGGCCCGACACTTCGCTTTCGATCTCGTTGAACAGCTTCATGGCCTCGATGATGCACAAGGTCTGTCCCTTCTTCACTTCGTCGCCGACGTGGGCGAAAACGGGGGACTCGGGGCTGGCCGAACGGTAGAACGTACCGATCATGGGCGACTTTAACGTGTGGTGGTTGCTGGCAACCGGGGCAGCCGGCGTGGGGGCAGCAGTGGCCGCGGGGGGCGGGGCCGCGGCCACGGGGGGCGGCAGGGCTGCCGGAGGCGGCGGGGCGGGCGGCAATAGCGGCTGGGCGTACGAGTCGGCGGGCCGGCCGGCGCCCGACCGCTTTACGTTCAGCTTAAACTGCTCCGTCTCAATATTGACCTCGTCCAGGCCGGTCTTGGCAATAAAGTCAATCAGATCCTGAATTTCTTTTGCTTTCATGGTTTAGTTGTTTGGGTTCCGTCAGGTATACCTCTCTGCTATGTTCAATAAAAAAAGCCTTACGCCACGCACGCGGCAAGTAAGGCTAAAAGTCATTTTACCCGCACCGTGCCGGGGCAGCGCCGGGTACCCGCCACGGGATTCCCGGCGTTTTTCGCATCCACAATGGCCGCCATTTGCAAGCTCCTCGGTAGTAGTTGGTCCATCACAAACTGGCTTTAGGCAAACTGGTCGCCGTCGTAGGCCCACTTCAGGTAGGCGGCGCCCCAGGTGAATCCGCCCCCGAAGGCGGCAAACACAATGTTATCCCCTTTGCGCAGTTGGCTTTCGTAGTCCCACAGGGCCAGCGGCAGGGTGGCGTTGGTGGTGTTGCCGTACTTGTGAATGTTGATCATTACCTTTTCTTCCCCGATGCCCATGCGGTCGGCGGTGGCGCTGATGATGCGTTTGTTGGCCTGGTGCGGGCAGAGCCACTTCACCTGCCCGCTGGTGAGGCGGTTGCGCTCCATGATCTGGGCGGCGGCTTCGGCCATGTTGGTGACGGCAAACTTGAACACGGCGGCCCCTTCCTGGTAAATGTAGTGTTCGCGGTTGGTGACCGTCTCGATGGAGGGCGGCCGGCGGCTGCCCCCGGCCTTCTGCACCAGGTGGTTGATGCCCGAGCCGTCCGATTTAAGCACGAAGTCAATCAGGCCGTTGCCGTCGGTACTCGGCTCCAGCAGGGCCGCGCCGGCCCCGTCGCCGAAGATGATGCAGGTAGAACGGTCCTGGTAATCCACGATGGAGGACATCTTGTCGGCGCCGACCACGATCACTTTTTTGTAGCGGCCCGTTTCGATGAACTGGGAGGCCGTGCTCATGGCGTAGAGGAAGCCGGAGCAGGCGGCCTGCATGTCGTAGCTGAAGGCATTTTTGGCGCCCACCATGTCGGAGATGATGTTGGCGGAGGCGGGAAAAACGAAATCCGGGGTGGTGGTGGAGCAGATGATGAGGTCAATGTCCTGGGGCCGGGTGTCGGTCTTGCGGAGCAGCCCCTTGACGGCTTCGGCGCCCATGTGCGAAGTACCCATTCCTTCGCCCTTCAGTATTCTTCTTTCTTTGATTCCGGTGCGGGAGGTGATCCACTCATCGGAAGTATCTACCATTGTTTCCAGTTCCGCGTTGGTAAGGATATAATCAGGAACATACCCACAGATCCCCGTGATCGCGGCTTTGATTTGAGTCATGAGAGATTGAATTACGCAGTTGCTGAGTTATCCTGTTACTGAGTATGCGTTGGCAGAAGGCAGCGAATCCCGACGCGTAATAACCTGGTAACCCAGTAACCTGATAACTTTTTACTTCTGACTGTTAAAAGCTTGTTTAATTTTTAAGTGCAATTTGGACTCGGCCATTTTACGGGCCTGCAAGAGCATGTTTTTCACCGCCAGCGGGGACGATACGCCGTGGCCGATCACCACGTTGCCGTTTACGCCCAGGATGGGACTGCCCCCGATGGCTTCGTAATTGTACTTGTCCAGGTATTCGTCGCGGACGCCGCGGCGGTAGAAGATGTCGTAGATGGATTCGGCCAGCTTGAGAATGACGTTGCCCGTAAAACCGTCGCACACGATCACGTCGGCCTTGTCGCTGTACACGTCGCGGCCCTCCAGGTTGCCGATGAAATGAATCCGCGGGTTGGCCTTGAGCAACTGGTGCGTGGCCTGCGCCAGGATGTTGCCTTTCTGCTCTTCCTCGCCCATGTTCATGAGTCCCACGCGGGGCTTGGCAATGCCCAGCACGCTTTTGGCGTACACCGAGCCCAGCTCGGCAAACTGGTCGAGCACTTCGGGCTTGCAATCGGCGTTGGCGCCCACGTCGAGGATCACCCCGTAGCTGCCGTCTTCCTTGGGGAAGTGGCTGGCAATGGACGGCCGCTGCACGCCTTCAATGGCCTTTACGCTGAACATGGACCCCACCAGCATGGCCCCCGTGTTGCCGGCGCTGCAAAAGGCGTCCACCCGGCCGGCTTTGAGCAGGCCAAACCCAATGGCAATGCTGGAATTGGTTTTCTGAGACAGGGCTTTGGTGGGGTGTTCGCCCATCTCTATCACCTCGTCGGCGTGAACCACCGAAATGGAAGCCGACGTATAGGTGGGACTGTGCAAAAGTTCCTGGATTGCTTTTTCCTGCCCGATGAGTACAATCTCCACGTCCGCGGGCAGTCCTTCGCAAGCCAGCAATGCACCTTCCACGATGGCCTGCGGTGCGTAGTCACCGCCCATTGCATCCAGGGCAATTTTCATTGCAAAAAACGGGTTTTATTATGACAAAAACGGCTCAAACCGCCGAGGGCTGAAAAGGGATTCTCCCCCCATTCAGCCCTCAACGATACGATAATTCTGCTTCTTAGGCAACAGAAGTATAGTTTTCGATTGCCAATTTGCCGTTGTAGTACAAGTTGCCGTCTACTACGTACGCCCGGTGGCTCAGGTGCGGCTCGCCGGTGGTCTGGCAGGTAGATACCTGGGCAGCTACGGCCTTGTAGTGCGTTCTGCGCTTGTCTCTCCGGGTTCTGGAAATTCTTCGTTTCGGGTGTGCCATTGTATGATATTGTTGTTTGAATTACTGTTTGCTCCTGAGGAAGTCTGTAGTGGGTATGTACTGAATAAAAAAGCGTTTCCTAGTTCTTGGGCAGGTTCTTGAGAATCTGCCAGCGGGGGTCCACGTCGCCCTCCTCGTCATCACCCCCGTCGTCCCCTTCCGCGCCCTCTTCGCCCGCCGACCGGTACACGAGAATGCCTTCTTCGTTCTCCTCGTACTGCTGGTCGGCCAGCCGCGGGTGAATCTTCTTCATGGGCACGGCCAGCCCGATGAACTCGTAAATGTACTGGGCCACGTTGATGTGCTGCGAACCCCGCGAAATGATCTCGATCTCGTCGGAAAGCTCCTCGTTCTCCTCGCCGAACTTGAGGATCAGCCGGTTGGTCACGTCAATCGGGTGGTCAAAAAGCTCCGACGTACGGTCGCAGGCAAACTCGGCCACGCCCTGGATGTGAAACTTCAACTGGAGCATCGTTTCCGACTTGTCCAATGTCAGTTTTACCTTGAAGGTACCTTTCTCCACCGGGCTCCGTTCGAAATGCGTGAAGAACGAAGCATCTATGTCGTATTCGAATTCGTAGCGCTTAAACTTCAGCGTCTGAATCTCTATGTCAAAGGGCCGTAAATCTTTCATTGCTATCCCTCCCAAATCAAGTCCGCAAAGTTAGGTAGAAGATTTTAATTATAAAAAGGTCTGCGGCATTACTCGTGCCGCCGCCGGGCCGCTTTTACCCGTCCCGGGTGAGGTATACGTAATATCCGGCCCGGGTTTGGCGCGGCAAAGCAAACCGGGCGCATTATCTTTAGCGCTTTAACCCAAAAAATCCGGTTTCTTCGCAACACTAGTCTCTCCATCCATGAAAAAAACGCTTTACGCCATTGCATCGGGCTGCGTGGCCGGCCTGCTGGCGGCCCTGCCCACTTTCGGGCAGGCGCAACTGCACGTGGGGCTTACCTCGGCCTTCAACACGACGCTGGTGCTCGACAAGGGGCTTTCCGAAGACCCCCGCTACAACGCCACGCCGACCTACAACTTCGCGCCGGTGGGCCTTTCGGCCGGGGCTGACTTCGGCCGCGGCTTCGGGTTGCAGCTCGAATCCATCCTTTCGCGCCAGGGACAGGTGTACCAGATCATTGACGCCACCAAACAGGTGATCGGCGAGCGGCGCATCGAACTCAATTACCTGCACCTGCCGCTGCTGCTGCGGACGTTCAGCACGGGCTCGGCCCGCACGCGGGCCAACTTCATGTTCGGCCCCCAGCTCTCGCTGCTCACCAAAGGGCAGGAAATCTACGACCAGCACCAACGCGGCACGCTGGTGCTGCCCGAAGGCGAGGAACTGCCGGCCGGCGCCAGCGAATACGACCCGGCCAAGCGTACCTACGTAATGCCCGCCCAGGAAACGACGATCTACAGCACCGAAGCCCAAAACGCCGTGCAGCAGTTCCGCAAGATGGACCTGCAACTGGCGCTGGGCCTGGGGCTCGACATTGACCTGGGCCGCAACCTGTACCTTTCCACGCAGATCCGGGGCAACTACGGTTTCGTGGACGTGCGCAACGAAGACGTGATCAACGCCATCAAGAACAGCACCGGCAAGCAGTTTTCCAGCGACCTGTTCGGCCGGCGGGCCAACGTACTGGTGGGCGCCCAGGTCGGCCTGCACTGGATGTTCGGCGGCAACCGCTCTTCGCTGGGCGGCTCCGGGGGCGTGCCCCAACGGTAGCCGTTCGTTTTTCCGGGCAACCACAAGCAAGGCGCTTCCAACGGGGGCGTCTTGCTCTTTTATAAAGCTTTCGGGTGTTCGAAACCCGGGAGGTTTCTTCCGCTCCTTCCTACGCTTGGGAGCCGCTTTCGTCCGCCCCGTCGGTTCCGGGTCGCCGGCCGCCGGGCGGGTCCGTATTTTCGGGATACCAACCAACGGCTACGCATGGAAACCCTCTACCAAACCTTACGCATCCTGCACATCGGGGCGGGCATGACGGCTTTTTTCGTGGCCCCGGTGGCCCTGCTGGCCCGCAAGGGCGGCAAAGCCCACGCCGCCTGGGGCAATGTGTTCTTTTGGGCCATGGCAGCGGTAGCGGCTTCGGCCGTGCCCCTGACGTTCATCAACCCCAATGTCTTCCTGTTCCTGGTGGCCGTGTTCAGCTTCCACCTGTCGCTGTCGGGCTACCGGGCCGTAGTGCGCCGGCGGGCCGCCGACCCGGCGCGGGCCGCCAAAGTGGACCTGCTGGTTGCCGCCGCCATGATTCTCTTTTACCTGGCGCTGGCCGGCTGGGGCGTTCACCTGTTCACGCTGCGCCCGCACCACCCGTTCGGGTACGTCTCGCTGGCCTTTGCGGGCATCGGGCTCCGCTTTTCGGGAGTCCAAATGTACCGTTACTTCAAACCCTCCGGCGACCGGATGGCGTGGTGGTACGACCACATGCAGGGCATGGCGGGCTCCTACATTGCCGCCGTGTCGGCGTTCTCGGCCGTCAACTTCGTATTCCTGCCCGATGCACTCCGGTGGCTGTGGCCTACCCTCATCGGGGCGCCGCTGCTGGCGTACTGGAAACGGCATTACCAACGGAAATTCCGCGGGCCGGTGGCGCGGCCGGCGTAAAGGCCGGCACGGGGACGCTCCCGCCAGCGGTTGCAACCGTGCCCTTCAGGCCGCAACGGCCTGTTTTTTTCCTAACTTTAATCAACCCATTCGATTCCGGCGGATCGTCCCCGTACCGGCCCGGAAAGCAGTAAACTGGTTCCTCTTATGCTCAAGCGCATTCCCGTCTATATTCTGTTGGGTTTCCTGGCGGTGTACTTCTTCAACCTGACCGACCAGACCGGCGCTTCGGCGTACTGGATCAACGTGGGCTACTCCACGCTGTACACGTTTTTCATGTGGGAAGGGAACCAGGCCGTCGTGAACCGGCTCCGGCGCAAATACCCGAACTACGGCCAAACCTCGCAGCGGCTGATGGCGGAAATGGCCTGGTGCATCATCTACACGGTACTGGCCGTACTGCTGCTGAGCGCCCTGCTCATCCTCATCCACGCGGAGCGCCCCTTTACCCTGCGTGTTTTGCTTTCCGACTTCAACGTGGCCCTCAAGCCCAGCCTGGTCGGCACCCTGGTGGTGGTTTCGATCAACGAAGCGGCTTATTTTCTCAAACAATGGCACAAAACCATCCTGGAAGCCGAGCAACTGAAGCGGGAAAACATTGCCTCGCAATTCGAAACGCTCAAGAGCCAGGTCAATCCGCACTTCCTGTTCAACAGCCTCAACACGCTCATCACCATCATTCCCGAAGACCCGCAACTGGCCGTAACGTTCGTGCAGAAGCTCTCCAACGTGTACCGGTACGTGTTGCAGAACAAGGACCGGGAACTGGTGACGCTGGCCGAGGAGATGAAAGTTGCCGAGGCGTACCTGTTCCTGCTCAAAACGCGGTTCGGGGAGAACCTGCGGGTGAACACCGACATTCCCGAGGACCAGTTGGGCAAGTTCATCGCGCCGCTCACCCTCCAGATGCTCCTGGAGAACGCCATCAAGCACAACGTCGTATCCACCGAAAAGCCGCTGCACATTCACCTGTACGTGGAAAAGGACGAGGTGCTGGTGGTCAAAAACAACTTGCAGCGCAAATCCAGCGTGCCCGACTCCACCCAGACGGGCCTGGCCAACATCAGCCAGCGGTACCGGCTCCTGTGCCGGCAGGCCGTGGAAGTGATCGTCACGGCGTCCAACTTCATGGTGGTGCTGCCGCTGCTCACGGTGGAACGGGGTGAACGATGAATGGTACACTGATTGGTTATGATCTGTTATGATCTCTTCTTCAGTGCCTTCATCTCACTCCCTTCATCATAACCGATCATAATCAT
>CADCTQ010000025.1 GCA_902805615.1 uncultured Cytophagales bacterium
TCTGCGTCCATCTGCGCCCTTATCTGCGACAATCTGCGAGAAACCCTTTCCTTCCCTGCGTCATCTGCGAGAACCCCTTTTTTCCCTCCGCCAATATCCGCAAGACGCCCTTCCCTTTCCTGCCTGCGAGATCAGCCAGAAACTCTTCCCCGCGCAATCCCCGGGAAACCCCTCCCCTCTTCCAAACACCCGCTCCCCCATTTCCTGACACCTCCAACACTTTACCAACGCACCAAACATCAAAACCCGAACCACGTACACTACTCAAAAACAGTCAAGCCCGTGAAAATAGCCGCCGTTGACATTGGTTCAAACGCCGCCCGGATGCAAGTATCGGCCGTACTGCACGACGGCTCAGAGACTTCATTCAAGAAGATCGAGTACATCCGCTACCCGCTCCGGCTGGGCCACGATGTGTTCACCATCAAAAAGATCAGCCCGGAACGCCAGCAGAAGACGCTCCAGTTCCTGCACGCCTGCAAGCTGCTCATCGAACTGCACGAGGTGGACCACTACGCCATCTGCGCCACGTCGGCCATGCGCGAATCGCAGAACGGCCCCGAAGTGGTGGAACGGGTGCGGCGCGAGCTGGGCCTGCACATCGAAGTGATCGACGGCAACCGCGAGGCCGAACTGGTGGGCAAAGTCATCGCCCAGACGCTCGACCAAAAGAACTACCTTCACATTGACGTGGGCGGCGGCAGCACCGAACTGAACCTCTACGCCAAACGGCAAAAGATCGCTTCCCAATCCTTCAAGATCGGCTCGGTGCGCCAGCTCGAACACGCCGACTCGCCCCTGCCCTGGAAGCAGATGAAGGCCTGGATCGCCGCCAACGCCCCCCGCGTAGAAGGACCCATTACGGCCGTGGGCACCGGCGGCAACATCAGCAAGGTCTTCGAACTCGCCACCAAAAAGCGCGACAACAACAAGATTTCCCGCGAGGAGATCATTGCCACCCGCGACTACATCGCCCGGTTCACCGAAGAGGAACGCATTCACAAGCTCAAAATGAACCCCGACCGCGCCGACGTGATCGTACCCGCCACCGACATCTACCTCAGCGCCATGAAGTGGGCCGGCGCCGACCAGATGCGCGTGCCCGACATCGGCCTCAAAGACGGCATGATCCTGATGCTCTTCGAGCAGGCAGGTAGCGTAGCACGCGGCGCGTAGGGATCGGCGCGTAGGGATCGGGTTTAAACCCGATCCTACTGATATTGAGCAGAAAGGTTAAACTTTCCAGGCAACTGACCATGCCTTTCCAATGGGATCGGGTTCAAACCCGATCCCAAAATACCCGCCGCCCATATTAGAAAAGCATTAAAAAATCCCCAAAAAATCAAAATGATAGGATTGTGCTAGTTTTCGATAGGATCGTACAACGCCTGCCGCCGGGCTTTCTCCACCTTTGTTGCCAGAACACCATCACCCAAAATTCTACGCATTATGGCAACAGCAGAAATGGAAAACTCCGTAGCCACGGCCTACAAGCGGCCTGCTTTCAAGGAGAAATACGGCAACTTCATCGGCGGCAAATTCGTGGAGCCGGTGGGCGGTCAGTACTTCGAGAACATTTCGCCCATTGACGGCAAGGTATTCACCCACGTAGCCCGTTCGGGCAAGGAAGACGTGGAACTGGCCCTCGACGCCGCCCACGCCGCCTTCGAAACCTGGAGCAAGACGTCGGCCACCCTGCGCAGCAACGTCCTGCTCAAGATTGCCGACGTGATGGAGCAGAACCTGGAATACCTGGCCACGGTAGACTGCATTGACAACGGCAAGGCCATCCGCGAGACGCTGGCCGCCGACCTGCCGCTCTGCATTGACCACTTCCGCTACTTCGCCGGCGCCATCCGGACCGAAGAAGGCAGCGTGGCCGAACTCGACGCCACCACCGTATCCGTCAACATCAAAGAACCCATCGGCGTCGTGGCCCAGATCATTCCCTGGAACTTCCCCCTGCTGATGGCCACCTGGAAGATCGCCCCCGCCCTGGCCGCCGGCTGCTGCACGGTGGTAAAGCCCGCCGAGCAGACCCCCGTCGGCCTGCTGATCCTCATGGAACTCATTCAGGACATTGTACCCCCGGGCGTGATCAACGTGGTGAACGGCTTCGGTCCCGAGGCCGGCAAGCCCCTGGCCCAGTCGAAGCGGGTAGCCAAAGTGGCCTTTACGGGCGAAACCACCACGGGCCGCCTCATCATGCAGTACGCCTCCGAAAACCTGAACCCGGTCACGATGGAGCTGGGCGGCAAGTCGCCCAACATCTTCTTCAAGAGCGTGATGGACGCCGACGACGACTTCCTCGACAAGTGCGTGGAAGGGGCGGTGATGTTTGCCCTCAACCAGGGTGAGGTGTGTACGTGTCCGTCGCGCATCCTGGTGCAGGAAGACATCTACGACGCCTTCATGGAAAGGGTGATTGCCCGCACCAAGGCCATCAAGATGGGCGACCCGCTCGACCCCACGGTAATGATGGGCGCCCAGGCTTCCAACGACCAGTACCAGAAAATCCTTTCCTACATTGACATCGGCAAGCAGGAAGGCGCCCAGGTGCTTACGGGCGGCGCGGCGTTCCACCAGAACAGCGGCAAGGAGAACGGCTACTACATCGAGCCGACCATCCTGAAGGGCCACAACAAGATGCGGGTGTTTCAGGAGGAAATTTTCGGCCCGGTGACCTGCGTGACGACCTTCAAGACCGTGGAGGAAGCCATCCAGATCGCCAACGACACGGCCTACGGCCTCGGCGCCGGCGTATGGACCCGCGACGCCCACGAAATGTACGGCGTGCCCCGGGCCATCCAGGCGGGCCGCGTGTGGGTCAACTGCTACCACGCCTACCCGGCGCACGCCCCGTTCGGCGGCTACAAGCGTTCCGGCTTCGGCCGCGAAAACCACAAGATGATGCTCAACCACTATACCCAGAACAAGAACCTGCTCATCTCTTACAGCAAGAGCAAGCTCGGCTTCTTTTAAAGGGGAAACGGCAGACCGGACGCAGGGAGGCCGGAACGAACGGAGACCGGAGGAAGGGGGACCGGAGGAGGACCGGGGAAGGGCGTTGTCAGTGTTCCGGTACGTTCCGGGGAGGAGACGGGGGCAAAGGGAGGCCGGGAACCAATTGATCTGATCAAAACCGGGAGGGGCGGGCCAAGGGGCCTGCCTCTCTCTTTATCCGTTTTACCCATTTAGCTATGAAAATACCCAGAGTACAGATTACGCCGGCGGCGGCGGAAGTGATTGACAAACTGCGGGCCGGGCACGGCGAACTGATGTTCCACCAGAGCGGCGGCTGCTGCGACGGCTCCTCGCCCATGTGTTTTCCGAAGGGTGAGTTCATCATCGGGGAGAGCGACGTGTGGCTGGGGTCGGTTCACGGCTGCGCGTTCTTCATGTCGGAAGAACAGTACCAGTACTGGCAGCACACCCAGCTCACCATTGACGTGACACCCGGCCGCGGCGCCAGCTTTTCCCTGGAAATTCCCCTGGGCATCCGCTTTCTCATCCGCTCCCGGATGTTTACCGACGCGGAACGCGACAACCTGACGGCCGTGCAAGCCGGCGCGACAATGGTGTAGAGACGCGATTCATCGCGTCTCCGGGAACAACGGCAACCCGTTTATGTTTGACAATAAGCGGGTTAGCGAAACAACCACCCCTGTCCCCTCCTTGATGGAGGCTACGATTAGGACACATTTGTGGAACCTGCTCCAAAGACCATCCCGAGCCGTCAGTGAGACACGGACGGCGGCGGACACTGACGGCGGCGTGCGGATCTTCATGGAGGTAGTTCCGTACCGCTGTCGGTGTCTCTTGCTGCCGTGGTCAGTGTCTTCACTGACCACTTTTCGCACAATTTCACAAAGTGTCCTAATCGTAGCCTTGATGGAGGAGGGGAGCCGTACCCATGCGCCCCGCTGATGGTAGTACATGCCGCGCAGTTTCTCCTTGGTATGCAGCCGATTGTCACGGTTCCTCTCCTTTTTTCAAGGAGGGGACAGGGGTGGTTCCTTTTTTTCTCCGTGCCCTCTGCGGTTCAACCCCTCTCCTTTGCGCCTTTTGCGTTCCCCCTTGCGGTTGAGTTTCTTTGCGTTCCTCCTTTGGCCCCATACCCATCGTCAATAAAAAAACCCGGTACGAACCATTCGCACCGGGTTTTTTGCTTTGATCCTAACGCACTTTTTACTGCTTGAGGAAGCGCAGCGTGTGGGCGCCCTGGGAAGTTTGCAAACGCAAGAGGTACAAGCCTTCCTGGAGACCCGATACGTCAATGCCCAGTTCGTTCTCGCCGCTCACCTGGTGGGCATCCGTAAGGTGCGTCTTGCCGGTAGCGTCGGTGATGACCGTGCCCTGTACCAAACCAGCGGCCCCTTCGAGTTGGACGGTCAGTTTGCCGGCAACGGGGTTGGGGAACAGGCGGGCATTGGCAAGGGCGGCGCCTTCGAAGGAATCTTCACCCGCAACGCGGGCGGCAAGCGTGCTGGTCACGGTTACAGTAAAGGACTTCTGGGAAGAAAGCGCGGGAACCCCGTTGTCGGTCACTTTCACCGTCAGGGTGTAGGTGCCGGTGTTGGCCGGCGTCCAGGAGAAGACACCCGTCGTAGCGCCGATGGTGGCCCCGGACGGCGGGGTGACCAGTGAGAAAGTCCGGGTCTGGCCGGGGTCGGCATCGGTGGCCGAAGCCGTAAAGGTGAGCAGCTTGCCCTTCACCACGGTTTTGTTGGTGATGGTCGCCAGTACCGGGGCGTCGTTGACGCTCGAAACCGCGATGGTAACCGTAGCGGGAGCCGAAGCGAGGCAACCCTTGGTGACCACGAAGGTGAACGCGTCGGAGCCGTTGAAGTTGGCGTTGGGCGTGTAGGTGCGGGCCGAGCCGGTGCCGGAAATCTTGCCGTTCTTGGGCTGGGAGACGATGTTGTAGGAGAGTGACAGGTCGCCCGAACCGGTGAGGGTGATGGCTTTGGCAACGTCTTCGGTGGTGGTTACGGCCTGGGCGTTTGCCACCAGCAGGTTGGGCCGGGCCACGATCAGGCTGCCCTCGGGAGTCCCGCCGTCGGTGAGCAGGTTGAAGTGGCGCATGACGGAGAATGAAGTAGCAGTACTGCCTACTTTAAAGAGCGTTCCCGCCTTGTGGGCGCCGCCCTGCGGGGTCATGCCGTACAGCATGCCATCCGCACCCTTCACGAGGCTGCCTTTCGGGTAGCTGCCGTCGGTGCCCGCATTGAGGTGGCGCAGTACGGTCATGCCCGACCCGTCCATCTTGATCTTGAACACGGTGCCTACGGTGTTGGAGCCGCCCATGGAAGCCATGCCGTAGAGGAAGCCGTCGTTGCCTTGTACCAGGCCGCCGTAGGGGTTGGCGCCCTCCGTGTAGAAGCTCATGGTCTTGATGATCGAGAACGTGCCGTCGGGTTTGAGCCGGTAGATGCGGCTGCCCTGGGGCAGCGTGCCGTAGAAGTTGCCGTCGCTGGCCCGCACCAGGTTGCCCGTGGGGTAGGCGCCGTCGGCCGTGTAGTCGAGGTGGCGCAGTACCGAGTATACTT
>CADCTQ010000026.1 GCA_902805615.1 uncultured Cytophagales bacterium
GCCTTTTCCTTTGCGTTGATGGGGGCCATTACCAAGCTTCTGGGGTCTGACTTCAGCGCCATTCAACTGGTGTTCTTCCGCAACCTGTTCGGGGTGCTGTTCATCGGGCTTACGCTTTTCCGGCGGCCCATCCGGCAGGAGGGCGGCAAGCCGTGGCTGCTAATCTTCCGGGGCGTAGTGGGCACGCTGGCTCTGTACGCCTTTTTCTACAACATTACCACCATTTCCCTGGGGGAAGCCGTCACGTTTTCGCAGACTTCGCCCATTTTCATTGCCCTGCTCTCCTGGCTGCTGCTCAAAGAACGCCTGCACAAGTACGGCTGGCTGTCCATCGGCCTGGGCTTCGTGGGCATCCTGTGCATCTTCCGGCCGGAAGCTTCGGCGCTGAGCCTGAAAAGCAACCTCATCGGCCTGTTCTGCGGCGTGGGCACGGCCCTGGCCTACCTCTCGATCCGGGAGCTTAAGAAACGCTACGACACCCGGTCGGTGGTGCTCTCGTTCATGGCCTCCGGGCTGGTGCTGCCGCTGCTTTCGGCGCTGCTCGGCCGGGTGGTAGACCCGGCTCAGTACGACTACATTGCCACCCGGTTAGTCTACCCGCACCTGCACCAGTGGCCCTGGATTCTCCTGCTGGGGGTGACGGCCCTGGCTGGACAAGTGTTTTTAACCAAAGCCTACGGGGAAGAAAAAGCGGGCATCGTTTCCAGCATCGGCTACAGCAACATCGTGTTTTCGGTCCTGCTGGGCGTCTTGCTGGGCGACCCCTTTCCCGACGCCATAAGCCTGGCGGGCATTGCCCTCATCATTGCGGGGGGCGTGCTGATTTCGCTCAAAAAAGAGGAATGAGGGCTACTGCCGGGGGCGCAAACCCTACTCCTCCGGACGGTTCACGATCCGGCTGCGGAAACGCTTTTGGGGCTGGGCGGCTGCTTTAGAGACAGCATCCGACGGGGAGCCTTGCGGCCCGGTGGTTTCGTCTGCGGGCATGGCCCCGCTGCCGTCGAGTACTTCGGCCGCGTGTTCGGCGGCAGCCCGGGAAGCGACTTGCACCGTAACTACCGCACTGCGCCGGGCCACTTCTGCAAACTTTTTAGCTTCCTGGCCATCGTCCAGCAGGGCGCGGAAAAAATCCTCCAACTGGTCCGGCCCTGCATCGGGGCTCTCTTGGTTTTGGTTCCCGATCAGCACGTTGATGTGCTCCCGCGCAATGCCGTTGCCTACCAGTTGCTTAAGGGCCAGTTGTGCATCGCTTGCCTGCTCGAAAAGGCCAATCACGGTATATGCCATAAGGGTAAAAGTTTGAAATGATGCTTACGCGCCGCCTTCGGGCAGTACGCCGGCGATTTGCAGCAGGTAGACCACGGCAAACACCAGGAAGAAAACGCCCGCCAGGATGTTGAGCCAGGTGGTGAGCCGGGAAGGTTTCAGGGCCGGCGGCAAGGTCGTATGGTTCAAATACAAAGTCAGCCCCGCCACCAGCGGAATGAGCAACGCCGTCAGGGCGCCGGCCAGTTTGAGCAAACCCACCGGATCACCGAACATCAGGTACACGGCCGCCGGCAGCACGGTGAGCACCCAGAGCGTATAGCGTTTGTGGAGGACGTCGCGATCCTTCCACTTTTGGCCTACTGACTTGTCGCGGAGCAGCACGTGCGTGCCATCGGCAAACATGCGGGCAAAGCCGTCCTGGTTGGAAAGCAACGTACTGCAAAAGGTAACGATGATAGCGCCGATCATAAACCAGTACCCGGCCTTGCCCCAGATGTCGCCCAGCAACCGGCCCAGCACTTCTGACACTTTGTTCTCTTCCGGCACCAGTCCCTTGGGCTGCAACAGCTCGGCGCCCAGGATCAGGAAGGCAAGGGCAATCAAAAGCGCCCCGCCCACGGCCAATGTGTTGGAGAAAGTGAGCAGCTTGAGCCACCCTTTCAGTTTGCCAATATCCCCCTCGTTGGACGCATCCACCCGGAAGGGCTTTTGGGGATGCAAGGCCGATGCGCCGTAGCTGCGGGCGCCGACCCAATACGAAAACCAGATCATGCCCGAAGCGCCGGCCAGGGCAAAACCCAGCCACGGCAGCACCTCGTCAAATTTTACGTTCTCGGGCACCTGGGGCACCAGTCCCCCCACCAACTTTTCCCCGGCGGGCGTAACGCTGATGGCCGCTGCCAGTACGGCCAGGGAAATGAGTACGGCCAGCCAGGAGGCGCCCTTGTCGATGATCTGGTACTTGCCCAGGTAGATGATGGGAGCCGTGACGGCCAGCAGGACGAGTACCCATATTTTGAGTCCGCCCGGTGCAAACAGCACCACTGCCGTCGCGGCGGCCCCGGCAATGCCGGCCAGCGTGCCCACGGCTACCACGAGTTGGGGAACCAGGATCAGCCAGTTGGCCCAGTTCTTAGGCCCCTTGATGCCCGAATACCCCTCCAGGATGCTTACCCCGGTGCAGACGGTATACCGGCCCACCTCGCGGTTGATGAACCACTTGAGCACTACCGCCGCAATGAGCGCCCACAGCAACGAGTAGCCGTACATGGATGCGATGCGCGGCGTGAAAAGCAGTTCTCCCGAGCCGGCCGCCGAGAGCATCCACAGGAAGGCGGGTCCTAACCATTTAAAAAGCTCTTTGCCCTTGGGCGCGTCGGGCAACCGGTCCGGCGCATCCTGGGGGCGGTTGTGGGTGCGTTCGGCGGGAGGCCGGGTAGGTTTCACTTTCTCCATCACTGTATCCTTAACATCTACTGGCCTTACGGGCCAAAACCGGCAAGGTTAGGGGGCCAAAAGGATTTTTGTTGCTTCCAAACTTCGCCGCGCCCGGTTGCGTATACGCGTTGCCCGCTGACGGCTGCGATACGGTAGCCGGGGAACTGACCGGCAGCGGGTAGCCTATCGCTTTTTATGGTAATGCCTATGCCCCAAGAATTCAGCAACTGGTCGGGTAAACTGCGGTTTACGCCCGGCCGGGTTGAGAGACCGACTTCCGAAGAAGCATTAGCCGCTTTGGTTCGTCAAGCCGCCGCCGAAGGCCGTACCGTGCGGGCCTACGGTGCGGGACACTCTTCTTCTCCCCTGGTAGCGACCCAGGACATTTTAGTATCCCTGGAACATTTCGAGGGCATTGAATCCTACGATCAGCGGACCTGCCAGGCAACGGTAAAGGCCGGAACCAATGTCCACAAGCTGGGAAATGCCCTCTACGACATCGGCATGGCGATGGAAAACCTGGGCGACGTAGACTACCAGACCATTGCCGGCGCCATCAGTACCGGCACGCATGGTTCGGGCAAGAAACTGCGCAACCTGGAAAACCACGTAATCGGGGTGCGGATGGTGACGGCAAGCGGGGAAATCGTGACCTGGGACCAGGAAAGGAACGAAAACCTGGTGCGGGCCGCCCGCGTAGCGCTGGGCAGCCTGGGCATTTTCACGGCCCTGAAGATGAAACTGCTGCCGGCCTACCAACTGGTGCGGCGTGACTACTGCGCCCACGTGGACGATTGCCTGCCCCACCTGGAGGAATTGCTTGACGGCAACCGGAACTTTGACTTCTACTGGTACCCGCGCAGCGACCTGGCCAAACTGCGTACGCTGAACCTGCCCGGGGAAGGCATGCAAAAGATTCCTTACGGCAAGTGCGTGAACACGGAAGAGGGCTGGAGCCACCAGATCATTTCCCAGGACCGCGTGTTACGGTTCGATGAGATGGAATACATGTTGCCGGCCGAAGCTGGCCCCGAGTGTTTCCGGGAGGTACGCAAACGGGTGAAGGAAAAGCACCGCAAGCTGGTGGCCTGGCGTACCTTGTACCGGCACATTGCCGCCGACGACGCCTACCTGAGCCCGGCCTTTGGGCAGAACGTGGTGGCTATTTCGGTTCACCAGAACGCTGCTTTGCCCTACGAAGACTATTTCAACGACGTAGAGGCCATTTGCCGCGCCTACGGCGGGCGGCCCCACTGGGGCAAGATCTTCAGCCTGAAAGCCGATCAGTTGCGTCCTTTGTACCCCGAGTGGGACCGGTTCCATCAAATCCGCCGGCAGGTGGACCCGAAGGGGCTTTTTCTGAACCGGTACCTGCAGGAGATTTTCGAAGGCGTTCCCGACGACCGTAAACCCCATTCACCGAACCGACCCAACAACCATTCATGAACAGGCAGACGATTGGAAAAAAGACGTGGGTGATCGTGGGCGGACACATTCCGCTCCACAGTACCGGCCACGAGCCGGAGTGTACCAGTTTCGACCAGTTGTGCGTACTCAATACCACCGACCGGGAGGCCAAGCTGAGCATTACGATCTACTACGCCGACCGGGAGCCGGTGGGGCCGTACCCGCTGAAGGTGCAGCCCCGCCGCACGCGGCACGTACGGTTCAACGACCTGATTGATCCCCAGGCCATTCCCCTGGATACCGACTACGCGGCCGTGGTGCAATCCTCAGTACCCGTAGTGGTGCAGTTCATTCGCCAGGATACGGGCCAGGCGGCCAAAGCCCTGCTGGGCACGCTTGCCTTTTCGGCCGGTTAGCTAAGGGGTTGTTTGTTGTTAGCTGCTTGGTACAGTGCGTATGCGAGACCTTTCTTCCACGCTGACGGTTCTTTCCACGATGATTACGCCGGTGGCGCTGATCCTGGCCAGCGGCTCGCTCATTTTGACGACTTCCCAGCGGCTGGGCCGGGTCACCGACCGGGTCCGCAAGATTGCCGGCCAGGTCGAAGAACTGGCCCGGGAGCGGGAAGCCGATAAGCCGGCCGGGGAGCAAAGCTCCTTATTGTATGCCCTGCTGGGACGCGCTACCCGCCGGGCCCGGCTGTTGCAACGGGCCCTGGCAAGCCTCTACTTCACGTTGAGCGTCTTTGTGGCGACCAGCGCCGCCCTGGGTTTGGTAGCCGTGTTTGGTTTTCAGTTTACCTGGCTGCCGATTGCCTTTGGCATTGCCGGAACGGTGCTGCTTTTTTACGCCAGCCTGCTGCTCATTGCCGAATCCCGCCTGGCCATCCGTTCCATCGACCAGGAGATGGATTACCTCTTGCGCAGCAGCCGGCTGCTGATTCCCGAAGAGGCAGCCCATAAACGGAAACGCTGAGCTTCCCACACTCAACATCTGATCTCTCCCCGCTCACCTGCCGGACGAGAATCCCGGGCAGCCGGGAATTTGCCAGGCAAACCGGTGCATGCAGGAGGCCCGGCGCCGGTTTTACGGCTGCTGCCGGTGACCCGAAAGCAGCAGGCCCCGGGTAAAAGATCAGCAGCACCGGCCGGACGTTTGCACGGGGTGATTGCATGATCAAATTTGCCCATTTCATAATCCGATTCCCCTGGTTGAAGCTCCAAACCGGCGATCCGGATCTTGTTAAGACCGGTATGGCTCTTGGTTCCGGTGCTTCACAGACGTAAAAGGCCCGATTGGGAATCCATACCGGGTGGTTGAATATTGATTCCGGCAACTTAGCGAATGCAGGGGGCGCAACCACCACTTATCTTGCCGGTGTGCGTTTCGTTTCCCCGGTCGTCAGGCAGTTGGAAAGCGGTATTTGCCCGGT
>CADCTQ010000027.1 GCA_902805615.1 uncultured Cytophagales bacterium
CCAGGTACCGCTGCTGAAATGAAATATTTTGGATAAGTTTATCTAAATGGGAAAGAGGCCGCTGCTGAACCTGTTTTAGATGAATCAATGATTGGCGTTAGCACATGAAACAAATTACGAAACCGGCACTTGTCTTCATGTTAGCCGTGTGCGCATCGTGCCAAAGGCACCCGAAGCAACCCGGGGCTTTTGCGTATGCGATGAGGGATTACCTGGAGGTAGGGGCGTACTTTAACCGGGCAGACCGGGAAACGCCGAACAGCTATCCGTACATCATCCAGCTCAGCCGGGGCAATAAACGCCTGACTTTTATCGGAACCCGCCACACCCATGTAAACCAATAACAAAAGTCGGTCCGGACGCCGGGCAACCACAATACGCCATGAAAAAGCGGTTTTACACTTGCATTTTTATCTCTTTCTTTTTTGCGCTTGCCAACGCCTATGCCCAGGAGGCGACTCCCCCGACGGATACAACTGCCGCCGAAGCGGCACCCAAGCCCGAATGGCCCGGCAGTTCCGGCGCCTGGCCCGGCCGGGAACGGGGCGGGGCCGTCTCCACGTTATCCGACGCCGACTTCAACCAGGGACCCATCATCTATTCGCCGCTGCAACTCATCCAGGGGCGGGTGGCCGGGCTGGCCATTATGCGTACCGGCGGCGGCGATCCGTTCCAGCAGATGCAAGTGCAGCTGCGCGGCATCAGCACCCTGTACGGCAGCCCCGACCTGCTCTACGTGATTGACGGCGTGCCCCAGGCGAGCCCCACCACGGTAATGCCCGAAGACATCGAGACGATTGAAGTATTGCGCAGTACTTCGGCAACCGCGGCGTACGGCGTGCGGGGCGCCAACGGCGTCGTCCTCATCACCACCAAAAGAGGCACGCAGGGAAGGCCCGTCGTATCGTACACCGCGTTCGGCTACTTCGAAACGATCCGGCGGAAAGCGGAATTCCTGACGGCCGACGAGTGGCGGGGGGTAAAACGGGCGTGGGCCAACAGTTCCAGGCCGCAACTGCAAGGCATCAGCACCAACATGACCGATTACGGCGCCGCTACCGACTGGCTCCGGGAAATCAGCCGGCACAAGGTGAGCCAGATCCACAACCTGTCGGTGTCGGGCGGCACCGCCAAAACCAATTACTACGCCGCCGCCAGTTACCGGGACCTGCCCGGGGTACTGACCCGTTCGGAAAACCGGCTGGTCAACGGCCGCGTCTCGGTTTCGCAACGCGCCTGGAAGGACAAGCTCCGGTTTGACGGTTCGGTGGCCGTTACGCCCGGGCGGTACCGCCCCTACCAGCGGCCCATTCCGGACCGGCCGGATTTTGACCTCATCACCGAAGCCCAACGGTACCTTCCCACCGCTCCGCTCAGCGGCCTGGACAACGATGAGGTAGCCAATCCCGTAAGGCAGCTGAACCTGACCGGCAACCGGCAAGACCGGACCGACTGGCTGGCCCGGGCCGGAATCAGTTACCAGGTCGTGAAAGGGCTCACCTTCAAGGCATTGGTAGCCGGGCAGCGCCTGCACGAAAAGGCTGCCTACCGGCGCACCATTCCTACCTTTTCGGGCAGCAATGTGCAGGTACGGCAACTACGGAAAGGGGAAACCACCCGGAGCCTGGAGACTACGCTTCACTACCGTTTGGCCTCCCCCGCCGGTCACCACCTCGACCTGCTGGCGGGGTACGCCGACCAGCAGTTCCGCCCTACCTTCACCGGCCGCGATTCAACCTACCAGAATGGCCGGTTGTCGTCGTGGGGCGGCCGCGATTTCTCCCAAAACAGCCGGGTGCTTTCGTGGTTCACCCATGCTGCCTACCAGTACCGGAACCGGTACTTCTTGTCGGCCGGCCTGCGCCGCGACCAGTCGCCGGCCTACGATTTCGACAATACGGCGCAGTACTACCCGGCCTTCAGCCTCGGCTGGCGCATCCGCAACGAAGCTTTTATGGCGAAAGCCTCCTGGCTGAGCGAACTCACACTGCGCGCCGGGTACGGCACGGCCGGGCGTCCCGTGCGGACGAATAATTTCAATTTTGTGGAATTGGGGCGGATCAACCCCTCCGTACGCGGCGAAAAGCTGACCGAAGTGAATCTCGGCGCGGACGTAGGCGTGGGGGCCGGCCGGCTGCGCATCCAGGTGGAGTATTACCGCCGCACCACGCACGACCTGCTCGTGGAGGAAAGGCCGTTTGTAGTACCGGGCGAGCCGCCGGTTACCTACGTCTTTAACCGGGGCAAACTCCGGAACCGGGGCTGGGAAATTGCCGTACACGCCCGGCCCGTTGCCACCGGGCGGTTCGGGTGGCGTACCGGGGCCAACGTGGCATTCAACCGGAACGCGCTGCTGTTCGAGGTGTCCCGGTTCCCCAACAGCCTCATGCAAGGGCAACCCGTGGGAATGATGTACGGCTACCGGTTTGCGGGGTTCAGCCCGGACGGCGTGCCGGAGTACCGGACCCAAAGCGGCCAAAGGCAGTCCCTGCTGGCGCCGAATGCCGGCGACCTGGCAGCACTGGGCAACGGATCACCCAAAACGCACTTTGGCTTCAGCAACAGCCTGACGTACGGCAAAGTAGCGTTGACGGTGCTGCTGCGGGGGGCGGCCGGTTTCCAGATCCTCAACCGCCACCGGGCCGAACATACCTACGCACCCGCCACGCGTTTCAACCGGTTGCGCGACGTGCAGGAAATGGACCACAACGTGGTGCTGAACAGTGAGTTGCTGGGACGCGTTACGGACTACTTCATCGAGAAAGGCGATTTTATGAAGGTTGACAACCTCACGCTGGGGTACACGCTGCCGCTCAAAAGCCGGTGGGTGCAGCACGTGAAGGTGTACGCGGCCGGGCACAACCTGGCCACCTTTACCCGGTTCAAGGGGCTCGACCCCGAAATGGCCGGCATCACCGGTGACCGGCCCGGCATCTACGAAGCGAACACCTACTTTGCCACCCGGGTCTGGTCGCTGGGGGTGAATGCCTCCCTCTGACGCGTTTGTTCCTGATGCCAGGCAGTTTGATGGAAGCGAACCACCCCGGTTCCTTCGCTGACAAGCCGCTGGCTGGTACAGGATGCAACTTTCCCGGTCACCGGCGGGTCAGGGGTTAAAACGAGTAAAATGAAGTTTATTTCAACCTCCCTGATGATTCTGGGTGCCGCGCTGCTCTCCTGCCGCGAAGATGCACCAGTCAACCCCTTGCAGAATGGCAATGGCTGCATTGAAAGGCGGGTCCTCCGGGTAACCGACCATACCATTGCCACCCCGGCCATTCCGGTGGTCAAAAACCTGTTTGTACGCAACGGGATCGACGATGGCCGTTACCGCTATTTTCAGTACAGCCGGGACTCTACGCAAACGTATTTTCCGCCCTACGCCAAGTTTGACAGCAAAGTCGTACGGGTGGATCAGTACGTCAACGGGCTGAGGATATTCAATGCGGAACTGGCCTTCGGGTTTAAAAACGATGCCTTCAGTCACCAGTCCGGTAATCCCATCACCAGTACCGCGTTGGATACCGTTCCCCGCCTTACAATCGGGCAGTTGAGAAAGCGCTTCATCGAAGACGTGGAGCGGTTCGAGCAGGCCGGCCGGCAATACCAGGACACCTGCCTGACGGCGGAATTCGGCTACATCGTAACAAATGCGGGGACGGGCAGCGCGCCGGCATCATTGATCAAAGCCTGGCGGGTGACCCGGAAAAACGCGGTGTACCCCGCTGAGTATCCCCGGGCCTGTTACCGGGACAGCGACGGGACCCGCATCTACTACGACGACGGCATCTGGACCATTCAGCAATAAGCCGTCCCGGGGGTACGCCCCCGCGAACCGGGTGCACCGGCGCGGCGTCAAAGCGGACTTCCCTTTGGCGCCGCGCCGGTTATTCTTTCCCAAAAGAGCAATCGAGCCATTCGTAATCCATTGAGCCGATGGGGGCGCCGGCCGGCACGGGCAGCGGCGCCGTCACGTCCAGCCCCGCCGGGTTGGTTTCAAACTCCCTGATCTGGCCCAGGGCAAAGGCAAAGTGGGCCCGCTGCGCCGCGTCCGGCTCCTTTTTGGCCTGGTCCGTGAGCCATCCCTTCAGTTCGCCGATCTTGGCGGTGGCTACGGCCCGCACCTGACCGGCATTTTCCTTGCCCGCCGCCAGGGCCGCCAGGTGTTGCAGGGCCAGCCGGTCCGTGAGCCGGGCAATTTCGCCCAGGTAGCCGGCCCGGTTGCCGTTTTTCCAGGTTGCGTTCACCAGCTTGTCCACCACCTCCTCCAGGGCGGGCATCTGGCCGTCCAGGGCGTGGTGGTTCACCAGGCGGGCGGCCCGTTCGGGGTGCAGCAGGAACCGGAACGTCATCCCGGCGGCGGCTTCGGCCGGGGCCAGCGGGTCAAACGTGAGGCCGGTGCGGTCCTTGAAGGTTTCCCGCGGGTTTTCGTCGAAGCCGTAGGGCCGCGGCGGAATCAGGTTCAGCACCGGCCCGGGCAGGGCCAGCACCTCGGGCTTCACGGCCGCCAGCAGGGCGTCCACGGCGCGGCGCTGCTCGGCGGGTTCCACCAGGGTCACCGGCTGCTGGCCGTCGCCGCGCACGGCAAACGTGTAGTCCACGCCGCCCACCACCTTGGCCGCCGCTTCGAGCTGGTAGCGGTGAAACAGGTACATGGGCACCAGCACCTCTTCCAATGTCGCCAGGGGCGTGCCCACCGGGATTTTCTTTTCCGAGAAGTTTTGCAGGGCAATCTTGCGGACCTCCATTACGCGGGTGAGTTCGTCCACGGCGTTGGCCCCGTTGTCCCACAGGTGCGTGCGGGAGTGGGAACTGCCCTCCGGCCGGGCATCCTGGTCAGTGAGGAATTGCAGGCCGCGGGCCAGGTAATCGGTCACCATCTTGTTCAAAGCCGCCTTCTCGTCGGTGCCCTTCGGAAAATCCTGGTAGGCGTAGGTGATGGCGACCTTGTCCCATTCGCCGATGCCCGCGGCGTAGGCATTGGAGAGGTCCAGGCGGCCGTCTTTGATCTGCACCACCGGGTGCGGGTAGTCCATCACCGAGGCCAGGTTGTGGGTGCTGGCCACGTAGTTGTGCGGCAGGCCGAGCGTGTGACCCACCTCGTGGGCGGCCAGTTGCCGGAGCCGGGCCAGCGACATCCGCATCATCTCTTCGGAAACCGGCTTGCCCTCCTCGTAGGCGGCCACGAGGCCCTGGGCAATGAGGTAGTCCTGCCGCACCCGCAGCGAACCCAGCGTCACTTTGCCCTTGATGATTTCGCCAGTGCGCGGGTCTACCACGCTGGCGCCGTACGACCAGCCCCGGGTGGAGCGGTGCACCCACTGGATCACGTTGTAGCGGGCGTCCATCGGGTCGGCGTCGGGCGGCAGCAGCTTTACCTGGAAGGCATTTTTGTAGCCGGCCGCCTCGAAGGCCTGGTTCCACCACGCGGCACCCTCCATCAGCGCCGACCGGATGGGCTCGGGCGCGCCGGGGTCCATGTAGTACACGATGGGCTCCACGGCTTCGCTCACGGCCGCCGAGGGGTCTTTTTTCGCCAGCCGGTGCCGCACGATGAAGCGTTTGATGACCGACTCCTGCACGGGCGTGGCGTAGTCGAAGTACTGCACGGCAATGAGGCCCGACCGGGGGTCGTAGGCGCGGGGCTGGTAGTTGAGGTCGGGAAGCTGCACGAACGAGTGGTGCTGCCGCATGGTGACGGCCCGGGCCGTGGGCGTTACTTCACGCAGGTACGGGCCGGCCCCGTCGCCGGTGAGGGTAATGACCACTTCCACCTCGGTGTTTTCGGGAAAATTCTTCGTGCGGGGCAGGTAAAAGGCGCTGCGGTCGGGGTCAAGTTTGAAAGTGCCCTGGCGGGTACGACCTATGTCGGCGGCGGCCCCCACGGCGTCCTGCATGAAAAAGTCGGTGGCGTCTACCAGCACCCGGCCGCCTTCTTCGGCCGCCACCTTGAAGCCCCAGTGCACCGACTGGGCAAACGATTCTTCGACGGCGCGGCGTTCGGCCTCGTCGGGGGTGATGGCCCGGTAGGCGAGGTTGGGTTCGACCAGCAGTACCTTGGGGCCGCTGCGCACGAATTTCACCACGTGTTCCTGCCCGAGCCGGCCGCGGTCGAGGCCAATGTCGTTGGAGCCCACGCCGGCCGCCAGGGACGGGTAGTAGAGCAACTCGGTGTCGAACCGGCGGATTTCGAGGTACAGCCGGCCCTTTTTCCCGTCCCAGTAGAAGGGCAGGAAGCCGTCCGACTTTTCCAGGCCGGCCGTCAGGGCGCCGATGGTGGGCGCATCACCCGACGGTTTGGCCGGGGCGGGGGTATTTTTTTTCGGCTGGGCGTACGCGGCCAGGCCGCTCAGGACGAGTAGCAACAGGGTAAAGAATTTACGCATCGGGCAACGGTGGTTTGAAGTGTAAGGGGAGAAGGGTACAAAATGCACAAAAAACGCGAGAAAGGAGGAGCGAGGAGTGAGAAGCGAGGAGTGAGGAGGCCGGGCACGGACTTCTCCGGGGATCACGGCAACGCACGCGTCCATTCTTCTCGCTTCTCACTCCTTTCCCGCTCCTTTCCCAAAACATTCGCCCGGCGGGGCGGTTTCACGTATAACTGGCAAACCACTGATTACCTTACAACAACCCCCTATGATGCAAACCCATTACAACCGGCACGGGATGGTCCGGAAAGCGGCACTGGCCCTGGGCCTGGCGGCCGTGGTGCTGTCGTCCTGCGAAACTGTCAACAACGCCCTGGACGAACTCAAAAAGGAACACGAGAAAAAAGACCGGGCCATTCCCGAACAGATCAACTTTACGCAGGAAAGGCTTTACCCGGAAGGCGTTGCCTTCGACAAGAGTAACGGGCGTTTCCTGGTGACTTCCCTCACCCGCGGCACCATCGGCGCGGTGGCCTACGACGGCACGTACAAGCCCTTCATCCAGGATTCGGCGTTGCAGGCCACCATCGGCATCAAGGTGGACGAGGCCCGCAAGCGGGTACTGGTGGCCGTGTCAAACCCGAGCCTGGGCAACGTGGCCAGCCTGGGCATTTACGACCTGCGCACGGGGGGACGGCTCGAATTCGTGAACCTGCTCGACGCGGCAGGCGGTCCGCGCAACTTTGCCAACGACATTACCCTCGACCCGCAGGGCAACGCGTACGTGACCAACAGCTTTTCGCCCATCATCTACAAGGTGGACCGCGAGGGCAACGCGTCAGTGTTTTTCCGGGATAACCGGTTCGCCACCGGCCCGGGTGAATTCGGTTTCAACGGCATTGCCTACCACCCGGGCGGTTACCTGGTTGTGGCCTTCTCGAAGGAAAACGCCCTGTACCGGATTCCGGTCCGTGACCCGGGCGAGTACACCAAGATCGCACTCGACGCGGCCCTGCAAGGACCCGACGGGCTGCTGCTGAGCAAAGACGGCCGGCAACTCGTGGTGGTCAACAACGCGGGCGGCGCCGAGGCGGGCCGGGTGCTGTCGTTCGAGAGCAGCGACAAGTGGGAAACCGGGCAACTGTCCGGCCGCTTCGACACCGGCCCCGTGTTCCCGACCACGGCCACCAGCGACGGCAAAGCCATTTTCGTGCTCTACGCCTACCTCAACCGGCTGTTCAACCCAAGCTTGACCCCGCAGGACACGTTTACCATCCGGAAGGTGCCTTTTGAAGACAACCGGCCGTTCTAAGGCGAGAGATGTCTGAGGGGGGACGGGAGACGGGCAACCGATCTTTCGCGTGGCACGAACCGGTCGTTTTATTGAAGCGGAGCAATGAAACCGCAGCGGGCGCAGAGAACACAGAGAGGAAAGGGGAGAAGCGGCTCCTTATTATCTCCATGTGTTATGAGCCCCCTGCGGTTGAGTTCCCACGGTTGAAGTGCAGCGCAAGCAACCCCGGCCCACGGTTTCGTACGTGATCAGTGGTGCCGGGTGGGTTTGGCGCGTGTACGCTTTATCCTGTTCCACAGGCATTTGAAAAAGGGCATGAAAACAAACCCTTTCTGTTTTCCCGCCAAAGGATGGGTGGGAGAACCCTTACTACGGCCAGGCGTAGTCTTCTGACTAATACGTGATGAGCGTAGTGGTCTAGTGGCTTGTTCTTGCAGACGGACAAGTACCCTTACGGCTGGGCGTAGTCTCTGACTACGTATGTGATTAGCGCCCTCCCTCGTGGATACGCAGTGCGTAACCAGGCAGTGTGTTGATACGCAGTGAGTAGCCAGGCAGTGAGCAGGCACGGTTGGTTACGCGTTGGTATCGTTTTTTCGGCACCGGTGGTGTCGCGGCGCGTGGGCCCGGCCCAATGGCGAGGGGCGGGTTGACTGGCGGGGGGAAGCATCATTGGGCCTAGACCTTTTTGGTTCTTTTTGGGGCAATGCCAAAAAGAACAAACTCCACTTACGCACCATCAACCATTCACCATCCCCTCACAACTCACCCCTTACAACCGACCCCTCACTCACCCTAAGCCCCTCAAATACGCCCATACCCTAATCTCATACCATTGGATTGTCCCCTCGTACAAACCATGCAGGCCCCTCCGGGGTAAGTGATTAGCGTTAGATTCGAGGGCAGTGTGGTCAGGTATGCTATTGGGGAACCGGGTAAGTACCCTTATGGCTGGGGGTAGTCTCCCGACTACCCCTTTTTACGCGCAAAACTTTGTTTTGCATTTGCTGGCCTCGACTGCAAGCTTACAAGGGCGTTATTTGGGCAGGAGCGTTCTCAGGAGACACATTGTGATGACGGAAGCTTAACGAGAAGAGAAAGGCAAAACTAAGTTTTGCGCATAAAAGGGGGTAGTCAGGAGACTACCCCCAGCCGTAAGGGTACTTACCCGGTTCCCCAATAGAGCCTTTAGCCGCAGTGCTAATTCATTACTAACTCATTATCCGTGGCGCTAATCACATACCCTCCGGGGTCCGAATCCGGGCTTTACCGGTCAGACATTCTTCACGTAAATGTCCCCGAAGTACGTGTCCATAAAATCCTTCGTCCCGATGTAGCGAATCATTTCCTCGGCGGTCACCCACGTTTTCAGGCTCAGCTCCATGCTTTCATTGGCCGAAAAGTTGCAGCGTATGCCGCCATGGATGGCTTGCAAACGTTTGATGCAGTCAATGGCCCGGTTGTTCAGTTCGGGCGTCATGTATTCAAAGCTCAGGTAGGGAATCTTGTGGGAAAGGCCCTGCAACACCTCGTATTCGAAGCCCTCCGTATCAATCTTGATGAACTTAGGCACCCCAAACTCCTGGATCAGTGCGTCCAGCGTAGTGATGGGCACCGTTTCAACCGCTTCCCAACCGTCGCCCTTGAACCGCCCTTCTTCGGTCCACTCTTTGGAAAAAGTGGCCAGGGCACTGTGCTTGCCGGGGGAATACAGGGACAACGTATCCGCTTTGGCGCCAACCCCTTTGCGCACCACCTTGATCTTTTTACCGAATTTTGCGTCCAGGAATTCGCACAGTTCCTGCTGCGGCTCGATGGCAATCACGCGGGCCCCCAGCGATACGAACACCCCGGTCCGGTTGCCCAGGTTGGCCCCCACGTCGAAGCACAGATCACCCGCCGACAGAATCTGGCCGTAGAAAGCCCGCTTCACCGCAAACCGTCTTTTCTCGGCGACGTCTCCTTTGGTCGGAAAAAGCTTACGCTGGATGAGCCGCAGTTTCATCCTGGTCTTCAGGGGAATCAGTTTCTTCACGAAAGTCTTCATTGCCGTTCTATAAGCGCTAAATACAGGAATAACTTACTCTGCTTAAAAGGTCCTTTGCAGGAAACCATAGATTTTTGGAATAAGGGGAATTGAGAACGACCAGGTTGATGGCCGGGTTGAAAAGTACGGACAAATCACTTAACATGGACGAACACTTGATCAATCCCTGGCACTTCGAAAGCAACAGCAGGTTGACGACTGCATCCTGGTTGAGTCGGTACTTATCCAGGTTCTTGTTGTAGTGGATGGGCGTATCATTCTCCGAACGAAAATAATCCTCTCTGACCACCAGCGGCTTGCTCGCAAAAGCGGACCTCAGGTACTGTTCAAACTTTTTATCGTCGGTTGACAGGAAAACGGCCTGGGTATCGGGATACTTGCTTAAATAAAACAGAATGTTCTTGAATACCGATTCGTATTGCACCAGCGGCGCTTCGGTGACTTTGTCCGTGGCCCGGTAGTGAATGCCCAGCACATTTTCGTATTGCAGTTTTTTGCGGCGAAAACTTTCCACTTCCTCCAGCACCTCAGGGTTTACCCCCAGGTACTTCCGGATCAGGCTGTTTGCGTACTCAACATTCAGTTTCCCGTTATACCCCTTTTTGAAACCTATGTCCCCGATCGTCTCCAACCGGATGAGATTCCCTCTTTTTCCGGTAAAGTTCTTGATGTAAAAATACTTTTTGAAGTAATCTTCTTCCGGCAGCGAATCGGGATACGAAAATTTGAAGTCAGGAATAATTCCGTTCTCGTCACAAAAGGCCAGTATTTCCAGAACCCAAACCAGGCGGGCCCCGATGCCCAGTGCATTCCTGATCTCGAACGTTACCGGGCCTCTTTTGACGTTGATGTAGAAGTACAGCTTGATGCTGTTCAGTACCGGTTTGCGCTTCGAAAGAATCAATCTCCTTAACTTCTGCTTGCTGCTTCTCAGGAGTTTCAATGATTTGGTCAGCATACGTATCTGGATCGTAGGTCACGGCAAGGATTACAAATGTACCACAAAAGGCCGGGCCGGCGGTATTGCTGCCGTTCATCCCGCCCCTTCCGGTCCCTCCCGGGAACCCGGGTGCGGCCCCCCAAGGTCCATCCTTTCAGCCCCCGTCGGATTTCAGGCCAGGTACCTTTCCATGATCAGTTCCGCGAACTCCCGCACGGCCCCCTCGCCGCCGCGCTTTTCGAGGTGAATGATGTTGGGAATGGCCATTATTTTGGGCAGCGCGTTGGCCGGGCAGGCCGCCAGCCCCACGTGGGAGAGCAGTTCGAGGCAGTTGACGTCGTCGCCGATGTAGGCCGTTTCGGCCAGGCTGATGTTTTCCTTGGCGCAGATTTCCCGGGCCGCGTCCAGCTTTTTCCAGGTGCCCTGGTAGAGGTAATCAATCTTCAGCTTGGCGGCGCGGCGCTCCACGATCCGGGTGGATTCCGAGGTGATGAAGCCCGTTTTCACGCCCCGCTGCATGAGCAGGCGGATGCCCATGCCGTCGTGCGTGTTGAACTTTTTGAACTCGTCGCCGCTCTCGGTGTAGTACATGCCGGCGTCCGTCAGCACGCCGTCCACGTCAGTAAGGAATAATTTGATGGTCATAGCGAATCAATGATATGATAATAAGCATTACCAGGCCGTCCAGCCGCCGTCCACCACCATCACCGAGCCGGTCATGTAGCTGGAAGCGTCGGAGGCCAGGAAGACGAACGGGCCGTTCAGCTCCGACCGGTCGCACATGCGGCCCAGCGGCGAATACTTGCTGAAGTTGCGCAGGAACTTCTCCTCGTGGTCGTTGTAGATGCCGTGCGGCACGATGGCGTTGCAGCGGATGCCTTCTTTGGCGTAGAACGTGGCGATGTATCGGGTAAAGTTGGGGATAAACGACTTGGTGGCAATGTAGTCCACCGGCTTGTAGCGGATCGGCTCCCCGTCGCCGTAGTCGTAGAGCCCCTGGTTGGGCGCCACCAGCGAGTACGTCGAGGCCACGTTGATGATGTTGCCGCTCCCCTGCGCGAGCATCTGCCGGCACGCCGCCTGCGTGATGCGCACCGTGCCCGTCAGGTTCACCTCGATGGACTTTTGGAGGAGTTCGATCGGGTACTGCTCAAAGCGGCTGGCGTTCACCGCGTCCTGGTGGTGCTTGTCGAACTTGGCGTCAATGGCCGCGTTGTTGATGAGCACGTCCACCCGGCCGAACCGGGCCACGGCCGCCGCCATGCAGTCGGCAATGCTGGCCTCGTTGGTGATGTCGAGGGGTACGGCCAGGAAGGCGTTTTCCGGGAACTGCGCGGCCAGTTCCTCCCGCACCCCGGGCAGGGCCGCCTGGTTCACGTCGGCCATGATGACGCGGGCGCCGTGTTCGAGCAGGCTCCGGCCTACCTCCCGGCCGATCAGCCCGAAGGCCCCCGTCAGCAGGATTACTTTGTTTTCTACGGATACTGCGTGTTTGTGCGCTGGCATGGGTAAAGCGGAAGTTGGTTTCAGGGTTGGTCGCAAAGGCGGATGATGCGTTCCGACTGCTCGATCTGGGCCCGCGACTCGGCGGGGCTGAACGAGGCGGTTTTGCGGAGAAAATATTCGGTCTGGTCCAGAAACATCTGGTTGCGGTCGAAGCCTTCGCGGCGCAGCACCTCTTCCCCGGCCGGCGTGGCGATCTTCAGCGTGTTGGCGTAGTAGTCGAAGCGGGCCGTGCCCCTTTCGAAGGCGAAGTGCAGATAGCGCGTGGCGGGCTGCTCGAAAAAGTTGAGGTGCACGTGCCCGGTGGTGCCGTCCCGGAATTGCAGCAGGAAGTCCATGCCCGCCTCCACGTCCACTTCCAGCGCCGAGGCGCGGTTGGGCAACGCGTGGGCATCCGCCAGCGGCGACGGGGTCAGCCACAGCGCCAGGTCCAGGTCGTGGCTGAGCGTGAGGGCCGCGCCGCCCCCCAGCTCCTTGCGGGCCGCGTACGAAGTGCGGTAGTCTTCCCAGGGGTGCCAGTCGGGCAGGTATTCGCCCCAGCGGGTGGTGAACGAGAGCAGCCGCCCGTACCGGCCTTCGTCAATGAGGGTTTTGAGTTCGCGCACCAGCGGGTGGAAACGCATCATGTAGCCCACGTGCACGTACACCCCCCGCCGGTCCGCCACGTCCTCGAGCCGGTCAAGCCCTTCGGCCGTGTGCGAGAGGGGCTTTTCGATGAGCAGGTGCAGGCCCGCCTCGGCGCAGGCCAGGGCTTGCGGCAGGTGCTGGGCGGTGGGCGAGGTGATGAAAGCCGCCTTCGGCCGCAGGGCCAGGGCTTCGGCAAAGTCGGTCACCACCCGCACCTGCCCGGGGTCGAGGGTGCGGAAGGGCAGGTTGCGCTGCCGGTAGGCCACCAGGTTGCGGTAGCCCAGGGCCAGCAGGTTGCGCAGGTGCCGCTCCCCCACGGAGCCGGCGCCCACGATCAGGATGGGGTCAGTCTTTTGAATCATCAAATTTTACGCAATCGGTGTGGCGCATCACCCGCGCGGCCCGGTCAAAACTCTCCCGGTCGTCAATGTCTACGGCGTACTGGTTGTCAATCACGTACGGCAGGATCTGCCCGCCGGTCATCGAGCCCGCGAGCAGGGTTTCGCGGCGCATGATGTCGAGGGTGCCGGTTTGCCAGTAGGTCTGGGGCAGGTGCTGCCGCGGTTCGTTGAAGGGCTCGGGTACGTCGGGCAGGTGCAGCAGGGGGCGCATGGGCTGGCCGGGGGCGTCTACCCACCACATCTTGAAGGGGGTAATGGGTGAAGGCGTCACGGCCCGCAGGCTGGTGGCGGCCGGGTGGGCGGCCAGCAGCCGGATGCTTTCGGCCAGGTCGGCGGCAAACCGCACGGGCGAAGTGGGCCGCAGTTGCACCACCAGGTCGGGCGCGTACCCTTCGTGCTCGGCCAGCCAGTGCAGGGCGTGCTGAAAAACCTCCAGGTCGCGGCTCAGGTCGGCGGCCAGTTCGGCGGGACGCAGGAAGGGCACCTCCGCGCCGTACTGCCGGGCCACGGCCGCAATGGCCTCCGAATCGGTGGTTACGAGGGTGCGGTCCACGAGGGGACACCCCAGGCCGGCCCGGATGCTGTAGGCAATGAGCGGGTGGCCCAGCAGCGGCAGGATGTTCTTGTTGGGCAGGCCCTTGCTGCCGCCCCGGGCGGGCACCAGGGCCAGCACTTTTTTGCCGTTCACCATTTCCAAAGAAAAAAATTATAAATCGCCGCGTTGCCCGCAAACCACTCCCCCACCAATACCCCATTCCCCCAACACCCTAATACTCAATTCCCAATCACCGCGTCCGGTACTTGAGCTTGTCGCGCTGGAAGCTTTCGATCTCCAGGATTTCGGCGTCCTTGTAGCGCAGCGTCTCGTGGGTCTGGTGCAGGTTGCGGATGAGCTTCTGGAGGCCGGGCACTTCGAGGGAGGCGGCGTGGTCGGTGCCCCGCCAGGTGCGGTCCTTGGTAAAGTGCCGCTCGATCCAGTGGGCGCCCAGCGTGTAGGCCGCAATGTCAATGCCGATGCCCAGGTGGTGGCCCGAGAAGCCGACCGACTGCACGCGGTCGCCGTACGCGTCGTACAACCGCTTGATCTCCAGCAGGCACACATCCTTGAAGGGCACCGGGTAGCCCGACGTGCACGAGTACACGACCAGCCGCGACTTGGCCTGGCCGGTCTCTTCGAAAAACCGGACCACCAGTTCTTCCTCTTCGTGGGTGGTCATGCCGAACGACAGGTGCACGTCGCCGGCGTACCCGTCGCGCAGCAGGCGCAGCATTTCGAAGTGGTTGTTGCAGGCCGAGGGCACCTTGATGAAGGCGGGGTTCAGCTCGATGATCTCGCGGGCCGAGGTCACGTCCCACACGGAAGTCGAGTACGTGACGCCGAGGCTTTCGGCGTAGGTCTTCAGTTCGGCGTGCTGGGCCTGGGTGAATTCGAGGAACTCGCGGTGCGCCCCGTAGGTGCTGCCGTAGGCGTGGTAGGGGTTGGGGTGGGGTGAATTGTACTGCGCCTCGGTGAGCAGTTCGCGCGAATGCCGCTTCTGAAACTTGGCTACGTCGGCGCCGCAGGTCTTGGCCAGTTGGATCAACTCCAGGGCTATTTCGAACTGCCCCATGTGGTTGCAGCCGATTTCGGCGATCACCTTGGGGGGCTGGTACTGGAAATCAAACATACGTCGGGTGAATCTTTAGAATCTTTAGCCGGCAAAGCTACTAAGTTGTTCTTTCTTCACCCGCAAGCCGGGGGGTTATTCTGCCGCCGCCCGCCCGTTTGCCCGAACCTTTAGCCCCCTCCCTTACGTTCTGAGGGCAGTACTAACAGAACCAACCCATGCAATTTCACGAACTCATTAACTCGGATACGCCGGTACTGGTTGATTTCTACGCAACCTGGTGCGGGCCCTGTAAAATGATGGCGCCCATGCTCGAACAACTCGCCGACAAGATCGGGGACACGGCCCGCATCATCAAGGTGGATGTGGACCGCAACCAGGGCGCGGCCAACACGTACGGCGTGCGCAGCGTGCCCACGCTCATCGTCTTCAAGAACGGCGAGATCAAGTGGCGCCAGTCGGGCGTAGTGCCCATTTCCCAGTTGGAGCAGGTGCTCAAGAAATACGCGTAAAGCGGCCCGGCCCGCAAGCCTGCGGGAAAAGGGGCGGGACACCTTCCGGGTGTCCCGCCCCTTTTCCCGGCCTGCCACTTTTTAGTTATCTTGCCGTTCAGGGGCGTACCTCGGTTAACCGCCCGCAATCCTCTTCACCGGTATGGGTCTGTTTGACTTTTTCAAAAAATCCAATGGCGCCGCGCGCAAGGAGCCGGCGCTCGAAATGACTGACATGTACAACAACCCGCTGCAGGAAGGCGACACGGTGGAGGCCATGCGCTACGACCTGGGCCGGTGCAAGCTGGTGCGGGCCGAAAAGGGGTACGAATACGAGTCCCTGGCTACCGGCCAGCGCGTGAGCTACCTCCGCATGGTAGACGCCATCACCGGCTTCCAAAAAGTAAAGAAAGTAGTAGTATAACCCATTTTATGATTGAAGTTGAAAGACAAAAACCCACCACCCGCCAGGTCAACGTGCACGTGAGTTCGGAAGTAGGCACGCTGCGGCGGGTGATTGTGCACAGCCCCGACAGCGGGCTGGGCAAAGTGGTTCCTTCCAAAGCCCAGGACTGGCTCTTTGAAGACATCGTGCACCTGGACACCATGCGCCGGGGCGAATACGACATTTACCTCAAAATCCTGCTCTACTTCCTGGACCCCATCAAGGTGCGCGGCCGGATCCGCGAAATTGACGCCCCCGAAGGGGACCGGGCCTTCTACAAGCCTGACAACCCGGACTACTTCAATTCCGACAAGGTGATTGACCCGCAGTTCCTGCTGGCCTACATCCTGCGCGACGAAAGCGTGCGGCAGCGGCTCATCGCGGCCATCTGCGCCGTGGAACGGGTTTCGTACCAGTTGCAGGCCGCGCTGGGCGGCATGGAAGCCTTTGAACTGGCCAAGACGCTCATCTCGGGCACGATGCCCGACAAAACGATGATCTTCGCGCCGATTCCCAACTTCATCTTCACCCGCGACGTCGGCATCACCATCAACGACCACCTGCTGCTCAACAAGCCGGCCAAGATGGCCCGCACCCGGGAGGCCTTGCTGGCGCAGTACATCTTCTACAACCACCCGATGTTTGCGCACCTGCAGGACCGCATCATCGAGATTCCCGAGAGCGAACACCACTTCCTGCTGCCCGACGGCGAAAAGGACTACAAGCGGGCCACCCTCGAAGGCGGCGACGTGATGATCGTGAGCAAAAACCACCTGCTCATCGGCATCAGCGAACGGACTTCGCCCTACGCGGTGAACCAGGTCATCAAAATCCTCTTTGAGAAAGACGTGGTGCAGAAGGTGTCGGTGCTCAAGATTCCCAAAAAGCGCGACTACATGCACATTGACACGATCTTTACGCAGGTGAAGAAAAACGTGTGGGTGCTGCTGGGGGCCCTCTCCCGCAAGGGACAGGAACTCGAAGAACGCGACTTCATGGAAAGCCTCCAGGACGTGAAGGTGACCGACCAGCTCAAGATCATGCAGTTTTCGAAGGACCACGGCGACCGGCCGGTACACTTCGAATACCTGGAAGACCTGCTCGAAGACATCAGCCGCAACGACCTGGGCTGCCGCGAACGGCCGGTGTTCATCTACTCGGGCAACAACGAATTTCCGTTCGGCGCCCGGGAACAGTGGACCGACTCGTGCAACCTGCTGGCCCTCAAGGACGGTGTGGTGGTGGGCTACGACCGCAACGACCGTACTTCGGATGCCTTCCGCGAGGCGGGCTTCACGGTGGTCCGGGCCACGGAACTGCTCGAACAGTTCGAGAATGGCGAAACCTCGCCCGAAGACGTCAGGAACACGCTGATCCTGCTGCCCTCGGCCGAACTGTCCCGGGCCCGCGGCGGCTCGCACTGCATGAGCATGCCCCTGCTGCGCGACGACCTGTAGCACGAAGCAAATGGGCAATTGAAAATGAAAAATGGAAAATGAGCATGACGCCCATTTTGAGCAGGTCCGTACTGACTCATCCCGTATTTCAGATTGTCCGAATGCTTACCGCTGTTGAATCATAGAATTACGCCATGATGACCTGAGCCGGACTTTGCGGCTCAGGCCATCATTTTCAATTATTCATTTTCCATTTTCCATTGCTCTCCATGCTGCCCCCTTCCCGACAAACGACTTCGCACATCCTCATGATCCGGCCGGTGCGGTTTGCCTTCAACGAACAGACGGCCGGCAACAATGCTTTCCAGGACCCGGCGGCCCTCCACGCGGCCGATGACGTGCAGACGCGGGCCCTGGCCGAATTCGACGCCCTGGTGGAAAGCCTCCGCAGCCACGGCGTGGACGTGACGGTGGTGCCCGACACGCCCGAGCCGCACACGCCCGACGCGATTTTCCCCAACAACTGGGTGTCGTTCCACGACAACGGCACGGTGTGCCTCTACCCCATGTACGCCCCCAACCGCCGCCTCGAACGCCGGCCCGAACTCATTGACGAACTCAAGAAACGCTTCCACGTGGACATGGTGCTCGACTTCAGCGACCACGAACAGGCGGGCAAGTTCCTCGAAGGCACGGGCAGCATGGTGCTCGACCGCGACAACCGCATTGCCTACGCCTGCCTTTCGCCCCGCACCGACGCCGAACTGCTGGCCGAGTTCAGCCGCACGATGAAGTACCGGGTGGTGAGCTTCCACGCCGTGGACCGCAAGGGCCGGGCCATTTACCATACCAACGTGGTGATGGCAGTGGGCACGACCTTCGCCGTGGTCTGCCTCGAATCGGTGCCCGACGCGGCCGAACGGGCAAACCTGAAGCGTACCCTCGAAGAGACGGGCAAGGAAGTGATTGACATCAGCCTGGAGCAGTTGGGCCGCTTTGCCGGCAACATGCTGCAACTCCAGACCAGGAGCGGCGAGCCGCTGCTGGTGATGTCCACCCAGGCGTACCGGGCCCTGCTGCCCGAGCAGGTGCAGCGCCTGGAGAAGCATACGCAACTCATCTACTCCGACCTGTACACCATTGAACAAAACGGCGGCGGCAGTGCCCGCTGCATGATCGCCGAAGTGCATTTGCCCAACCTATGACCGGAAACCAACTGCCGCCTCCCACCAACCCCTACGGCGGGAGGCGGTACGTTATTGCCGACGTGCACGGCTCGGCCAAAACGCTGTGGGCGCTGGTGGAGGACAGACTCAAGCTCAAAGACGAAGACCAGCTCTTCCTGCTGGGCGACTACATTGACCGGGGCAGCGGCAACGCCAAGGTGCTCGAATTCATCCTCGACCTGCAAATGGCCGGCTTCCACGTGTACCCGCTGCGGGGCAACCACGAACAGATGCTCCTCGACGAATGGCAGCGCTTCAACATCCGTTCGGCGGGGGCGCCCTCCAAGCACAGCTTCCGCATCGAGTCGGGCGACCTGCTCGACAGGCAGGGCCGCCTGCCCGACCGCTACCTCTCCTTCCTGGTGTCGCTGCCGTACTACTTCGAACTGGACAAGTTCTACCTCGTACACGCGGGCATCAACTTCAGCGCGCCCAGGCCGCTGGAAGACTACGAAACCATGCTGTGGTCCCGCCGGCCCGGCCCCAACCCCACGCCCAAAACTGTGGTGCACGGCCACGAAGTCAAGGGCCTGGCCCACATTGCCCGGTGCGTTGAGGAGCGGAGTGCCATCATTCCCCTCGACAACGGCTGCTACTACGCCTCGGGCCTGCGCAAGCTCAAGGCCAACCCGGCCGTCGTGGACGTGGGCAACCTCTGCGCCCTCGACCTCGATGCGTGGCGCCTGGTCGTGCAGGAAAACGTGGATTAGGGGAATTGCTAACTTTTTGGTCCTCCGCCCCGTTGCAACTCCGGGACACTTTTCGGAATGCCGGCCCGTCAGGCGTGCCGGCGCCGCTGTTGCTTATGGAAAACGAGGATCATTTTTACGTGGTTGGCATCGGCCTCTCGGCGGGGGGCCTCGAACCCCTGCGGGAACTGCTGGCCAGCCTGCCGCCGGCGCCGGGGGCGGCTTTCGTGGTCATCAGCCACCTGCAAGCCAACCAGGAGAGCCGGCTCGACACCATTCTGTCGCGGTGGATTGCAATGCCCGTGGAGTGGATGGGACCCGGTGCCCCCTTCCGCCCGAACCGGGTGTACCTGCTGCCGCCGGGCAAAATGGCAACCCTGCAAGGCTCCCGCTTCTGCCTCCGCGACCGCCGCGCCGACGAAAAAATCAACCGGTCGGTCACCATCTTCTTCACGTCCATGGCCGAGCAGTTGGGCAACCGAAGCATCGGCGTCATCCTGTCCGGCAACGGCTCCGACGGGCTGGAAGGCGTACGGGCCATCGAGGACCAGGGCGGCATCGTGATGGTGCAGCACCCGGCCACGGCCCGCTTCAACGGCATGCCGGGCAGCGTGGTCAACCAGGACCACCCCGACATCGTGCTGCCCCCCTATCAACTGGCCCAGTCCCTGATGACGCACCTGCGCGTACGGCCGTATTCGTTTGGCGAACGGAAGGGGTAGGTGGTCTGAAAAGCGATGTTCGATGCTCGATGTTCGGGGTGGCGGGGATACGGGGAAGGTTTGGTTATTGCAAGGGCGAACCACTCCTGCCCCCTCCTTGCAACTAATCTTGTAGGGAAAATAATAGTAAGCGTCGTGGGAAAGGGTCGCGTCGCGGCTCCCCTCCTGGGAGGGGCCAGGGGTGGGTTTACTGCCAGGCAGAAGCGTTATCCAAGGTTTACCGCACCCCTTGATGGGAATCGTTGACGGCACCATCCTGATGGGGATCACAGTAAGAGAGTAGCTGCATAAGGGCAACCTGCATAAGGGCAAGCGCCAGAAAAGACTTTGCAGTGATCCCCAGGTAAGGCGTTTGATGGAAGTAAACCCACCCCCGGCCCCTCCGAGGCTAATCTTGTAGGGAAAAAAGGAACAGAAGAAGTGGGGAGATGTGTTTAAGCAAGCAGAAACATAATCTGGCAAAAACAGCGTAAACAGATGTGGGCAGCAAGCGAATTCGCGCAAGGATTAGCCGGCTTTCACAAGCGCAACGGCAAGAGTCTAATCAAAGCCGCAGAGTTGATCTATGGGCAGATGGGCCGTTCGTTCTCGGCAGCATTGGGCAACACTTTCCGACAAGCCGTAGCGGGCATATTTTCCAAAGCCAAGATGAACACCGACAAGATGCTGGAAGGGCACGTGAAAGCCACCGTTGAGCGCTGTCAAAGCAGTGACACAGAGGTGATCATCGCCGCTCAGGATACTACCTTGTATAATCTGACCACTCACCAGGCTTTGCAGGGAGTGGGCACCTTGCAGGGCAAGCTCAAAGGCACCCTTCAGCACAACGTGCTGGCCTGTGATGAGCAGGGCGTGCCGTTAGGGCTGCTCTACCAACGCAACTGGACCAGGGGCGGGCTCAATGCTTTGGACAACGAATCCGACAAGTGGCTCCTGGGGCTACAGGCCGTTAACGAGCACTTGTCGGGCATCAATAAACGGGTGGTGCTGGTGCAGGACCGGGAAGCCGATGTGTTTGACTTCTTTAGGGCCAAAAGAGCCCCTAATGTAGACCTGCTGGTACGAGTGCATCAGCCCCGTAAAGTAGAGGTGGTGGCTAGTGGGGTGGTCTTGCCCCTCCAGCAAGCGGCCCAAGCCTTGCCCGTGGTAGGAGAGATGCAAGTACACATCGAGCGCAACAACCGCCCCGTCGCGCTCACCCTCAAGGTAAGTGGGGGCGCCGTAGCGGTTTTGCCGCCCAAGGACTTGAGTGCCAGAAAGCATACGGTAAAGGACTTGTATCTGGTTGTAGCCCGGGAAGTGGCGGCTATTGATGGGCAAGGCCGCTGTGTGTTTGATGAGCAGCAAGCCGCCGAGTGGTTACTCTTGACGAGTTATCCCTTAGGACAAGGCCCTATCGAGCAAGCCCAAGGCCCTATCGAGCAAGCCCAAGGCCCTATCGAGCAAGCCCAAGGCCCTATCGAGCAAGCCAGTGATGCGTTCATCAGTGATGCTTTGCGGGTAGTGGGCTGGTACGCCTTGCGCTGGCGCATTGAACGCTTGCACTACGTGCTCAAGTCGGGGGGCTTGCAAGTAGAGCGGCTTCAGTTTGAAACTATTGAGGTGCTCTTCAATGCTTTTGCTTTCTACAGTATCGTTGCCTGGCGGGTGCTCTACTTAACCTACCTGGCCCGCCAAGACTGCCAAAGCCCAGCTCAGGAGCACTTTGACGCCCTTGAGCTACAACTACTTAAAGCGCACACGCTCAAAGTTAGCAGTAAGCCCGCTGCCAACAAGTCTGCTGACAATAAGCCCGCTGACCACAATGGGCTTACTACGCTCAAACAAGCCGTAGTGGCCTTGGGCAGGTTAGTCAATTTTCAGCCTACTACCAAACAGCCCCTGCCAGGGGTAAAACTACTGGCTCAAGCCTTGGTCAAACTTCACCACATGAAAGAAGCTATCCTCATCTGGCAAAATCTTTCCCTACAAGATTAGCCTCGGAGGGGCCGGG
>CADCTQ010000028.1 GCA_902805615.1 uncultured Cytophagales bacterium
CTGGCGGGGGGAAGCATCATTGGGCCTAGACCTTTTTGGTTCTTTTTGGGGCAATGCCAAAAAGAACAAACTCCACTTACGCAGCATCAACCATTCACCATCCCATTACAAACCACCCAGCACATTACCACCCAGCACAATTGCCCCATCACATTACCACCCATCCTGTTATACGCATATACGCTAATCACATACGAAGACTACCCCCAGCCGTATGGGTACTGCGCCGTTCTCACGATGGGGGCCGGCATGACAAAACCAAGTAACCTCTAAATCATCCCCGCATTTTCTGCCACGGAGACGTTGGCGACCGACAGCAGGCAGAGGCTGGCCGGCAGGAAAGCTTCGAATACCGTTTCTTCGGGCCGGTAGGGCTGGAGTTCAATCCGGCCGTTGAGCCTTTCGGCGGCGATCTTGGCAATGTACAGGCCCAACCCCGTGCCGCTCGCGTTGACGGTCCCGCGGAAGAACATCGTGAACAGCTTGCTCCGCAGGTCGGGCAGGATGCCCATGCCGTTGTCGCGGACCTGGATGCACACCTCGCCACCGGGCCCCTGCGCGAGGCGCACCGATACGTAGGAGTTTTCCTTGCGCTTGCTGAAGCGGAACGCGTTGTCAATGAGGTTGACCAGGATGGTGCGCACCAGCACCGGGTCGGCCAGGAGGGTAACGGCAGCGGTGCTTTCCAGGTGCAGCTTTACTTTCTCGTAGCCGGGCGCCGCCTTGGCCGCCCCGGCTATTTCCCGGATCAAGTCATTGAGGGACACCGGCTGCGGCTCGGCCTCCAGGTTGCGGATTTCGTAGATGCCCAGGATGCGCACCAATGTCTGGTTGGCTTTTTCGCAGGTCCGGTCCAGCAGGTTGATGTATTCCAGCGCCTTGGGCTCGGTCACGTCCAGCGCCGCCACCTTGCAGAGGCCGGCCAGCGTAGCCACCGGCCCTTTGATGTCGTGGGAAGCGCGGTAGATGAACATGTCCAGTTCCTGGTTGGCCCCCACCAGCGACTCGTTGGCCTGCTTGAGTTCCAGCGTCCGCTGTTCCACGCGGCTTTCGAGGGCGTCGTTGATGGCTTCGATCTCCTGGTTTTTCTGGAGGAGCTGCGCCGTGCGTTCCATCACCTGCGCCTCCAGCACTTCCTTCTGCTTTTCCACCGAACGGATGCGATGCTTGTAGTAGGCCACGCCCGAGCCAACCACCAGGACCACAAACAGGGTCCGGGCCCACCACGTGCTGTACCAGGCCGGCCGGATGACGATGCGCACCGACACGCCCTTATCATTCCAGGTGCCGTTTTTGTCGGCCGCCTTTACCCGGAACACGTATTCGCTGGGGTCGAGGTTGGTGTACGACGCCGTGCGGCGGGTGCCGATGTAGTTCCAGTTCTTGTCCACGCCCTCCAGGATGTAGGCGTACTGGTTGCGGGCCGGGTCGAGGAAGCTGAGCATGGCAAACTCGAATTCGAGGAAGTTCTGGTCGTGGTTCAGCACCAGTTCCGACCCCGTGAGGGGCTGTTTCTCGCCCATCAGCGTAAAACCCGTGATGTACACCGGGGCGGCGTACTCCCTGTCGGTGATCTTGGCCGGGTCAAACGACACGAAGTGGTTGGCGCCGCCGAAGAACAACGCGCCGGACTTGCTGCGGAAGTAGGCCGATTGCTGGAACTCGTTGCTGTAGAGGCCCTCGGCGACGGTAAACTTTTTCATCCGCTTCGTCTTGGGCGAGTACCGCACCAGGCCCTTCGACACCGTGCTGATCCAGAGGTTGCCCTTGTGGTCCTTCACCATGCCGCAGATGTTGTCTTCGGGCAGGCCGTCGAGGGTGGTGATGGGCGTGAAGGTCTTCTGGCCGGCGTCGAGGCGGCAGATGCCCCCGTCGAACGTGCCGACCCACAGGGCCCCGTCGGCCTCGGCCAGCGCCGTGATGGAGTTGCTCGTCAGACCGCTCTCTTTGGCGTCTTTGCGGTAGTTGGTGAACGTCTGCGTGCCCGGGTCGAAGCGGGAAAGCCCGGCCTCCTTGGTGCCGATCCACAGGGAACCGGCGGCGTCTTCGAAAATCACCTTGAGGGCGTTGCTGGCGATGGACCGGGGGTTGTTGGGGTCGTGCCAGAAGGAAGCGAACACTTCGGTTTGCGGGTCCAGGCGGCACAGGCCGCCGTCGTACGTACCGATCCAGAGGATGCCCCGGCGGTCTTTGTGAATGGCTTCGATGCCGTCGCTGGTGAGGCCGTCCTTGGCGAAGGAATCACTGGCGAACCGGCGGAAGGTGCGCGCCTTTTTGTCGTACACCAGCAGGCCGTTGTCGGCGGTGCCCACCCAGATGCGCCCCGCGTTGTCTTCGCAGAGGGCGTTCACGGTGCTGGAGAGGTTGAGGAGCCGGTCGCCGGGCAGCTTGTCGTACAACGTGTAGGCGCCGGTGGCGTCGTCGTAGGCGTACAGCCCCTCGGTGGTGCCGATCCAGGTGGTGCCCGTCGCGTCTTCGAGCAGGGCCGTGACCGAACCCGCCTCGAAAGTGCTTTTGTCCCCGCGGTTGCTGATGAACTGCCGGAAGACCTGGCTCTGCGCCTCGAACTTGTCCACCCCGCCGCCTTCGGTCGCCACCCACACGGTGCCCGCCCGGTCGGCCAGGATGGCGTTGATGTTGTTGTTGCTCAGGCTCGACAGGCTGAGCCGGTCGTGCGTGTACGACCCGAACGTTTCGGTGGCGGGGTCGAAGCGGTGCAGGCCGCCCTCTTTGACGGTGCCCACCCACAGGTAGCCCAGTTGGTCTTCCTCGATGGCGTGTACGTAGTCGTTGGGGAGGCCCCCGGGTTTGCCGGACCCGGCGCGGAAGGTTTTGAAGAGGCCCGTGCTGACGTTGAGGCGGCACAGCCCGCTGCCGTTGGTACCCGCCCAGATGAAGCCGTTGCGGTCTTCGTGCACGGCGTACACGTCGTTGCCGGCGATGCTGCCGGGGCGTTGCGGGTCGTGCCCGAACACGGTGAACGTTTCTTCGCCGGGCAGCAGTTTGCAGAGCCCGCCGCCGTAGGTGCCCAGCCACAGGGCGCCGGCCCGGTCCTCGTACAGGCTGATGACGTTGTTGCTGCTCAGGCCCTGCGGCAGCCCTTCGGTGCGGTAGTAGGTTTTGAACTGGCCCGTGCCCGGGTTCAATTTGCTCAGTCCGCCGCCGAAGGTGCCCACCCACAGGTTGCCGTGCTCATCCTGGTGAATGGCGCACACGTTGTTGGAGCCGATGCCGTTGGGGTTCCGGGGGTCGTACTTGTAGACGGTGCAGGCGCCGGTCTTGCGGTCGAGCCGGTTGAGGCCGCCGTCGGCCGTGCCCACCCAGATGAAGCCGTCGCGGTCTTCGTACAGGGCCTGCACGTGGTTGCTCGACAGGGTGCGGGGGTCTTCGGGGTCGTGCCGGAACGACTCGAATGTGTACCCGTTGTAGTAGCTCAGCCCGTTTTTGGTGCCGATCCATACGTACCCCTGGCGGTCCTGCATGAGGCAGTAGGCGTTTTTGTGCCCGATGCCCTGCTCCACCGAGAAGTGGTCGAAGCGGACTTCGTTGTGCTGGGCGCCGGCCGGCCCGGGCCCCGCCAGCCACGCCAGGGCAACCAGCACCCGGAGGCACCCGTTCCGCAGGGACGGCAGGCAGCCGGCAACGGCCCGTATGTATCGTCTGTTTTTCACTGTATCTCTGGGAATTACCGTTTTGCGCAAAGTTTCAAGTAACTACGTTTTCCCGTGCGGCGGCCGGTGTTTTCGGACCCGCCCTTACCCATGTAGGGTAACCCCGCCGCTTCTTACAACCGCCTTATTCCCAAATGAATGGGAGACCACGTATTTGATTGTATACGACTCTTTAATGATCAAATAAACATCCTCCATCTCATCGGTTTAATCATGTTCATCGTGGTGTTATCTTCAGGGGCCGGAACGGCTCTACCCGGTCGCCGGTCAGGCCGTTGAGTTCGCGGAGTTGCGCGGCCGGCACGCCGAACTTTTCGGCAATTCTCCGCAGGTCGGTGAGGGGCGTGATCACGAACGCATCGGCCTCCGAGGGTGGGCCGGCCGGAGCCCCTTTGAGGGTCAGTTCCACGCGCCGGTCGGAGGCGTTGCCGTTGCCTTTGCCGGCCACGGTGCCCGGCAGGCGTTTGCCGCGGGCATTCACCACCAGCGTGCCGGGCGGTACGCCTTGCTGCACCAGGTACTGCTGCACGGACTCGCCGCGCTTGCGGCTCAGTTCCCGGTTGTATGCATCGTTGCCCACCTGGTCGGTAAAGGCGTTCAGTTCGATCTGCACCGCCGGGTGCTGCCGGCAGTAGGCCGCCAGGGCGTCGAGGGTTTTGCGGGACGTCTCTTCCAGGCCCCAGGCGTTGAAGCCGAAAAACACCGGCTCGAACTGCACGCTGGCGCCGGCTTCGTGGTAAGCGAGCACCTCCAGGTCCTCCACGTAATATTCGGCCGGCTCGTCTACCCGGGTGGGCGGCGTTTGCAGGAGCAGCCGGTAGTTTTCGGGAACCGACAGGTTGACGTAGGCAAAAGTGCCGTCGGGGTTGGTCCAGGTGGTCTTGAGCACTTCGCCCCCCTGGTTCACCAGCGGGATGGCGAGGCCCGACGCCGGCCCGCAGGTCGTCGCATTCATCAGGCGGCCTTTGACGGTAAAACTCCGGTAGGCCCCCATCTCGAAGGTGTTCAGGGACGCCAGGTTCTTGCGGTAGCTGTCCCCTTCGGCCCACTGCGGGTCGGGGGCGGCCAGGGCCCGTCCCCGGCGGCCGGTGCCGGCCCGCTGGGGTGCCTGGCCGGGGATTTTTTCGAATACGTACGCCGGCTCGGTCAGCGCCGAAGCGTCGTGACCGGGGGCCTCCTGGGCAATGCGGTGGCCGATGACGCGGTCGAGGCGGCGGCGGTCTTCGGCCGGGAGGCTGGCGTAGTAAAACTGGTCTTCTTCGGTGAATTTTTCGTCACTCCCCGCCAGTTGCGCGGCGCGGCGGGCGGCGGCCATGCGGTTGATGCGGTCCTTGTCGGCATCCGAGAGCTTTTCGTAGCGGAACGTGTCGTCTTCGGGCGCGGAAAGGTCGTCGGTCCCTTTGCCCGTTGCCGTGCGGTCGCCGCGGGCGTGGGCCAGGCAGTCCCTTTCGGCGGCGTCCAGCCTGGCGTACCGGTACGGGTCGTCGGACGGCGGCGGCTCGGGCGCGTTGCCGGTGCGGGCTACCCGTTCCCGTTCGGTGGGGGCTCCCGTGGCAACCGGGAGTTTTTCGTAGGTAAAAGCCGTTTCGGAAAGGGTCGTGGAATCGCCGTTTTCGACGAGTTGGCCGAGCCGCGCGGCCACCACCCGGTCGAGGAGCCGTTTGCCGTCGGAGTCAAGCTTTTCGTAGTAAAAGGCGTCGTCCTGGCCGAGCACCAGCAGTTGCTTGTTCAGCATGGCGCGGCGGTAGGAGGCGGCAAAGCGGTGGATGCGGGCTTTTTCCTCGGGCGAGAGGTCGCGGTAAAACGCCTGGTCTTCGGCCCGGATGGCTTCCGGGCCGCCCTGCCG
>CADCTQ010000029.1:0-6720 GCA_902805615.1 uncultured Cytophagales bacterium
CCCTGGCCGACTTCATGGCCGAAGTTCTCCCCGAGTACGACCGCGACCGGGTGTACCCCTCCGACATGAAGAAGCTGGTGCTCTGGTATTCGCTCCTGGTCAACCACCTGCCCGAGTTCTTCCAGGCTCCGGCCGAAGGCGAAGCAACCGACACCGCCCCGGCCGCTCCGGAAGCCAGCACCACAACTGAACCCGGTGAAGAGCAGAAAGGGTAGTTGCCCGTTGTTGGTTGTTCGCAAAAACAGAAAAGCCCGCATTGAATGATGCGGGCTTTTCCTTTTTCTCTGGTGGATGCGTTGTTGATCGAACAACGAGCAACGAACAACCATTTTACGCCGGTTGGCGGACCACTTCGTATTCGCGGAAGGTGATGCCCAGGTTTTCGAGTTCATCGAGCACCGGTTCGTAGATGTCGGCGTGCACCGGGATCTGCACGCCCCGTTCCTTGATCTTGCCTTCGAGCAGCAGTTTAGCGGCCACGGCAATGGGCAGGCCCACCGTTTTAGCCATGGCCGTGTGGATGTTGTCTTCGCCGCGCACGATGAGGGAGGTGACGAGTTGCTTGGTTTCGCCGTTCAGTTCGTAGGTAAATTCGTGCTGCATCACGATGATGTCTTTCTCATCGGGCTTGAGCTTCCACTTGCGTTCGAGCACGAATTGCAGGATTTCAGCGGGGGTGGCGTTGGGCAGGGTGATCTTTTCGTCGCTCAGGATGCCCAGCCACTCCAGGCGCTTCATCTCTTCGGAAGTTTCTTCGAGGCCCAGGTAGTCGGCAATCTGCTTTTCGATGGGCAGGTCCGACTCGCCGAGGAACGTCTTTACCCACTCCCGGTAGGTCATGTTTTCGGTGTTCTCGATGCGGTGCACCGAGTCGGTGAGGCCGAGCCGCACGAGTACCTGCCACGACGGGCAGAAGCCCAGCGGCCGCAGCGTGCCGCGCAGCATGGTTTGTACGTCGGCCAGGCCGTACGCCTCGCGGTAGCTGAGCGAATCGCGGTTGCCGTAGGCTTCCAGCGGCCCGAAATCCTGCACGTCAATCTGTTCGGCGCGGGCAAACACCTGGTGGGCCGGAATGTACTTGTACTGGCCGCCGGCAATGTACTTGACCATGCCCTGCCCGGCCACCACCACGTTGCGGGGGTTCCAGGTAAACTTGTAGTTCCAGGGATTGTCGTCGGCCTGAGTTTCCATCAGGCCGCCGCAGTAGGATTTGTAGGAAATCACCTTGCCGCCCTGGTTCTTGATCCGGTTGATCACCCGCATGGCTGACATGTGGTCGATGCCGGGGTCGAGGCCCATCTCCATGAGGATGAGCAGGTTCTTGTGGGTGGCTTCGATGTTGAGTTCGCGGATTTCGGAGGAAACGTACGAAGCCGTGAGCAGGTGTTTGTTGAAGCGCATGCAGGCCCGGGCCACGTGAATGTGGTACACGGTGGGCAGCATGGAAATGACCACGTCGGCCTGGCTGATCTGCTTTTCGCGCTGCTTCTGGTCGAACACGTCGAACAGGATGGCCTGCACGTGCGGGTATACTTCCGTCTTCTTTTGGGCCGGCTCCAGCGCCATGTCGCCTACGGTGATCTGCCACCCGAATTCGAGGGCCTTCCGGGCCAGGTAATCAATCAGGTACGTGGACGAACGGCCGGCGCCTAAAATCAGGATTTTCTTGGGAACCGACGCGGAATCGGTGGACGAGGACATCATACAATGGGTACTTTAAAACTACTAATCACTATAACGAACAACCCACGGCAAGGCTTGTGTGCGCACGGTTTTTGCGCACAACCGGGGCAATGCGCCCGAAAAGTAGCCTAAAATACGGTTACTCTGCCTATTTGCGGGGCATTATTTTTGACGGGAACCCTTTTTATCTTACTTTCACGCCCCCCTTTTCTTCTGCCGCCAAAGATACTATGCCTAAAATAAAATACCCGTATGCGGAAAGTTGATTTGCAAATTTTTGTGGAAATATACTCCCGCCCCGAGCTGAGCGACGCCGACCAAACCCTGTTCCGGGAGGCCCGGGAAGCCACGCGGACTTCGTATTCGCCCTACTCCAACTTCTGCGTGGGCGCCGCCCTGCGCCTGGAAGACGGCACTATTGTTTGGGGCAGCAACCAGGAAAATGCCGCGTTTCCCTCCGGGCTGTGCGCCGAACGGACGGCCGTGTTCACGGCGGCCGTGCAGCACCCGGGCAAACGCATTGACACCATTGCCATTGTGGCCTGCCCGGCGGAGTCCCGCCAATTCGTACCCATTTCGCCCTGCGGGGGTTGCCGCCAGGTGCTGCTGGAGTACGAACAGAAACAAGGTTCCCCCATGCGGGTGCTCATGGACGGCGAAAATGACCAGGTGACGGTCTTCCCGTCGGCGGCGGCGCTGCTGCCCAACGGCTTCTCGGCCGGGCATTTGCAGTAGGCCCTCCTCCCCTATCTTCCCGCAAACGGCGCCTCCGTCCGCTTACCATGTCCCATGCAAACTGCCCATTCCACCCCACCGCCTGACGACAAGCTACGCCTGAGCCGACGCCGGTTCCGTCGCCGGGGGTTACGGATGGGGTTGCTCCTGCTGCTGGCCTGGGTGGTGGCCGACCTCGGCTGGCCGGTGCGTTCCGACATCCGCTCGTTTGACTACCAGGAAATTGCCCGCATGGACGCCCTCATGTGGAAGACGTACTACGACCGGAAGCCCGTCACACTCTTCGGGCAACTGGCCCGGCTCCTCCGCGAGCAGTACGGGGCGCCCTTCCTGCGGTCGCACCTGATTGCCTACTATGCCGCCCGGGCCGCCTTCGTGTTCAAAGACGGCCGCAACCGCGCCGAGTACGAAGAGGCCCTGCCGCCCCTCACCCGGCTCTACGCCCAGATCAACCGCATGAGCCGCGAAGCCATTGACGCGGACCGGGCGGCCCGGCTCGAACTGGAATGGTGGATCATTCACCGGCAGCGGGAGCACCACCGGCCCGGCGACCTCGAACGGGCTTTGGCCAACACGGCCGCCGCCATCTACCACCAACCCGCCGAAACGATGCTGCGCCATGCCCGCTACCGGGCCGCCGCCATGCACATCCGGGACACCAAAGCCGCCAATGGCGGACTGCGAACGGAAGACTGGCGGCAAATCGAAGCGTTGCTGCTGCGTTCCTGGCGGGAGTTGTGGGAAGCGGTCCGGCAGAATGACCGCGCAATAACTGATACTGAGCAGTCTGAGTAACAGAAGCACCTGCCCTGCAAGAAATAGTCGCCACGAAGGCACCAAGCCGCAAAGAATCACGAAGCTTGTTTCTTCGTAAACCTTCAATTGTTTCATCGGACACATCCTAACCTGTGCTTGCAGTAAACTGAATTGGAGGGTCTTCGTCGTAAATCAGGTTTGCCATGGCCTCAATCTTTTGGATCAATTCCAGTTCTCTATTGTTGCGGTTAAATATGACATAAATGCTTTTCGCCGGGTGTTCTGCGTGTAGAAACTTGTTTCCAGGAAAGAAACCGGCCATAACAAAGGCATAAATTCTAAATCGGGTAGTTACCGCTGCCGGTTCGCCTTCAGATGCGGACCCTACGAATCCGAAGCTGGCCAAAGGGTCCTTTTTATACAGGCTAACCATTATGTCAATGCAAGTGCGTATGATTCTGGTCGCATCAAAATCGCCGGTGTGTGCGCTAAATCTCTTTGGAGAGTGTCTCAACTCCTTAGGATAAAATTTGATTGCGTAGAAGTTATACCTGAACTCGTCAACCTGCACAATATACCTTCTGCCACTTTTATTGTTAAAAGCAAAAAGGTGCTCATTTATAAGAGCACCTTCGTTCCTTTGCAATTGAATTTTACAAAACTGTATCCCTTATCAAACATTAAACCAAGTACTTATACGCTTTACAGCGCCTTTTTTCTAACTCTTCATCCGTTATAAGATGTAACTTAATCGGCTCTGTCTGCTTGCCAACTGCGTTATCCGCACATTTAACTTTGCTTCCTTTATCAGGATTTTGCGCTTGCGGTGTCATATCCGGGAATATTATTTGATCTACTGCTAGTTAAACAACTAATTCAGGATTCATCCGACACAACCTCACGAAGCATTTCAAAAAGGCCGGCCTTACTTCCTGATCTTCAGCTTCTCGCCAACCGATACGCCGGAGGCGGTTTTGTTGTTCCAATCGAGAATTTGCTGCACGGTCACGCCGTACTGCCGGGCAATTTTGTACAACGTATCGCCGGTCTGCACGGTGTGCTCGGTAAACGTTTCCGCCGGGGTGGAGTCAGTCGCGGCCGGGGTACCCGTTGGCGTTGCAGCCGGTTCAGTGCCGGTCTCCCCGGCAGCCTCTTCGCCCACGATCAGTTTCTGGCCGGGCTTCAGGCCATCCGTATCCGCCATACCGTTCCAGCGGCGCAGGTCGGCAACCGAAACGCCGTACAGCTTGGCAATGGTGAACAAGGTCTGCCCGGGGGCTACTTCGTGCGTTTTCAGGAAGACGAGCGGCTCGGCATCGGTTTTGGGCGGCGGGTTCCCTTTGGGTTCGGCAGCCGCGGTTACCGGGTCCGGGGTAGATGCTTTTTCTGCGGGAGCCGTCACGGCCGGTTCCGTAGTGACCGGTTCCGTAGTGGCTGGTTCCGTAGTGACCGGTTGGGTAATTGCCAGTTCCGTGGTGGACGGTTCCGTAGTCGTCGGTTCCGCAGGAACGGACGGGGCATTGCCGGCAGCGGCCGGGGTATTGGTGGCCGGTACCGGCCGGCGGTCTTCGGACGGCGGGGTCGTCGTGGTCGTTCTGGGGGCCGGTTTGCTGGGCGCCACGGCAACCGGCTCTTTGGTTGTCGTGACCGGCGCATTCCGGGTCGTCGTTCTCGTCGCGGGGCGGGAAGGCGGCGCCGGCGTCTCTTTCCGGGCTACGGCCGATTCGGGCTTGGGAATGTTTTTGTACTCAACCGGCTTGGAAGCCGGGCGGATGTAACGCAGCCACACCACCTGCCCGTGCCGCAGCTTCTCAGCGCGCCGCAGCCGGTTTTTGCGCAGCAGGGCGGGCAGGGCCACGCCGTACTTCTGCGACACCGACCAGTACGTCTCGCCTTCCGTAGCCACGTGGAAGTGGATTTTGGCTTTACCCCGTTTCCGCTTCAGGTAGTACACCTGCCCGGGCACCAGCGGGGTACGGGCTTCCAGGTCGTTGTACTTAAGAAACTTAGCCAGGGAAATGTCGGCTTGTTCGGCCAGGGCGGCGCTGTTGTCGCCCGGTCCGGCCATGATGCCGGGCTTGCCGTTGACGCGGTAGAACTTAGCCCCCCGTCCCGATTTCTTTTCCAACTGCGGAAACCGGCCCTGCTCCGACAAATCCACGGAAGCAACGGGCTCGGTGCGGGTGGGCGTCGGCCGGGAGGGCTTCGACAGGTCGGACACCGGGGCGTTGAGCCGGGCGGCCAGTACGTCTACGCGGTCCATCGGGGCCGGCACGATCACGGTGTAGTTTTTCTCCTCGGGCACCCGGCGGGTATCGAGCCATTTGTTGTAGGCGGCCAGTTGTTCTTCGTCGAGGTCGAGTTCGCGGGCAACCTGCTGGAGGGTTTTGCCGGCGGCATTGGGGTATTCGAGCAGGGCCAGGGACGGGGCACTCTGCCCGACCTGGTCTTCAAACGCCACGCGGTGGGCCAGGAACTTGAGGATGTACCAGTGGGTGTCGTCGTCAATGTCCATGCGGTCCACGCCCTTGTCCTTGTCGCCCACCAGGGCCCGGCAGCCGCCCACGCCGGTGTTGTACGACAGCAGGGCGTACACCCAGTTCTGGAGGTAAAAGTTGTTCTTCTTGAGGTAGCGGGCCGCCGCCCGGGTCGCCGCCACGATGTGCTTGCGTTCGTCCACGCTCCCGTCCACGGTAAGGCCCATTTCCTGCGCGGTGGCTTTCTTGAATTGCCAGTAGCCCACGGCGTTGGAAGTAGACACGGCGTCGGAGATCAGGTCGCTTTCCTGGAGGGCCAGGTACTTGAATTCCTCCGGCAGCCCTTCTTCGGCCAGCACGCGTTCAATGACCGGAAAATAGAGGTTGACGCGGTCGAGTTTGACCTGGTAGAATTTGCCGCCCGTGCGCAGCTTCTGGGCGTTTTCGGCAATCTTCCGGCGGGCACTTTCCTTGATTCTGAGTTTCATTCCCGCAAACTCCATCGTTTGGGGCACTTCGATGGCGGTGGCAAATTGGGGGAGCAAGGCAATGAAAAAGAACACAAAAGCCAGCGGACGATGCTTCATGGGGTAGGAAGAGTGGTTTATGGTTGCAAAAGAACGGTGCAACGGCTACATATTCAATCTTTTCGCGCAACTTTTGTGCAATTGCGCACCGACTGCCTGCCGTTGGGTATGCCTTATCAACGCATCCTTTCGCCAAATCGTATTCCCGCGTCGTTTCACGCAAAGTAGCGCAAAGACCGCAAAGGAAAAGTTTGAACCACAGAGGGCGCAGCGGGCACAGAGAACAGGGAGAGATGTATATACACGATACGCTTGGTTGAAACGGGTAAGCACCCGTACGGATCCCCTCCTTGCTGGAGGCTACGATTAGGACACTTTTGCAGAAGGGTCATAAAAGGCTATCCCGAGCCGTCAGTGAGACACTGACGGAGGCGTACACTGACGGAGGCGTACACTGACGGAGGCGTACACTGACGGAGGCGTACACTGACGGAGGCGTACACTGACGGAGGCGTACACTGACGGAGGCGTACACTGACGGA
>CADCTQ010000029.1:6730-21738 GCA_902805615.1 uncultured Cytophagales bacterium
TTGTCAGTGTCTCTTGCTGCCGCGGTCAGTGTCTCACTGACCGCTTTTCGCGCTACTTCAAAAATGTGTCCTAATCGTAGCCTTTTGCAAGGAGGGGCCGGGGGTGGTTCTTCCCAATACCCTAATTCCCCACTACCTCAATACCCATTCCCCAGCCCTCTCCCTTAAATGCTCAGCCGGTTCAACTCCCTGACGGCGTGGTCGCAGGCGCGGGCGGTGAGGGCCATGTAAGTCAGCGACGGGTTCTGGCAGGCCGAGGAGGTCATGCAGGAGCCGTCGGTGATGAACACGTTGGGCGCGGCGTGCACCTGGTTAAAGGCGTTGAGCACGGAGGTCCTGGGGTCGCGGCCCATGCGGGCGGTGCCCATTTCGTGGATGGCCGAGCCGGGCAGGCTGCCGTTGTTGTGCGTTTTCACGCGTTGCAGGCCGGCCGCTTCGAGCATCTCGGCAGCGTCGTTCATCATGTCGGCGCGCATCTTGTTTTCGTTCTCCCCAAATTCGGCGTCCATTGCCAGCACGGGCTGGCCCCACTTGTCCTTCACGTCGTGGTTAAGCGTCACGCGGTTGCTTTCGTAGGGCAGGCATTCCCCGAAGGCCGTCATGCCCATCGTCCACCCGCCCGGTTGCGAAACTGCTTCTTTGAAGTCGGCGCCGACGCCCAGTTCGGCCACGCCCCGGCTCCAGTTCTGGCGGCCCGCCCCGCCCTGGTAGCCGAAGCCCCGCAGGTAGTCCCGCTTGTCGGCGCCCACGTTGCGGAAACGCGGCACGTAGATGCCGTTGGCCCGGCGGCCGTAGTAGTATTTGTCGGCAAAGCCGTCGAACGAACCCGAGGCGCCGATGCGAAACTGGTGGTCCATCAGGTTGCGGCCCACCTGTCCGCTGTCGTTGCCCAGGCCCTCCGGGAAGCGGTTGGAAATTGAGTTGAGCAGGATGAAAGTCGTGCCCAGCGTGGAGGCGTTCAGGAAGATCACCTTGGCGTAAAATTCAATCCATTCGCCGGTTTCGGCGTCAATGACCCGTACGCCCGTGGCCCGGCCCTTGGCTTCGTCGTACATCACCGCGTTGACGATGGAAAAAGGCCGCAGGGTGAGGTTGCCCGTTCTGGCAGCCGCCGGCAGCGTGGCCGACTGCGTGCTGAAGTACGCCCCGTACGGGCAGCCGCGGCTGCACAGGTCGCGGTACTGGCAGGCGGCCCGGCCTAGCGCCGTATGCGTTTCGTTGGGTACCGTCAGGTTGGCCGTGCGGCCGATGGTCATCAGGCGCTTCCCCTGGTAGTGCGCCTTGATCCGTTCGGCCACGTGCTTTTCGAGGCAGTTCATTTCCATCGGGGGCAGAAACTCCCCGTCGGGCAGCACGTCGAGGCCGTCGCGGTTGCCCGACACGCCGGCGAAGCGTTCCGCGTAACTGTACCAGGGAGCCAGATCCTTGTAGCGGATGGGCCAGTCCACGGCGATGCCTTCTTTGGCGTTGGCCTCGAAATCAAGGTCGCTGAGGCGGTACGACTGCCGGCCCCACATCAGCGAACGGCCGCCCACGTGGTAGCCGCGTTTCCAGTCGAAGGGCTTGACCTCCACGTAGGGGCATTCTTTTTCCTTTGCCCAGAAGCTTTCGTTGAATTCAATGGCGCCGTAGTTGCGGGCCAGCACCGGCCGTTCTTCCCGGGCTTCCTGCGTAAAACGGCCGCGGTGGGCAAACTCCCAGGGATTTTTGGTGGCGGTGGGGTAGCCCGTAACGTGTTCTACGTCGCGGCCCCGTTCGAGCAGAACCGTCTTGAGTCCTTTTTCGCAGAGTTCCTTGGCGGCCCAGCCCCCGCTGATGCCCGAGCCGACCACAATGGCGTCGTACGTATGCTGCGCTTTGGTTTTGGTATTGAGGTGCATGATTGCATTGCTATTTCTTGCGTACCACCATCAGGCCGTCGCGTAAAGGTAGCAGGACGTTTTCCACGCGGTCATCCTGTTGTATCCTGGCGTTGAAGGCCAGGATGGCCAGCAGTTCCTTGTCCTTTTTGGCCGCCTCGGGCTGCACCACCTTGCCGCTCCACAGCACGTTGTCGGCCACGATGAGTCCGCCCGGCCGCACCTTGTCGAACACCAGGTCGTAGTACAAGCCGTAGTTGGCCTTGTCGGCGTCAATGAACACCAGGTCGAAGGTTTCGTCGAGTTGCGGGATAAGATCGGCGGCGCGGCCGATGCGGAAGTCCACCCGGTCGGTCATGCCGGCCTTTTCGACGAAGCCCCGCACCATGCGTTCGAGTTCCTCGTTGACGTCGAGGGTAATCACCTTGCCGCCCGGGGCCAGCCCTTCGGCCAGGCACAGCGCCGAGTAGCCCGTGTACGTGCCGATCTCCAGCACCCGCCGGGGCCTGACCAGGTGCGAGATCAGGGCCAGGACCCGCCCTTGCAGGTGCCCCGACAGCATCCGCGGCGACAGCACCTTGGCGTGCGTCTCCCGGTTCAGTTGGCGGAGGGTTTCCGGCTCGGGGGAGGTGTGGTCCTCGGCGTACCGGGCCAGGTCGGGCGGGATGAAGTCCATGCGGAGGGCGGATGGGGTGAATGATCAATCTAGAAAGAGATTTCCGGGCGGGCAAACGAATTTCCTGGTTATTTTACCCCGTTCATTCCCCGAAACCCCGCTATGCCTGCTCCCGCGCCCTTTTTATGCACTGCCGAAGCCCTCTTCCGCACCGCCGTAGCGGCCGTGCAGCCCGCCCCGCTGATCGAAAAAAACGTCCGCCTCAACGGCAAGCACCTGACGATTGCTGCATCAACCTTTGACCTGTCAAGGGTGGAGCACCTCTACGTAGTTGGCGCCGGCAAAGCCACCGCCCCGATGGCCGCCGCGCTGGAAGGCATTCTAGGTGACGCCATTGCCGACGGAATGATTATCGTCAAGTATGGCCACACGGCGCCCCTCCGGCGGATTCGCACGGTTGAGGCGGCCCACCCGGTGCCCGACGAAAACGGCCTGGCCGGCACCCGCGAACTGGTGGCCCTGCTCGAAAAAGCCGGGGAACGCGACCTGGTGATCTGCCTGCTTTCGGGCGGCGGCTCGGCCCTGCTGGTAGACGCCCCACCGGGTTGTTCGTTATCGGAGGTGCAATCGTTTTTCGGGTTGCTGCTGGCCTCCGGCGCCGACATCGCCGAGGTGAACACCGTGCGCAAACACCTTTCGGGAGTTAAAGGCGGCGGGCTGGCAAGGGCTGCTTCCCCGGCCCAAATCGTGTCGCTCCTCCTCTCCGACGTGATCGGCGACCCACCCGACGTGATTGCCTCGGGTCCCACCGTAGCCGACCCCACAACCTTTGCCGACGCCCTCCGCATCGTGGGGAAGTACGGGCTGGCGGAAAAAGCCCCGGCCGCCCTGCTCGAATACCTGGAAAAAGGAGCCCGCGGGGAAGTTCCCGAAACGCCCAAAGCGGCCGATGCGGCGTTTGCCCGGACGGCCAACCACCTGATCGGCAGCAACCGCATTGCCCTGGAAGCGGCCCTTGCCGAAGCCCGGCAGTTGGGCTTCCACGCCCGGATCGTCACCGACCGCATTGCCGGCGAAGCCCGGGAAGTAGCCGGTGAAGTGGTCCGGGAAGCCAAACGGGTGGCCGGGGACGCTACGGTTCCCAAGCCGGCCTGCCTGCTGTGGGGCGGCGAAACGACCGTCACCCTGGGCGGCGCCGGCGGCCTGGGGGGCCGCAACCAGGAGTTGGCCCTGGCCGCCGCCCTCTTGCTGGAAAACGAACCGGGCATCACCGTGCTTTCGGGGGGCACCGACGGCACGGACGGTCCCACGGACGCCGCCGGTGCCGTTGCCGACGGCGCCACGGCCTCGCGGGCCAGAACGCAGGGCATCACCCCGGAGGACTACCTGGCCGCGCACGACGCGTACCACTTCTTCCAACGGGCCGGCGGGCACCTGTTTACCGGCCCGACCCTCACCAACGTAATGGACATGATCGTAGCCTTGGTAGAGAAGTAGTCGTAAGTCCAGCGTCGTAGGTCGTAAGTGGGATCGGGAAGGAATCTTTTGCGTCTGGACCAACAGTTTCTTCCTTGAAAAAAGAGTTGTGAGTCGTAAGCGGAAAAGTTTACTCCCCGATCCACTTACGACTTACGACGCTGGACTTACGACTGTTCTCCGATTCGACTTACGACTAACTTTCCTGGCGAAAGATTTTGGGAAACTCCATCTGGCTTTTGTGCGCTGAGTGCTGGAAGTTGAGCACGATGACCAGCACGATGCTGCCCAGGATGAGGATGAGGCTGTAGGTGCGCAGTTGGATCATGGTGTTGATTTCCCGGCGGTTGTTGTGATAAAAAGGGTCGTCGAAATCCTCGCGCATCATCCGTTCGCCGCCGTACCGGAGAATCTTGCCGGACTTTTCGGGGTCGTTGTGGTACACCTTCAGCGCCATCTTGTACACCAGGTAGTTGAGGTAAAAGGCGATGCCGAGCAGCAGTACCGGGATGATAAATACGAGGTCGTACATCAGGAGAGTGGTTTCCAGATCATGGCGGCAGCGTCGGGTTGCCGTTCCAGCAAGCCCCGTTGCCGGAGCCAACCCGCGTACGCCGCCAGCGCCTCCGGGGGATACGTCAATGGGCCGCCCGCCAGGGAATAATACGGGTTCACCGCCCTTTGGATATACGCCAGCTTCCGGGCCGGGACGGATTCCTCGACGTACCGGCCCAAAATCTGCGCTGCTTCTTCCGGGTAATCCGCCGCGAACCGGTACCCCCGGGCGGCCCCTGCCAGGAAGTGGGCAACTGCGCCGGGTTCCGCACCGGCAACCGCGCGGCTCGTGCTGATCACCGGGCAGGGCGGGTACGGAATGCCGAAGTCTTCGGGCCGGAAAACGACCAGCGGCACCCCTTCGTAAGCCGCCTCGGCGCCTTCCACCGGCAGGAAGATCCACGTGAGGTCCGTTTCCCCGGCCAGCAGCATCTTCCAGGTATCCAGTTTGGCCGGGGCAAACACCTCCGGTCCGTTCTCGCCGCTCCCTTCCGTCACGGCAGTGAGCAGCCCCTTTTCGAAGGGCAGTTCCAGGGTGGCGTACCGCTTGCCCGACCAATCGGCCGCGGTGCGGATGCCCGCCGCCGGCCCGGCCACGAACGCCGACGTGTTTTCCCGCAGGATGGGCGCCACGGCCAGCAATTGCGGTGCCCCCGTGGTGCAGTAGTGTTCAACGAGCCCTTCCGGCGGGCCGATGCTCAGTTCAACGTCTCCGCGCAGCAGCTTTTCGGTGGGCATCACCGCGTACCCGTCGGCCGAGGGCGAAATGCATTCCAGGTCCAGCCAGCCCTTGTGCTTGGCTACGAACAGGCCGGTATGCATCGGGTTGGGCGTCCAGTCGAGGGCGATCTTCATGGGGATGGGGGATGAGGTATCGGGGACTGAGTACTGGGTATCGGGTATTTGGTATTGAGATGGGGCAGATGGTACATGCCGTGAACAATCCGGCGCGGGCCGGCGTTAAGGGGGAGATTCTTTAACTTGCATCCCGTTGCCGGAACGCCATTTCCCCGTATGACGAACGAAGACAGAAATCCGATTGACAAAGACAAGGTAGCCGAAAACCCGGGCCTGCTGCCGTACGCCCACACGGTCGGCAGCGCCGTGATCCGGCCCGAGGACACCGGCAAGATCAAGGGCCGGGCTGTGACGGCCATGCGCCAGCAGACGCAGCGCCAGATGGACCAGCTTTACCAGCAAATGCAGACGCTGGTGGACCAGGCCAACGCCCTCAAACGGCGGGTGGAAGTCTCCGAACGCATCTACCAGACCCAACTGAACTTCGACCCGATCATCGGCAACACGTACTACCTCTACGAACGCAACGACGGCACGGACATGCTTTCGATGATCGGTCCCGCCGAGTGGGGCCGCTCCCGGCCGTTCAAGCGGTTCGTGGCCCAGGCCACGCTCCTCGCCGATCACACCTGGGACGTACAACACCACGACGAAGGGCCGGCGCAGTAAGGGCTTGCTCTTTGCTGGTTATTCGTTACCAATCTTCTTTTCCACCAGTTCCAGGATGCGCAGGTAGGTCTCCCGCAGGGGAATGAACGGCACCGCAGGAAGCTCGGCGTTTAAGTTGCGCCGTACTTCGGCCAGGGGAAAAAAGGCCAGGCGCGTAATCTCTTCGCGCTGGTACTCGAAACCCTCCGCGGGGCGGTCCGTCTGCCACACGAACACCCCGGCGTGTTCGCGGTCAAACAATCCCTTCACGGCATCGCCGCCGTTGATGGACACGTGGGCCACGAACCGCAGGTCGGCGGGCTCCAACGCGACGCCCAGTTCCTCGCCCATTTCGCGGACGGCGCCCTCCGGGTACGTTTCGCCCGGCGCCAGGTGTCCGCCAATGCACACGTCCCACAGTGAGGCAAACACGTCTTTGTCGGGGTGGCGCAGGTTGCAGAGCAGTTCGCGCCGGGCGTTGAGCACGTACACCTGGGCTGTCCGGTGCCAGTCGCCCTCCCGGTGCACGAGGTGCCGCTCCTTGACGTAGCCCAGCGGCTGGTTCCGGTCATCGAACACTTCGAACAGTTCGGGCATGATTGTTTGCGTAAAGCCATGGAAAGGCCCTAAATATAGGCGGCAAATGTCACTTTTCCGTAGATTCACGCCGTCCATTTCCGCTTATCCTTTTCGCCGGCCCCATGATTGAATCCATCCCCTGGCTCCAGGCGGTCGTTGCGTACTGCCAGCAGAACTGGTTTGAACTGTTGGCCGCGTTCACCGGCTTCATCTGCGTGTACCTCAACGCCATCGAAAACGTCTGGGGCTGGCCCATCAGCATCATCAGCGCCTTTTGCTACATTTTCATCTTTTACGAAGACACTTTCTACGCCGACATGGTGCTCCAGGGGTTTTTCATTGCGGTGGGCTTTTACGGCTGGTACGAGTGGCGCTACGGCGGGGGCCGGCGGGAGACCCTGGCAATCAGCCGGATCGGCCGGGGCCAGGCCGCGGTGTCGGCGGTGGTAGGCATCGTGCTGTCAGCCGTCGTGTCTTACCTGCTCTCCACCCAGACCGACGCCCAGCAGCCCATTGTTGATTCTACCCTCACCGTGTTCAGCCTGATCGCCCAGTACCTGCTGGCCCGGAAGATTCTCGAAAACTGGCTCATCTGGATTGGCGTGGACATTTTTTACGTGCCGGTATTCCTGGGCCGGGGACGCTACGTGACGGCAGCGCTGTACTTTACGTACCTAATCTTGGCGGTGATGGGCTATTTGCAGTGGCGCAAAAGACTGGCGGCGCAGAAACAAACTTTTTTGGCCGAAAATGATTTGTAAAGGAAACCCCCTATTGCCCGGGCAACCCGGTTGGTTGCCCCGAAAAAACAGACCCGATGGAACAAATCTTTGACATACTGGTCGTTGGCGGCGGCCCCTGCGGCCTGGCCTGCGCCATTGAAGCGGCCAAGAACAACCTCAGCCACGTGGTACTCGAAAAGGGCAGCCTCACCGAATCCATTCGCCGCTACCCGCGCCGGATGCGTTTCTTTTCCACGGCCGAAAACATCGAGATCGGCGGCATTCCGTTCCCCGTATCCAACGTAAAGGCCAACCGCGACGAGGCATTGCAGTACTACCGCAAAGTGACGGGCTTCTACCACCTCAACATCAAGCTGTTTGCCACCGTGGCGGGCATCCGCAAAGAAGACGACGGCATTTTCCGGGTGACCACCGAGGCCGGCGACGCGTACCGGGCCCGGCACATGGTGATTGCCACGGGCTACTTCGATTTTCCGCGTCAGCTGCACGTGCCCGGCGAGAACCTGCCGCACGTATCGCACTACTACGACGAACCGTACCGCTACTCGTTTACGAAGGTAGTCATCGTGGGCGGGGCCAACTCGGCCATTGAAGCGGCCCTCGAACTCTACCGCCACGACGTGGACGTGACCATCGTGCACCGGGCCGGGGATTTCAAAGTGTCCTGCAAGTACTGGCTCATTCCCGACGTAAAGAACCGGGTGAAGGAAGGCCGGATCAAAACCTTGTTCAACACCGAAATCACGGCCATTGAGCCCGGCAAGGTGAGCCTGCGCAACCGGGTGACGGAAGAAAGATCGGAGTTGCCCGCGGACTTCGTGCTGCTGCTGACGGGCTACGTACCCGATTCCCGCCTGCTGCTGGAGGCCGGCGTGCACCTGCGCGACGTGGACATGGTGCCCACCTTTGACCCGCTTACTTTCGAAACGAACGTAGAGGGCTTGTACCTGGCCGGAACGGTGATTGCGGGGGTACACACCGAAAAAATCTTCATCGAGAACGGCCGTGACCACGGCAAAGCCATCATTGACCACGTGCTGGGCCGCCCGGTGCGAAAAGTGCAGGAACTGGTGCAACGGATTTAAAAAAGGAGACCGGAGGAAGGGAGACCGGAGGAGGGATCCGCAGGATAGGGTTTAAACCCTATCCTGCGGATAGTAGCATCAGGTTCTATAACCCGCTCGGACTGAGACTATAGGGAAGTGGTACAGCCCCAAAAGCGCAGCAATATCCATAAGATAGGGTTTAAACCCTATCCTCCCGGTCCCTCCTCCCGTCTCCGTTAATTCGCAGAAACCGGTTGCGTCTCCTTGGTGGGGCGTTGGATGGTAGGTTCGGAAGTGAACATGCGGATGAAGCGGCGGGTGAGCAACTCGCGGGAAAAGTGGTTTTCGGCCAGTTGGCGGGCCTTGGCCTGCGCCTGTTTGAGGGCCGCCCGGTTGCGCAGGTAGAACGTCACCTTTTCCAGCAACCGCTGCGGCTGGAGCGGATCGGCGTACACCCCGCAGCCTTCCGACTCGATGAGGTCCTTCATCCAGCCCTTGGTGTTCACGATGCACAGCTTCCCGGCCGCCAGTCCGTCGAAAAACTTGTTGGGGCTGCTCGTCTGGAGCACCGGTTTGCGGGCGAAGGATACGTACACCGCGTCGGTGATGCTCATGAGTTCGCGCACCTTGTACTTGGTGAGGCAACCCAGGAAGGTCACGTTCCGCAACTTGTACTGCACCGCCAGCCGCTGGAGTTTCTCCAGTTCTTTGCCCTTGCCGGCAATGAGAAAATGAACCTCCTCGCACCGGTTCGCCTGGAAGTAACCGGCCGCGTTGAGCAGGTAGTCGAGGCGGTTCACCTCACCGATGGCGCCACAGTAGGTGATCACGAACTTGTCATCTACCCCGTACTGCTCGGCCACGCGAGTGTTCTTCGGTTCGTGCTGGAAGAAACTGCAATCCGCCATGTTGCTGATCACGTAGATCTTGCCCCGGTCCACCTTTTCGGCAATGTAAGGCACCATGCCCGGCGAGAGGGCAATGATTTTTTCGGCCCGCTGGTAAATCTTCCGTTCCAGCCCGAACAACAGCTTTTGCAGCAGCCAGTTGCGGATGACGCCCATCTGCACCGGCGCCAGCGGCCACAAGTCGCGGACTTCGAAGTAGAACGGAATCCGCTTGCGCCACCGCAGGGCCAGCGCAATTGCCCCGATCGTGAGCGGCGTGGAGGTGGCGTAGCAGATGCTGGGGTTGGGAATGGACGCGGCCAGCCGGTAGGCCCGCACGATGAAAGCCAGGAAGGCGAATATGCGTTGCCAGAAGCCGAACTTATTGTCGTAGAATACGGGCAGGTAATGCACGGTAATGCCGTCAATCTCCGCCTTGCGGTACTTTTTGGCGTTGTGAGCCGTAATCATTTCGACCTCGTGCCCGGCTTGTACCAGCGCTTTCGCCAGGTAGTAGGAACGGGACGAACCTCCTTCGGCGTACGTTTTAAAATACTGGTGAATGTAAATAATCTTCATCTGGTGAATGATCCCGTTACCAATGGAGGAGCAGCGCACTGGCTGGTCTTCCGGTTGCCTTTACCGAATTCCTGCTCCAGCCAGCCGGCCAGCACGAGCAGCGTCCACAGTTCCGAACTGTAGTCACGCTTGCCCGACAGGTGGGCCCGGAGCATCTGGTTTACCCCTTTGTGCAAAAGTACGTCGAAGATGGCACTTTCCTGACTACGAAGCAATTCCACGAGTGGTTTTCCGGCTGGCGTGCGCAGCCAGTGCCCAAACGGCATTCCGAAACCCTCTTTCCGCCGCTGCACGTACGGGGCACCGCCCTGTTGCCGCAGCACCTCCCCGAGCAGCCACTTGCGCCCGGCCCCGAGGCGGAACGCCGCGGGCAGCGACTGCGCCAATGCGGTTACCTGACCGCCCAGGTACGGCAGGCGTGCCTCCAGCCCGTGCTGCATCGTCATGCGGTCGGTGACGGCCAGCACGTCGCCGGGCAGGTAGTGGCGCTGGTCGTGACGGAGGGCGTACTGCAAGTTTTCTTCCACGAAGTCGCCCTTGGCAATCCCGCGGATTTGACTGCCCCACGTCCCGGTTGTCGGAAAACCGTTCATTCCGTACCCGACCGCTTCTTGCCGGAGCAGCGTGCCGGGCAGGTGCGCCGTAAAGTTGACGAAGGTCTCCCCGGGCCGGGTACTCAGTTGCGTCCCCAGTTTGTGCCAGTGGCGCCAGGCCCCGTGGTTGGGCAGGGCGGCGGCAACCGGCCGCAGCATCGGGACGGCGTATTGCAGCCACCCGTATTTTTTGAGGTACTGGTAGAAAGCCCAGTGCCGGTTGTACCCCCCGAACAGTTCGTCGGCCCCGGCGCCCGACAGCACTACGGTTACGTGTTTCTTGGCCGTTTGGGCCAGCAGCCAGGTAAGCCAGGCGGCCCCGTCTCCCACCGGCTGATCCAGCGTGGGCAGCCACTCCCAGAAGCTTTCGAGCAGCCCGCGGCCCACGGGCACTTCGTGGTAGCTGGCCCCGTACTGACGGGCGGCCCGCCGGGCAAAGTAGTGGTCGCGGGTGGCGTAGGGTTCGTCCTCGGCGCCGTAGGCAACCGTAAATACGGGCAGTTCCTTCACCCCCGCTTCCCGGGCCAGGGCCAGCAGCAACGTAGAATCCACGCCGCCGCTCAGCAACAGCCCGGCTGGTACGTCCGCTTCCAGGTGCCGCACCACCGTTTCGGTCAGGGCTTGCGTAAGCTTGGGGAGCACCGCTTGGGCCGTTGCGGCCGGGGTAGTTTCCGACAATTCCCGCTCCGGGGGCGTGCCGGCGGGAGCCAGTTTTTTACTGGGGGAAGACCCGTAGGCCACGCCCGGTTCCAGTTCAGAGATGCCGCGGTAAAACGTGCCGGGTCGTTGCGCGAATTTAAACCGGAGGTAGTGGGCTACCTGGCCGAGTTCCGGTTCTTTCGGTACGAGGCCCGACGCCAGGATGGCCCGGATTTCCGAAGACACCACCAGGCACTGGTCGTTTTCGGCGTAAAAGAGCGGCTTCATTCCCCACGGATCACGGGCCAGCAGCAGGTGCCCCGTGTGGCAGTCGTAGAACGCCAGGGCGTACATGCCGTCGAGCCCGGCGAGTCCTTCCGGGCCGTTTTCGGCCAGCCAGTACAGCAGCACTTCCGTATCCGACCCGGTGCGAAAGTCGTAGGCGAGCCGCAGGCGGCGGCGGAGGGAGCGGAAGTTGTAAATGGCACCGTTGAAGAGCAGCCAGTACCGGCCGCCGGGGGTAACCATGGGCTGGTTGGCGGCATCGCGCAGGTCGGTAATTTTCAGGCGATTGTGTCCCAGGGAAAGCACTTGGCCGGGACCACCCACGATCCGGCACCCTTGCGCATCGGGTCCGCGGTGGGCGGCAGCCGCCACCATGCGTCCTGCCGCTTCGGGCCGGGGTGCCGACTGCTTGTCCAGAATGAGGTGAATGCCGCACATGAAAGCAATTTACGCCTTATCCCGCACAAGTGACCCGGTCCCCGGCGGCCCTTGTCCCCTCAGGCAGCCCATCCACTCCCCAAAGGCCCGCGCACCGGGCATTCCGGGCGGGAATGATGACGATTTTCCGGTTTACATTACGCAGCCAATAGGAACGGGTAAAGCGTTTAAATAGAAGGAGTTTGCGTGGTTTAGGGTCCGTTTCCGGCCGGCCCTCCCGGGGTCGGCCCGGTTACCTGCCCGGGCCGTACGTGCCGGTAGCCCCGTCACCCGCAGCCGGTGATCCGGCAAATGGGCTTTTGCCCGCCGCCAGGTGGTTCATAGACGGCCGGGGACGAATTTCCGGACCGGGTGACCGGCGTTGCTGGTTCCGCGGAAGCTTCCCGGCGTTACGTGCTGGTAATATGCCCCAAAAGAACAGCTTAACGGCGTAATTCACGTAAATAACTAACATAAATTACAATTTGTCCCTTCCCGGCGGCTATGAGGGCCTCCCGGAACGAATGGTAATTACATTATTTTCGCCTTCCAAGCGATTGTAGAGCGATGGTTTAGCGGCAAGAGCAAGAAGTATTACTGCGTAGCCTCACCCGATAAAGTATGTATTCAGCAGGCAATCAATTACCCACTTTTATTATGCACGAAATTGAAATAGCCGATATCAGGAAGTTGACGGAGGTCATGAAGGAGAAGTACAACTACGACTTTTCCAACTACGCCATGTCTTCTTTCCGGCGCCGGATTCAGCGGGTACTTGAACTGTATAAGTTTTCGAGCGTGGACGTGCTCATCAAGCGGTTGCAGGACGATCCGCGGTTCGTGAAGGAGCTGGTCTCGGAAGTGACCGTCAACGTGACGGAGATGTTCCGCGATCCTTCCTTCTGGCGCGAACTCCGCGACCACGTGCTGCCCAACATCCTGCTCAATACGCAAAACATCAGCATCTGGCATGCGGGCTGCTCTTCCGGCGAAGAAGTGTTCTCCATGGCCATCATGCTCAAAGAGATGGACATTCTGCACAAATGCAAGATCGTAGCTACCGACCTTGATCCCGACGTAATCCACCGGGCCAAGTCGGGCGTGTACTCCATCAAGAACATGGAGCTGAACCAGAAGAACTACATCCGCTTCCAGGGGCAGCATTCCCTCGAAAAATACTACCGCGAAGAACAGGGCAAGGCCCTCATGGACAAGTCGCTCATCGAGCAGGTCTCCTTCCGGGAGCACAACCTGGTGAATGGCTCGGCCTTCTCCAAGTTCGACCTCATCCTGTGCCGCAACGTGATGATCTACTTCAACCAGACCCTGCAAAACCAGGTGCTGAAGCTGTTCCACGAAAGCTTGTTCAAGTACGGCTACCTCATCGTCGGCTCCAAGGAATCGCTCATCTGGTGCGAAATCGCCAACAAGTTCATCGTGGTGAACAACGAGGAAAAGATTTATAAAAAGGTTAAGGACTAATGCTTGAAGCCGCTCCTTTAAACGCAAGGCAGCTATTGGAATGAGTAAGTACAACTTAGATAACCAATATAAGGCAGTTGTGATCGGAGGGTCAGCCGGCAGCTTTCAGGTGATCAACAAGATCCTGAACGGCCTGCCGCCGGACTTCGAACTCCCGATCATCATGTGCCTGCACCGGCTCAAGCACGTAAGGCACGGCTTTGTGGAGGCGTTGAACATCAAGAGCAATACCGCCATTGAGGAGCCCAACGACAAAGACCCGGTCAAGAAGGGAAAGATTTACCTGGCCCCGTCCAACTACCACCTGTGCCTGGAACTGGGCAACGCGTTCTCCCTCTCCACCGAGGAAATGGTGAACAACTCGCGGCCCTCCATTGACATTACGCTGGAAACGGCCTCGTACGTGTACAAAAACAAGCTCATCGGCATCCTGCTGTCGGGAGCCAACCGCGACGGGGCGTTGGGCATGAAGCGGATCAAGGACCGGGGCGGCCTGACCATCGTGCAGGAACCGACCGAATGCATGATTGACACCATGCCCGCCGCGGCGCTGAAAGTAACGCACATTGATTACGTGCTTACGGGCCAGCAGATCCTGGAACTGCTACTGGAATTGCATAAAAAATACAAGGTCTAACGGAGTGAACATCTTATGAAGTCATTGTACGAGCGAATAAGCGTTGCCAGTATCGTTCTGTTTATCGTCGGAATGGTCGTAGTCGCCTATTTCCAATATACTACCCCCGACCGCATTCTGGCCGGGCTGAACGTTTCCGACCCCCGGCAGGCCAACCTCGTCCGGCAGGCGGTGCTGCCCACGGCGGTCCTTACCGGACTTGAAATCGCCGCGGGACTGGTGGCGGTCCTGCTGCTCGTCTACCGGCAGCGGGTAGCCGACACCACGACGGGAAGCGGCGCCAAGCCGGAATTAAGAAACAATGCCGGGCAGCAGCAGGAACTCACCGATGAGGAGCAGGCCGTGCAGGTACGCCTGCAACCGGTGGAAGCCCTCATGGGCCAGCCCTTCGCCAAGCCGGAAGTATTTTTTGAGAAAGTCCTGAGCCTGGCCTGCAAAGAACTCGAAGCCTCGCAAGCAGCCCTCTACGCGGCCACCACCCACGACGAAAAGCGGGTGATCCGGTTGGTGAGCGGCTACGCCCTCAGCCTGCCCGAAAGCCAGACGCTGGTGTACGAATTCGGGGAAGGGCTGGCCGGGCAGGTCGCCAAGGAAGGCAAAAGCATCAACATTACCAACGTGCCGCAGGGCTACATCACGGTGCTGTCGGGGCTGGGCAGTGCTTCCCCCAATGCCCTGGCAATTGTACCCGTGCAACTGACCGATCAGGTGGTTGGCGTACTGGAAATTGCTTCCTTCCGGCCGTTCAGCCGGAGCGACGAACAGTACCTGCAAGCCCTGGCCGGCACGCTGGGAGAACGCCTCTCCCGGCAGGCCGAAGTAAAAATCCCCGCCTGGCAGGAATAAGGAATTACAGCGCGGAACCCTAAAAATATCTACTCTATTCAACTCGCATACTGAGTGTTGACCGGCTAACCTTATGGTGAACAGAATTACGATTGGTGGTAAAATTACATTTTTGGTCGTCAGCATTGTGCTCCTTTCGGTGCTGCTCGTCGGATTTGTGGCCTCTGACCTGGGCAAACGGACCGTGGCCGAGAAGACGCAGGAAAACCTGGCGATGGTTGCCGACCAGAAGGCCCGGCAGATCGAGGCGTTTTTCGGGCAAGTCCAAAACGGGTTGCTCCTTGCCCGGCAGTTGCCCGACCTGCGCAACAACCTGGCGGCCC
>CADCTQ010000030.1 GCA_902805615.1 uncultured Cytophagales bacterium
CCGGCGACGGGAGCCTGGTCAGGGCGGTGTACCAGGCGCTGCTGGTGGGGCTGTTCGTCACGTTCGTGCTGGTGGTGTTCCAGCCGTTCGGCTCCTACAACTGGTCGCATCCGTACAAAGTGCTCATCCTGTCGGGCTACGGGTTGGTGGCCGCCCTTACCACCTTTCTCAACTTTTACGCATTCCCCCGGTGGCTGCCCGCCCTTTTTACCGAGGCGCGGTGGACCGTCGGGAAAGAGGTGGGGTGGAACCTGCTGCCGGTCTTCCTCGGGGGATTCCTCAGCACGGCGTACGGCTGGCTGGTGGGAGCCATGCCGTTTTCGTTCCCGCAGGTTGCCTACATGACGGCAGTCGTGTTCCTGGTGGGGCTGCTGCCGGCCCTCCTGCTGGTGCTGTTCAACTACCTCCACCTGCTGCGCAAATACCAGTCGCCGGGACCGGTGGCTCCCGTCCCGCCCCCGCCGGCCGGGGAAACCGCGCCGACGCTGGTGCTGGTGGCCGACAACGGGAAAGACAAACTAGCCTTGCCGGCGGCCGACCTGCTCTTCCTCGAAGCGGGTGACAACTACTGCACGGTATTTTACCTGGCCGGCGAAACCCTCCACAAAACCCTGTTGCGCAGCAGCCTGGGCCGGCTCGAAAGCCAGATCGGCCTGCCCCGCGTGATCCGCTGCCACCGGTCGTACGTGGTCAACCTGGACCGCGTCCGGCACGTAACCGGCAATGCCCAGGGGTATCAACTGCATGTTGCGTCCCCTGAACTGGCCGTTCCCGTGGCCCGGGCGTACGCCGCGGCCATCAAAGCGCATTTTTCCCCGGCCAATCACCCCAAGGGGTAGGCCATTCACCCCCGGCCGTTGCCAACCGCCCCATTTCCGGGTCAACTGTCCCTCTTCCGGGCGGCCGATGGTATGGGCTCCTACCTTTGGAAAGTCGTTTCAACCCGCCTTTCCATGAAAAAGATCGTTAAAAGATTCCTGCTGGCCCTCGTGCTGATCCCGGTCACCCTGCTGGGGGTTGGCACGGTTGCCTACCTGCTCTACGGCCTGCTGGCGCTGGGCGGCGAAAGCCTGCCGCACCAGGCTTACCTGCGCAAGCACCTGATCGCAGTGCGGCCCGGCGAGGCCGGTTCCTCCCTGGCCTTCGAACCGGCATTTTACCGGAACCAGCTATTCCTCCTGGGCGAGGCCCACGGCTTTGCCGCCCCGCAGGAACTGGATTATCAGTTGCTCAAACACCTGAACGAAAAAGCCGGCGTCACGCACTACCTGGCGGAGGTGGATTACAGCCAGGCCCATTTTCTCAACGAGTACCTGCGCACGGGGAACGAATCGTTGCTGCGGTACGTGTTTGGCACCTGGGTACGGGCCAATGCCCAGTGGGGCAACGGGCAGTTTTACGAAAAGATCAAAAAGATCCGGACGCTGAACCAGTCCCTGCCGGCCGCCCGGCGGATCAGGTTCTTCGGCGTGGACCGCATCCAGGAAGCCGCCGTGACGGGTCGGTACCTGCGGGAGCTGCGGTCAACGGCCGGGTGGCATGAAAGCCTCGCCGCCGGTGTGGATTCGCTGGCCGGGCTCACCGCGGCCGCCGACCCGGACTTGCCCGGACTGAGTGCGGCGGCGGGTGCCTTGCTGAAGCGGCTGGCCGCGGATTCAGTGTACCAAACTGGCACAGATTCCCACCGCTTCTCCCTGACTCATACCCTCCGGAACCTGGTTTACCTGGCTCCGGCCACCCCCCGCGACAGCGTGATGTACCTGAACCTCAAAACCCTTTCCCGCGCCTTGTCGCTCGAACACGAAAAGATGTACGGCCTGTGGGGCTTTTTCCACACCCTGCAAATTCCCATGCAGCGGGACCGCCGGGTGATGCCGTTTGCCGCCCACCTGCAAAGTAGCGGCTCTCCCTTCCGGGGCAAGGTGGTGTCGCTCAACGCGTACGTGCTGGACGGCGAGAACATGATGCCCGGCAAGAGGGTGCCGGCGGCCATCGGCAAGGGAAAACCCTACTTCAACACGACCTGGGCCAACGGCGACGGTCCGCTGGTTTTCGTGTACGGCATCAGGGATTTACGGGCCATTACCCGCCCGCACTCCGTGACGATTTTCAACCTGGTGGCCAAAAACTCCCCCTACCCGGGTTCCCCGCGGTTGTCGCGGGTGAAAGTGCTCATCCCCGGCCAGAGCCTCTCCCCTGCCCCGGACGCCGGCACCGGCATCCCCGCGTACCAGTACGTGGTACTCATCCGCAACACGCAGGCGCTGACGCCGCTCCGTGAATGAAAAGCTATTCCACCTTCAGCACCAGCTTCCCGGTGTGTTCGCTGCTTTCCATGACGGCGTGGGCGGCGGCGGCATCGGCAAGGCCAAACACCCGGTAGAGGACCGGCTTGAACTTGCCCGCCGCGATGAGGGGCCACACGTGCTGCTCCACGTCGGCGGCCAGGGCTGCCTTGAACGCGGCGCTGCGGGGGCGCAGGGTGCTGCCCGTCAGCGTGAGGCGCCGCCGCATGAGGTCGAGGGCGTCGAACTCGCCCCGGCCGCCGTGCATGGCGTTGATGAACACCAGCCGTCCGTCCATGCGCAAGAGGCGGATGTTCTTGGGAATGTAGTCGCCGCCCACCATGTCGAGGATCACGTCGAGGCCCACCTTGCTGAGCGATTCTTCGAAATCGAATAGTCTGTAATTGATACACTTGTTGGCGCCAAGTGCTTCACAGGCAAGGCATTTATCCTCCGTGCCGGCCGTGGCAAACACCCGGGCGCCCCAGGCCACGGCGAGTTGAATGGCCGTAATGCCGATGCCACTGCTGCCGCCGTGCACCAGGAAATCTTCGTTCGGTTTGAGCCCGCCCCGCTGGAATACGTTGTGCCAGACGGTAAACACCGTTTCGGGCAGGGAAGCGGCTTCTTCCAATGACCACCCTTCCGGCACGGGCAGGCAATGCCCTTCGTCGGCCACGGCGTATTCGGCGTAGCCGCCGCCACCCAGCAGGGCGCACACCCGGTCGCCGGGCCGCCACCGGACCGTTCCTTCCCCGCAGGCTTCCACGACGCCCGCCACTTCCAGGCCGGGAATGTCGGCCGGCACGCCGGGCGGCGGCGGGTACTTGCCCTTCCGTTGGGCCACGTCGGGCCGGTTGACGCCCGCCGCCCCTACCCGGATGAGCACCTGCCCCGGTCCCACTTCCGGCACGGGCCTTTCCTGCACTTGCAACACGCCCGGCGCTCCGGGCGCCGTAATCACCACTGCCTTCATAGGATGAGATTTGAGAGGTTAGATTTGAGTCGGGGGACCCTGCCGTATCTTTCGATGCTCGATGTCCGATGTTCGCCCGGTTGCTCCGAGCATCGAACATCGAGCATCGAACATCGAGCATCGAGCATCGAACATCGAGCATCGAACATCGAGCATCGAACATCGAGCATCGAGCATCGAGCATCGAACATCGAGCATCGGGAACCAACCCCGCCCCTTCTGCATTACCTTACTGACCGAACTTTCGTCCCCGTACCCGATGCTGCCCAGCGCCAAAAGCCACTACACCCACCTCATCAAGCAAAAAGCCCGCGAACTGGGCTTCGGCTACTGCGGCGTGTCCCGGGCGGAATTCCTCGAAGAAGAAGCGCCGCGGCTCGAAACGTGGCTCAACCAAGGCATGCACGGGCAGATGGCCTACATGGCCAACCACTTCGACAAGCGCCTCGACCCGCGGCGACTGGTGGACGGGGCCAAATCGGTGATCTCGCTGCTGCTCAACTACTACCCCGAAAAGGAGATCGAAACCGAACCCGGCGGGTACAAGATTTCCAAGTACGCCTACGGCACCGACTACCATTTTGTTATCAAGGACAAGCTGAAGGAACTGCTCGGGTTCATCGGCGAGGAGATCGGCGAGGTGAACGGCCGGGCTTTCGTGGACTCGGCGCCGGTGCTGGACAAGGCGTGGGCCAAAAAGGGCGGCCTGGGCTGGGTGGGCAAACACAGCAACCTCATCAACCGGGAGACGGGCAGCTTCTTCTTCATCGCCGAACTGATCGTGGACCTGGAACTGGACTACGACGGCCCGGTGAAGGACTACTGCGGCACCTGCACCCGCTGCCTCGACGCCTGCCCCACCGGCGCCATCACCGAACCCTACGTGGTGGACGGCAGCAAGTGCATCTCCTACTTCACCATCGAACTCAAGGAGCAGATTCCCGCTGAGGTAAAGGGCAAGTTCGACAACTGGATCTTCGGCTGCGACATCTGCCAGGACGTGTGTCCCTGGAACCGCTTTTCCAAGCCGCACCAGGAACCGCAGTTCAACCCCGGCACCGGCTTGACGGAAATGAAAAAGGCTGACTGGGAGGAGATTACGGCCGAGGTGTTCAACCGTGTATTCAAGAACTCGGCCGTGAAGCGCACCAAGCTCGAAGGGCTCCGGCGGAACATCCGCTTCGTGCAGGGCGACGAGTAAAAACCCAACCAAAGATCGCAGCGTAAAAACGCAAAGGGCGCAAAGAAAAACGCGTAAGCCTTGCGGTCTTTACGTCTTCTTTGCGCCCCTTGTGGTTAAGTTCCTTTTACTTCGACCGGTACAACCCCGTACTGTCCAGCCTCACGATTTCCTTTCCCTGCGCATCAACAGCCGCAACGTGGAGGGTGACTTCCCACTGGCCGGCGGCCGTGCGGTGGCCTTCAATGGTTCCCTCCAGGTGGTCGTAGGCAAAGGGCCGGCAGCGGCAGTGGCGTGACACGTATGCTTTGGCTTGCGACAACGCCTCGTCTTCGAGGAAAAAGGCGTGGCTTTCGGGGTCCACCTCGAACACCAGGGTGTGCCGCACCCCGACGTCCCGGGCAATGGTCTTCCGAAAATCCTCCGTCTGGCACCCGTATTCAAAGACCAGCCGATTCCCCGGCCCGATGCGCGCCAGTTGAATGCTGCGTTGGGGGTGGGCAATGAAGTATTCTTCGCCGCACGGCGCCGGGCCGGCCGGGCACCGCAGGCCCCAGAGGATGAACAGCAAGAAAGTCGTCAATGGCAAAGGAATGCGTAAGGGATGGTCGTGCCGCAATTATACCAATAACCGGGCCCGGCTGGAAAGGTTGGCTGATTCACCGGCCAGGTATTTCCCGGTTTCGGGGTCGGCCTTGTGCCAGATGCACTTGAGTTGGAGAAAGTCCAGGGTGGGCGTTTCGAGCAGGCGGCCGGCAATTTTCCCCGCCGTTTCCCACACGTACGGGTGGTCGAGCAGGGCTTGCGTTTTCAGGGACAGGTAGCGGTAATAGGCCCGGGCAATGCTTTCGGAACCTTCCAGCGTGCCCAGCACGTGCATTACCCAGGCTGCCTCGAAACCCATTCTCCGGCGGCGCCTGCCGGCTGCTTTCCTTTCGGCCATCTCCCCGGCCAGGATCACAATGAAGGCAGCCTCCCGCTGCTCCCTGGACTGGCTCTCCCAGCCGGCCAGCGTACACTGTTCCAGGAACGACTCACCCAGGCGGCCTTCCGCGGCGAGGGTGA
>CADCTQ010000031.1 GCA_902805615.1 uncultured Cytophagales bacterium
CGTAAAACGAGGCCGGGAGGTTGGTGACGGCCGCCACCACGTACTGGTACCCCGGAAAGTGGGGCTTGACGCTGAGCATGATGTCGAGCATTTTCTCCACTTCCTGCCGGCGGCTGCCGGGGAGCAGGGCAATGACCGGCCGGTCGTCCAGTTGGTGCGCTTGCCGGAAGGCGGGGTCGGGGGAAAACGCCCCGATCTCGTCGAGGAGAGGGTTGCCCACGTAGTCCACCGGGTAGTCGTACTGCCGGTAAAAGTCCTGCTCGAAGGGGAAGATCACGAACATCCGGTCCACCAGCGCCTTGATCTTGTAGGCCCGCTTCTGGTTCCAGGCCCACACCTTGGGGGAAATGTAGTAGAACACCCGGATGCCGCGGGCTTTGGCGAACTTGGCAATGCGCATGTTGAAGCCCGCGTAATCCACCAGGATCACCACGTCGGGCCGGTGGGCCAGCAGGTCGGCCTGGCACTGGTCAATGAAGCGGCTGAGGGTACGCAGGTTCTTGAACACTTCCCAGAAGCCCATGAAGGCCAGTTCGCGGTAGTGGCGCACGAGGTCGGCCCCGGCCTGCTCCATGAGGTCGCCGCCCCACGCCCGGAACGTCGCCCCCGGGTCTTCCCGCTTGAGCGCCTTGATGAGGTTGGCCGCGTGCAGGTCGCCGGACCGTTCCCCGGCAATGAGGTAGTACTTCATGGGATTTTGAGAATTAGAGAGTTAGGGAGTAGGTGTACTGACAAGGGAGGAAAGGGTAACCACGGAGACACGGAGGGCACGGAGTTACACGGAGAAAAAGAGAGACAGGAGACCGGAGGAAAGGAGACTGAAGGAACTTAACCGCAAGGGTCGCAATGGAGGCGCAAAGGGCGCAAAGCAATACGCGTTCCCTTTGCGGTCCTGGCGTCTCCATTGCGATCTTTGCGGTTAAGTTCTAACGCTCAAACTTCCTTTTCTCCGTGCCCTCCGTGTCTCCGTGGTAAATTTATTCCTCCCCGTAGTATTCCACGAAGTTGCGGGGGGTTTCGAAGAGTTGGAGCTTGTGGAGGCGGGCATTGGGGGCGGCCGCGCGGATGGCCGGGGCCAGGATGTTCCAGATTTCGACGACGAGCACTTCGCAGCTCGCCATTTTGCCGGCCATGAAATCCACGTCCTCGTTGAGGTTGCGGTGGTCCACTTTGTCCACCACCAGTTCCTTGGTCAGGTTGCTGAGCTTTTTCAGGTCAATCACAAAGCCGGTGCCCGGGTCGGGCTTGCCTTTTACCGTGACCAGCAATTCGAAGTTATGGCCGTGCCAGTTGGCGTTGGCGCAGGGGCCGAACACCTCCGCGTTCTTTTCCGCCGACCAGGCCGGGTTGTATAATTTGTGCGCGGCGTTGAAATGCTCTTTGCGCGTGACGTACACCATCTTCTCGGGGAGCTAGGCCGGGAATTGTGCAATTCCCGGTTTTTCCGCAAAGGTAGCAAAAGGAGGGCAATCAGTCCCCCGGGCGGCGGGCGGCCCTACGGCACGCGGCGGTAGGTTTTGGTGTTGGGATCGTAGAGTTCGAAAAATTGCCCGTAGCCGTCGGGCATGGCGTCGTAGTAGCCGATCACGAAAAAGCCGCCCGGAGCCAGGCACCCGTGGAAGAGCCGCAGCACGTTCAGCTTCAGCACGTCGTCGAAGTAGATCATCACGTTGCGGCAGAAGATGATGTCGAACTCCTCGGCCATCGGGTCTTTCACCAGGTTGTGCTGGTAGAACGTGAACGGCTGGCGGTTGATCTTGTTGAAGCGGATCGTGTCGCCGTCGGGCGAGTAGTAGCAGTTAAGGGTGCGTTTGCCGCCGGCCGCGGCGTAGTTTTTCTGGTAGGCCGACAGGTACGCGCCCGAGAAAGCGCCGGCCGCCGCCTGGGCAATGGCCTGGGTGTTGAGGTCGGTGGCCGTGACGCGGGCCTTGTGGATCAGGTCTTCTTCGAGCAGCAGGATGGCCATCGAGTACACTTCTTCGCCCGTCGAGCAGCCCGCGTGCCAGATCTTGAGGCGGCTTTTGGGGTAGAACTGAGGAAGCACGTCGCTCCGCATCCGCAGCCAGAACTCGGCGTTGCGGAACATCTCGGTGAGCCCCACGGTGATTTCGTCAATGAAGGTATAGATGAACTGGCCGTCGGAGAGCATCTTCCGCCAGAGCCCGAGGGAGTTTTCGAGGCCGTGGCGGGCAATGACGCGGGCCACCCGCCGCTTGAAGGACACGGGTTCGTAGTGGGCAAAGTCAATGCCGTACCGGCTGTGGATGGCCCGGGTAATCGAGGTCAGTTCTTCATCGGAAATGCCGGACATGAGAAGATGGAAAAATTGAGTGAGGTGCAAACGCGCCGGTGCGCAGACGGGAGAAACTGCCCAGTTGCAAATCTGTCCATCTGCGCACCGGCCTATTTCGGCGGGAGTGCCCGGCCGGGTTCGGCCGCAATGTCTTCCACGTTCATGATCATCATCACCAGGTAGTACACGTCGTCTTCCCCGGTAAAGTGCGGCGCCAGGTACGCGTTGAAGCGCAGGTTCGTATTCTCAATGGTGCGGAACTGGAGCTTGAGCTGGATCAGTTCGGGCTGCTCGATGCGTTCGCGGAAGTACTGGAACTCGTCGGGGCTGCTGAAGTAGAGCAGGTCGAAGAAGGACGTGTGCCGGGTCCGGGAAGGGTCAATGCCCAGCAGCCGGCCCGCCGCCTGGTTGATGAGCTTGATGTCGCCGTCGGGGCCGAACTCCACGATGGGCAGCTTCTTGCGCTGGAGAATCGGCGTAAGGTCGAACTTGCTGTACCGGTCTTCGAGGCGGATGAGCACGTCGCTGATCTCCTCGATGAACTGGTCGGTGGTTTCGGCCTGCATTTCGAGGATGGCGTTTTTGCGCTTTTCCTCCGTGAGCAGCCCGTTCAGTTGTTCGCGCAGGGTGAGCTGCTCGGTGATGTCGGAGAGCACCGCCAGAATCCGGTAGACGTGGCCCTCCAGGTTCTTGGAAGAGCTGAACGAAGCCATGAAGTAGCGGGCCTCGCCGGTCTTGGTGTACAGGCACAGGGTTTTCTGCCCCACGCCGCCGGCCACCAGCGACGCCCACAGTTCGCTGAACTCCTCGTTGCGCACCTTGGGGTCGAGCAGTTCGGTGAAGTTCTTGCGGCGCAGTTCGATGCGCTTGAACCCGAAGGCTTGCAGGAACACCGAGTTGGCCGTAATGATCTCGCATTCCAGGTTGATCTCCACCAGCGGCACGCACAGGTTCAGCGCCTCGATCTTGCTGATGAGTTCGAGTTCCTTCTCCTTCTGTTCGGTGGTGAACTGGGCGAACTGCACGATCTTGTACGGCTTGCCGTCCACGTCGAAAATGGGGCTGTACGTGCCCGTGAGCCACAGTTCGCGGCCGCTCTTGCTGATGCGCTTGAATTCGCCCGAGTTGTAGGCGCCGGTCTTGATGCTTTCCCACATGAGGTCGTACCGCTGGCCCTCCAGTTCCGACTTCGACACGAACGACTTTTCGGGCTTGCCGATGAGTTCGTCGCGGGTGTACTCCATCAGGCTCAGGTACATGTCGTTCACGTCAATGATGTTGCCGGCCATGTCCAGTTCCAGCGAAGCGTTGGTCTTGTTGATGGCCTGCACGATGGAAGTCGTCAGCGCCGACTCCTGTTCGATCTGGCCTAGCTTGCGGTTCAGCTCTTCCTGCGTGGCCAGCAGTTCCTCAGCGTTCTGGCGCAGGGTTTCTTCCTTCATGCGCAGTTCGTCGGCGATCTGCTGCGACTCCTTGAGCAGCCGCTGCGTGGTGTTGTTGAAGGAGGCCGCCTCGATGGAAGAAGCAAATCCCCCGCAGAGGGTTTCCACGAATTTGACCTGGTAGTCGGCAAACGGGTGGATGGAAGCCAGTTCCACCGCGCCGTACACCCGTTCGTTGTGCTTTACCGGCACGATGAGAATGTTGGCGGGCGGCGTAGACCCCAGCGCCGAAGAGATCTGGATGTAGTCTTCCGGGGCGTTATCCACGCAGATGGTTTCCTGGTCGTACACGCTGGCGCCCACCAGGCCCTCCTGCCAGGCGAGGCGTTGCTGGTGTCCCCGGGCGCAGGCGTAGCCGGCCGCCAGCACCAGGGCTTTTTCGCCCTCCTCTTCGAGCAGGTACACGGCGCCCTGGCGGGCCTCCACGTAGCGGGCCAGTTCTTCGATGAAGGCGGCCGAAAGCTGCGGCAGTTCGCTGCTCTGGTGGCTGCGCAGGAGTTCGCCGAACTTGGCCTGGCCGCTCACCAGCCAGTTGCGCTGCTTTTCTTCTTCGGAAAGGGTCACCAGGCGGGTCTGCATTTCGGCCAGGGCCTTGCCCAGGCCACTCTTCCCGTTGAGTCCTTCCGTGCCGGACGAAAAATTGCCTTCGCCCACGGCCACCGCAAACTTGGTGGCGGCGCGGGTGTCGCGGCCGATGGCCTGGAGGTAGGTGTTCAACTGGCTGTCCGGGAAGGTGTCGCCGTCGGCCGCCTCCGCGTAGGCACCCTCGCGGATGGCCTGCGCCGTCCGCAGCGTGTGTTGGAGGAACTGCCCGAACCGCACGCCGGTCAGCAGGGCCGACAGGGCGCTGAGCAGGGCCAGCCCCTGCAACCCGGCAACAACGTAGGGGGCGATACCGGCGGGGAGAGCGACAACGTAAGGGGCGCTCATGGCGAGGCCGGTCAGCGCCACCATTGCCAGCAGCGCCGTTACCAATCTATTTCTGAGCCGGTGTTCCCGGTGTTTTTTCGGTCTCTCTTTCATAATACCTACTCCCTGTTGCGGTTGGGCGGGGCGGTACGGGCCGCGGGTCGGCGCCGTCCCGGAATGCCGGGGGCTTACCCGATTTTGACGGAGCTGCTTTTCAGCAGGCTCATTTGTTTTTTGTTCTGCACCAGCACGCGGATGGCCGCCAGGAATTCGCTCTTGAAGTACCAGATGAACGACGGCTGCAGGTTGGTGCGGTACGATTTAAAGCGGGCGTGGATGTGGAACACCACGTCGAAGTGCTGCGTTTCGGCCCCGAAGCGGCTCAGGGCCTCCGCCTGCGACAAGGTGCGCAGGCCGGGCACGCCGCCGTAGATGAACGTGTCGAGAAAGTTGGACAACTGCGTGATCACGGCCGCCGACAGGATGTTGTCCAGTTCGAGCAGCAGGGCTTCTTCGAGTTCGCCGAGGCCGTCGCCGGTGTGGACCGCCTGGCCGGGCGCAAACACGTTGCAGATCCGCTTGGTGTCCGACTGGTTGAACACCAGGTAGCTTTTGCCTTCCAGGTTGCCCTTTACTTCGGTGGTCAGCACGTGCAGCGAATCCTCGAAGCCTTCGGGCAGCACCGCCCGGGCGTCGGGCGTACCGAGGGTGAGGTCAAACTGCTGGACGAGTACCTTTTCGCCGGCCATCTTCGAGAAAGCATCCGCGGCGTTGGCCAGGGCAATGCTGATGAGTTCTTTGGTAATGTCTAATTCGTATTCCGAGAGGCGCATGGGTAAA
>CADCTQ010000032.1 GCA_902805615.1 uncultured Cytophagales bacterium
CGTGTGCTCTTCCGATCTACGGCACCTTCGACGTGATCCTGCACTTTGCCGAAACCTACGGGGGCGTCCGGGAGGATGGCGGGGGAGTCGGTTCGCGGAAGTTTGACGTGTACGTGGAGGGGGCCAAACGGCTCTCCGGCTACGACGTGTTCGCCAAAGCCGGCGGGGCGATGCGGGCCGTGCAAGAAACCCTGCGTGTAACGGTCAGCGACGGCGTACTCAACCTCTTCTTTGCCAGGGGCACGGCCGGCGATCCCATCGTTTCGGCGGTGGAAGTCGTGCCGGTAGCGGCCGGGGCCAGGATTGCCGCGGGCGAACCGGCGGAAGACTGGCAGGTGCGCCTGTATCCCAACCCGGTTACGGACAAACTTTCCGTCGGGCTTCCCTTTGCCGCCAGCGGGGTACGCGCCACGGCCGTTACCGACGCCGCCGGTACGGTTCACCTGACCAATGCCCACCGGGTAACGGGCGAAGACCAGCTCCAACTGCCGGTCGGTACGCTGCCCCGGGGTTTCTTCCTCCTGCGCCTCGACACGGACCGGGGCTCCCGCGTGGTGAAGTTCGCCAAACAGTAAGCACCACGGAGGGTTCACGCAAAGGCGCAAAGGAGCGCAAAGGGCGCAAAGAGGATTCACTTCCCCTTTGCGCCCTTCTTTTTTTTCCTTTGCGGTCTTTGCGCTCCTTACGTGAAATCTCCCGACGCGTAAGTTGCACAACCGTTTGCGCAGGGGAAATGATGGTCTATGTGGCTCTTTTCTGCGCTTCCGGCCGGCCGCGCATTGACTACTTGCCAAAATACTACCTACTTTAACTATTCAGGAAAAAAATGTAAAGAACCGAATACAAACCGGCCGTTTACGCTTCCGTCGTTGCTTTTCCTACCTAACCCTCAATCTACCTCATGAGAAACTTTACCAGGAATGTGTTGTTGCCGTTGCTGCTGCTGACCGGCCTCCGGGTCTACGGGCAGCAAACAGCGGTGAACGGCAAGGTGACGGATGCCGACAAGAACAGCCCGCTGCCGGGCGTCTCCGTCCTGCTGAAGGGGACCACCACCGGGACCGTAACGGACGGGGAAGGCAACTTCCAGCTGACGGTGCCCGACGCCAACGGGCAACTGGTCTTCTCATTCGTGGGCTTCGTGACCCAGGAAGTGGCCCTCAACAACCGGAGCACCCTCACCGTCACGCTCAAACCGGACATCAAGGCCCTCGAAGAGATCGTGGTGGTGGGCTTCGGTACGCAGAAAAAGGGCGACGTGACCGGCGCCGTGGGCGGCATCCGCGGCGAAGACATTGCCATCACCACCAAGCCCGTCACCAGCCCCGACCAGGTGCTGGCCGGCCGGGTGTCGGGCGTCAACATCGCCAACCGGAGCGGCGACCCGGGAGCCCCCATCAACGTGCGCATCCGGGGCATCGGCACCACCGGCGTCAACCAGCCCCTGTGGGTGATTGACGGCGTGCCCATCGTGCAGACGAGCAACATCACCGTCAATACCGGCTCCTCCACCGAGTCCAACCCGCTGGCCGGCATCAACCCCGCCGACATCGAGTCGGTGGACGTGCTCAAAGACGCCTCGGCCGCCGCCATCTACGGGGCCCGGGCCGCCAACGGGGTCATCATCGTGACCACCAAGCGGGGCAAAGACGGCAAGGCCAGCTTCAGCTACGACGGGTACTACGGCGTGGGCACCACCCAGAAGCGGCTCGACGTGCTGGACGTAGAACAGTACATTGACATTCAATCCGAGCTGGGCCGCGACCTGACCGCCTTCCGCGGGCAGCCCTTCGTGGACTGGCAGGACGCGGTGTTCAAAACGTCCACCATCAGGAACCACAACATGGCCATCAGCGGCGGGTCGCCCACGGCCAATTACTTCGTCGGGGGCGGGTACTTCAGCCAGGACGGCATTGAGCGGGGCCAGGATTTCGAGCGGTACTCGGTGAAAGCCAACGCCGACATCAAGGTGGGCCGTAAACTCAAGTTCGGCGAGTCGCTGCTGCTCAGTTCGGTGAACCGCATGACGCAGTCGGAGAGCAGCCTGTTTGCCGGCTACACGGCCGCCGGCAACGCGCCGTACTTCCAGATCTACAACCCCGACGGCCCGCTGGGCTACAACCCCGAAAACAACGCCACGCGCGGACCCGGCGCCTCCGCCCAGAACCTGGTGATGCGCACCGACACCCGGGTGAACGAAACCCGCATCATCACCCGCAAAGTGCTGGGCAGCGTGTACGGCGAACTCGAAATCCTCAAGGGCCTCTCTTACCGGATCACCGGCGGCTTCGACTACAACGTGGGCAGCGGCGACTTTTTCCAGGAAGCCATTGCCTTCGACGGGGGCACGCCGCGTTCCTCCATTCTCGTGCAGGAGCGGCCCATCGAACTGACCACCAACCTGTCGCACACGCTTACCTTCAACCGCACGTTCGGCAACCACACCATCACGCTGCTGGCCGGGGAGGAAGAAACCAACTTCCGCTTCGACAAAGCCCGCCTCCAGGGCAACAACCTGTTCAACACCAACATCCGGTTCGCCTCCACGGGCAAGTCGGTTTCGGGGGCCAACGAAGCCGACCACTGGGCCCTGCGCGGGTGGCTGGGCCGCGTCAACTACTCCTACAAGGACAAGTACCTGGCGACCGTCAACGTCCGCAACGACAACACCTCCCGTTTTGCGGAGGCCAACCGGTCGCAGAGCTTCCCGTCGGTGTCGGCCGGCTGGCGGCTCAGCGAAGAGGCTTTCTTCCCCAAGAACAACCTCTTCTACGACGTCAAGCTGCGGGCCAGCTGGGGGCAGTCGGGCAACCAGTTCACGGGGGCCAACTTCGCTTTCCTGCCCATCCTGCAAACCACCATTTTCTACCCCATCGGCACGGGGCAGACCATCACCCGGGCGCCCGCCCCCATCACGTTCGCCAACAGCGACCTGCGCTGGGAAACCAGCAACCAGTTCGACATCGGGGCCGACATTGCCATGTTCGGGGGCAAGCTTGAAGTGACCTTCGACTACTACGACAAAGTGACCAAGGACGTGCTCATCGGCCTGCCCATCCCGCTGACTTCGGGGTACTTCCTGCCGGCCGACGCCAACGTGGGCCGCATCCTCAACCGGGGCATCGAGCTTTCGACCAACTACCGGAGCAACTTCGGCAAGTTCAACTACACCCTGGGCGGCAACATCACCACCGTGCACAACGAAGTGCTCGACCTGGGCGACTCGCCGCCCATCATCACCGGCGTGGGCGGGGCTTCCACCCACCGCACGATCGAAGGCGAACCGCTGGGGCACTTCTACGGCTTCCAGACCGACGGCATCTACCAGAACCAGTCGGAGGTGGACGCGGCCCTGCCCGACGCCTTCTCGTCGAGCCGGGCCCCCGGCGACATCCGCTTCAAGGACGTGAACGGCGACGGCCGGATCAGCGACCTGGACCGCACCCGGATCGGCAACCCCAACCCGGCGTTCTACTACGGCATCAACGGCTCGGCTTCCTGGCTGGGATTCGATCTTTCGTTCCTGTTGCAGGGCGTGGGGGGCATCCAGGTGTACAACAACGGCCGGCGGGGCATGGAAAACATGACGGCCGGCAACAACTTCACCACCCGCGTCCTCGACCGCTGGACCGGTCCGGGCACCAGCACCACCATGCCCCGGGCCATCCGCAGCGACCCCAACGGCAACAACCGGTACTCCGACCGCTGGATCGAAGATGCGGGGTTCATGCGCATCCGCAACCTCCAGATCGGCTATTCGATTCCGCCCGCCCGGCTGCAAAACTGGACGCAGAGCTTCGTGTCCCGGTTCCGGGTGTACGTGGGCGTGCAAAACCTGTACACGTTCACCAGGTACCTGGGCTTCGACCCGGAAGTGACCCGCGGGTTCAGCTTCCAGAAGGGCGACGTTTCCCTGGCCAACGGGCAGGATGACGGCAGTTCGCCCCAACCCCGCATCTTCCAGTTCGGCTGGCAAGTCACCTTCTAAGACCTTGATGGACATGATTCAACCGGATGAACATGATTAAATGCTCCGCAGCCTGACCCAAACGCCACTCTAATGAAGAAACTCACCATAACCCTGCTGGCAGTCATCTTTGCCTTTAACTCCTGCAACAAGCTGGAACTGCTGCCGCTGGACAAGCTCACGGCCGCCACCTTTTACAAGACCAAAGCCGATTTTGACGGGGCCGTCTTCGCCGCCTACTCTTCCATCCAGGACCTGTGGGGCACCAGCACCGAAACGCTGGGCGAACGGGGCGAATACTGGAAAACGACCGTGGTCGTAACCGATGACGTCATCGCCGACGTATCGGCCAACGCCGATGAAATCTCCCGGGACATTGACAACCTGGTGATCCGGGCCAGCGACAAGCCCTTTGCCGCCGCCTACACCCAGATTTACGAGGGCATCCTGCGGGCCAACCTGGTGCTGGAGAACCTGGAAGGGCAGCACCAGCTCACCGAGAAGGAGAAAAACGAACTGGAAGGCGAAGCCAAGTTTTTGCGGGCCTTTTTCCACTTTGAAGCCCTCAAGCTGTGGGGCACCCCGCCGCTGGTCACCAAGGTGGGCAAGGAGCTCAACAACCTGGCCGTCGGCAATGCAACCCCGGACCAGCTCTACACCCAGATCCTGGCCGACTTCGGCGTGGCTTTCGACAAGCTGCCCGTCACCTGGAACGACGCCAACAAGGGCCGGGCCACCAAGTGGGCCGCCCGGGCGTACATGGGCAAAGTAAACGTCTGGAAGAAAGACTGGCCGGCCGCCATCACGGCGTTCGAGGAGGTGATCGGGAGCGGCACGTACCGCCTGCTCGATACCGACAACCCGAAGAAGGACCTGGAAGACGTGTTTGCCTACGACAACGAGAACAACGCCGAATCCATTTTCGAAGTGCAGTTCGGCGGGCCGTTCTCGGATGACAACATCTGGGTGTTTGACGACACGCACTCGGAATCCTTCAAGGCTTCCCAGGGCATTGCCCGCCTCTACTTCTGGGGGGCATCCAGCGCCACCGGCGCCCCGGGCGGCAAGAACGGCTGGTGGGCTCCCAGCGAAGACCTGGTAAAGACCTTCGAACCGGGCGATGCCCGCCTGGACGTGTACATCTACAAGGCCGGCGACCCGTACTACACCACGGCCGGGTTCCAGTCGGTGCCGTACAACCCCGCGTGGTCGTCCACCGGCTACACGGTGCGCAAGTACACCGGCTCCCGCAACGTGGTGACGGCCAACCACTCGCCCAACCAGCAATCCGATTTTAACAATGAGCGGCTGTTCCGCTTTGCGGAGCTGAAACTGCTATACGCCGAAGCCCTCCTGGAGGTGGCCCGCCCGGCGGAGGCGGCCCGGCAGATCAACGACATCCGCAACCGGGCCGGCTTGCCCGACCTCTCGGCCAGCGTGAACCTGACGGAAGCCCTGCGGCGCGAGAAGCGGCTGGAACTGGCCTTTGAGCCGCACCGCTGG
>CADCTQ010000033.1 GCA_902805615.1 uncultured Cytophagales bacterium
ATGGGGTTCATAGGTCTTTGCGGTTTTCCATTTTGTCCAGTAATTGTCTGATCTCGTCGAGTTCCTGGCGGGAAGTGCGGTGGTTGCCCAGCGCCTGCATCACCAGTTTGGCCGCCGAGCCGCCGAAAGCCGTTTCCAGGAAGCGGTCCAGCAGTTGCTTCTGGGCGTCAGCCTCCGACACAACCGCCTTGTACACGTGCGTCCGGCTGGTCTCGTCGCGCTGCACGAACCCCTTCTCGGTCATGATCTGCATGAGCTTGAGGGTGGTGGTGTAGCCCGCGTCCTTGTTCTGCGACAGCTGCTCGTGCACCTGGCGCACGGTCGCCGGGCCGTCCTGCCACAAAATGCGCAGGATGGCCATTTCCGATTCAGTGGGTTTGGGTAGGGAAGACATGGGGTTAACTGAAAATTGTCAATTGAAAATGAACATTGATAAATGCCGGAACAAGTACGAAGTGTTTCGTAAGCACAAGATATACGAAGGGCTTCGTAATACCAAACGTTTATCTACGAAATTTTTCGTAGATAAAAAAAGGGCGGTTGAAGTGGCAGAAATGCCGGAATGGGCAACAAAAAAGCCGGGCTTGCGGCCCGGCCTTCGTTCATGTGGTATTGCCATCAGGCACCCGGCTTACAGCATGAAACCCGCCCGGACCACCCAGGGGCTGCCGTAGGGCGAATACGCCCGGTTGGCAGTGTAGTTGAGGTTGTAGAGGGCCGTGAGGCCGAAGTTAGACCTCCGCCCGATGGGGAAGAGCACGGTGGCGCCCACCATCGGGTTGCCGATCCAGCGCCGGGCCTCCACCAGGGTGCCCGTGTCGGTAAACTCCTGGTAGCCCACGTTCAGGGCTTCGTATTCGACGATGGGGGCAAAGCGGGGCATGATGGCGTACTGCACGTTGGCCCGGCCGCCGTAGATGCTGTTGGAAAAGGCCGGGTAGCCGGCGTACCGCACCCGGGAATAGATGTAAGTGACCCCGCCGGCAACGGTGAACTTGTCGGTAAGGCGGTAACCCACCAGGGGCGCCAGGTTGATGTAGGTCGGGTTGCCCAGGGAGAGGCCGAAGTTGCCGCCCAGCGTGATGCGTTCCATCCAGTTGGGCCTGGCGCCGGGGACATCGGCGGCCCCGCGGCGCCGGTACAGGGAATCCGTCTCGGCCTGGTCCTGGGCCAGGGCGGTAAAAGACAAAAAAAACAGGAATGCGGCTGTAAACAGCGTGGTTGGTTTCATGGTTGAAAAGGAATACACAAAATTAAGGGATTGTATTTGATCCACGGACATGCGCATTTACATAACGACCGCCGTGCCACAACCTTACCGGGAAGTTGCACAAAAATTTGACCAAAGTCTGTTCGAGGCGCTGAGTCCGCCCTTTCCCCGGGCCCGCCTGCTGCGCTACGACGGCAACCGGCCCGGCGACGAGGTGCACGTGCGGCTGCACTTCGGTTTTTTCCGCCAGACGTGGCACAGCCTCATCACGGACGCCGGCGCGCCGCCCGGGCTGGTGTACTTCGTGGACGAGGGCCGCAAGCTCCCTTTTTTCCTCCGCCACTGGCGGCACCGCCACGAAATCCGGCAGCACGGCACGGGCAGCCTGGTCGTGGACGACATTTCCTTCCGCAGCCCCTTCCGCCTGCTCGACTACCTGCTCTACCCGCTCATGTACCTCCAGTTTGCGTACCGCAAGCCCGTGTACCGCCGCCGGTTCGGCGGCTAACGCGGCACCATTTTGGCGGGGGCGTACGGGTCAACCATTATTCTTTTACCTTTGCGCCGTGAAAAAATTCCTTTTTCTCCTGCTGCTGCTCACCGCCTGCGCGGAATCGCCCAAGCCGCCCGCCGGCACGCTGGACAAAGACCGCATGATCAACATTCTCATTGACATCCACATTGCCGAGGCCAAGGCGGGCGGGGCGTCGCTGCGGTCGCAGGACTCCTCCACGGTGTACTACAAAGTGCTGGAAAGGGAAGTGTTCAAGAAGTACCGCGTGGACTCCACCACGTACTACAACAGCTACCGTTACTACATGAACCACCTCAAGGAGATGGACCAGATCTACGCCGCCGTGGTGGACAGCCTCAGCCTCCGCGAAAACAGCATCAAGTAAATTGAAAATGAAAAATGGACAATTGAAAATGCCTGTTGCGCAATGAACATTGTTTTTGCGGTTTATGTTAGAATAAGGCTGCATACGTGAACCGATTCTTACCCGTGCGGAGGGTTGTTCCGGTCGCCCCGCACCCGGCGGTTACGCCCCATTTTCCATTGTCAATTTTCCATTTTCCATTGATAGAATGCTTTACCCCAATAATATAGAGCAGAAGCTCGGTTTCGATAAAATCCGCGAAGGCGTCAAGGAAGCCTGCATCAGTCCGCTGGGCCGCGCTTTCGTGGAGAAAATGCGCTTTTCGTCCGACTACGACCTGGTTGACAAGCTGGTGCGCCAGACGGCCGAGTTCAAATACATTCTCCAGGCCGGCGAGAGCTTCCCGGCCAGCAACTACATTGACGTGCACAGCCACCTGAGCAAGGCGGCCATCGAAGGGGCCTTTCTCACGGAGGAAGAACTGTTCGAAGTAAAGATTTCGCTCAAAACCATCCACGACTGCCTCAAGTTCTTCGCCGGCAAGCCGGAAGACGTGTACCCGACCCTGCGCGAAATCACCAAAATGGTGGAAGTGGACTTTGGCCTGCTCAAGACGATTGAACGCGTGGTGGACGACCGCGGCCGGCTCCGCGACGACGCCTCGCCCGAACTGGGTGCCATCCGCCGGCAGATCATCTCCGAACAGGCCCACCTGCGCAAGACGCTCGACAGCATCCTGCGCCAGGCCAAGAGCCAGGGTTACGCCGCCGACGACGCCTCCATTACGTTCCGCAACGGCCGCATGGTGATTCCGCTGGCCGCCGAGTTCAAGCGGCGCATCAAGGGCTTCGTGCAGGACGAGTCGGCCACCGGCCAGACCGTGTTCCTCGAACCGGCCGAAGTGCTCGACATCAACAACGAGATCACCGAACTGGGCTACCGCGAACGCCGCGAGATCATCCGCATCCTCACGGCCGTCACCGACCAGGTCCGGCCGTTCGTGCCCGCCCTGCGCCGGGCCTACATGTTCCTGGGTCTCATGGACTTCGTCCGGGCCAAGGCCAAGTTTGCCCTGCAAACCGACGCCGTGAACCCGCAGTTTCTCAAGCAGACGCTCATTGGCTGGGAAAACGCCCGGCACCCGCTGCTCCACCTGTCGTTCAAGAAGCAGGGCAAAACGGTGGTGCCGCTCAACATCCGCCTCGACGCCAACCGGCGCATCCTGGTCATTTCGGGCCCCAACGCCGGGGGCAAGTCCATTTCCCTCAAAACCGTGGGCCTCACCCAGTACATGTACCAGTGCGGCCTGCTGGTGAGCATGTCCGAAGATTCGAAGATCGGCCTGTTCCGCGACATTTTCATTGACATCGGCGACGAACAGTCGCTGGAAAATGACCTGAGCACGTACTCCTCGCACCTGACGAACATGAAGCATTTCATCAAGTTCGCGGGCAAGCAGTCCCTGTTTTTGATTGATGAGTTCGGCACGGGCACCGAGCCGGGCATGGGCGGCGCCATTGCCGAGTCCATCCTGGAATCGCTTAACCAAACAAGGGCCTTTGGCGTCATCAACACGCACTACGCCAACCTCAAGTCGTTCGCCGACCGCACCGAGGGCATCATCAACGGGGCCATGCGCTTCGACACCGACCACCTGGAGCCGCTCTACCAGCTCGAAATCGGCCAGCCGGGCAGCTCGTTCGCCTTCGAAATCGCCCACAAGATCGGCCTGCCCAAGGAGGTGATCGCCAGGGCGAAAGACAAGGTGGGCGAAGGGCAGGTGAACTTCGACAAGATGCTGCGCGACCTGGAACGCGAAAAACGGCAGCTTTCCACCAAAAACCAGGAGGTGGCCCAGAAAGACAGCCAACTCGCCGAGACGCTCAAGAAGTATAATGAGCTAAAGTCTTACCTGGATACGGAAAAGAAGAAAATCATGAACCAGGCCAAGGAGGAGGCCAAGCAACTCGTCCGCGACGCCAACAGCCGCATCGAGCAGACCATCCGGGAAATCCGCGCCAGCAACGCCGGCAAGGACGAAACCCGGGAGCTGCGCCGTGACCTGGAACAGTTCCAGACGAACCTCAAACCCGAATTCGTGCCCCCGGCCCCGGAGGAAGACACCCCCGAAATCAAGGTGGTGGGCGGCGAAATCGAAACCGGCGACCTGGTGCGCATCAAGGGGCAGACCGCCGTGGGCGAGGTGCTCGACCTCAACGTCCGCAACAAGGAGGCCGTCATCAGCATTGGCCTGCTCAAATCCACCATTAAGCTCAACCGCCTCGAAAAGATCAGCCGGAAGGAGTACCGGGCCCACACCGTGGAAAACACGCCCCGGATGCAGGGCGTGGACCTCAACGAGAAGGCGGCCAACTTCAGCTACCAGCTCGACCTGCGCGGCAAACGCGGCGAGGAGGCGTTGCAGGAGGTGGACGGCTTCATTGACAACGCCATCATGCTGGGTTCGCCCGAGTTGCGCATTGTGCACGGCAAGGGCGACGGCATCCTGCGGACGCTGGTGCGCAACCACCTGCGCCGTTACAAGCAGGTGCAGTCGCTGGAAGACGAACACGCCGACCGGGGCGGGGCCGGGGTAACCGTGGTGCGGATGAAATAACCGGTAAGGTATTTCCCGAAACGTACGGGCGGGCCGCAATCCTTACGGCCTGCCCCCGGGAAGGCACGCCGGCCGGCCTTCTTTGTCAAGCAAAGGGTGGCTAAATTGCCCCGTCGGAACTTCCGCCCCGGTGGAGCCTTTCAGTCATTTTCTTTTTACCCTCGTCGCATGACCGTTACAGAAAACGTTTCCCTCAAATCCTTCAACACGTTCGGCATCGAAGCCCGGGCCCGGTACTTCGTGCGGGTGCAGACCACGGCCGAACTCCACGACGTGCTCGCCAACCCGGTGTACCGCCCGTTGCCCAAGCTGGTCCTCGGCGGCGGCAGCAACGTGTTGTTCATCAACGACTTTTTCGACGGCCTGGTGATCAAGATTGACATCAAGGGCATCACCGTGCTCGAAGAAACCCAGCAGTCGGTGCGCCTCGAAGTGGGCGCCGGCGAGGTGTGGCACGACCTGGTGGTGCACACCATCGAAAAGGGCTACTCGGGGCTCGAAAACCTGTCGCTGATTCCCGGCACGGTGGGCGCCGCCCCCATGCAGAACATCGGCGCGTACGGCGTGGAAATCAAGGAAACCTTCGACAGCCTCGAAGCCCTCCACGTGGAGAGCGGGGAGAGCCGCCGGTTCACCAACGCCGAGTGCCGGTTCGGCTACCGCGAAAGCGTGTTCAAGCACGAACTCAAGGGCCAGTACATCATCACCAGCGTGCGGTTCAACCTGAGCAAAATCCCCGTTTTTCATACATCGTATGGTGCAATCCAAGATACGTTGCGGGAAATGGGCATCGGCGAACTCTCCGTAAAGGCCATCAGCGAGGCCGTCTGCCACATCCGGCGCAGCAAACTGCCCGACCCGGCCCAGATCGGCAACGCGGGCAGCTTCTTCAAAAACCCGGAAATTCCCAAGGCCCAGTTCGAAGCCCTCAAAGCGCAGTATCCCGGTATTCCCGGGTACGTTACTTCGCCGGATTTCGTGAAAGTGCCGGCCGGCTGGCTCATCGAGCAGTGCGGCTGGAAGGGAAAAGTAGTGGGCGCCACGGGCGTACACAAGATGCAGGCGCTGGTGCTGGTGAACTACGGGGATGCGAAAGGCCAGGAAATTAAGGCGTTGGCCGAAGAAGTGCAGCGATCGGTGCAGGAAAGGTTCGGCATCCGGTTGACGCCCGAAGTGAACTTTTTATAGAAAAAGTACCCATAGATTACATGCGTTAGGTTGCCAGGGCAGGAATAACTAGTTTTAAATCTGCAAGATAACGGGGTATTGTCCGAAATTTGATCAAAATCGTCAAACGGATATCCCTTTCAAAACTACTGCTCATTTTTCTGTACATGCAGCAACCTGTACGCAGCAACCATACATTGGCCCGGACGCCGGCCCACCCGGCCGCTCCTCCCACCGCGGGGGGCGGCCTGGCGTCGTACCGCACGGCCACGCAACTGATCCGGGGCGTCGTCGAAAGCATTTCCGAAAACGGACTCCGGCCCGGGTACAGTCCCGAGTTGCAAACGAGCATTTCCCTGTCCAACTGGGTCGCCATCGGGTACATCCTGATGACCTTCCCGTTCATCTGCGTGTACAGCGACAGCCCCCTGACGGTACTCACCTGCCTGCTGCCGCTGGGCGTGTACGGCGGCGCCCTGGGCCTCATCCGCAAAGGGTACCACCTCACGGCCCGGCTCCTGATCGCCAACTTCTGCCCGCTGAGCATCTACGCCATTTCCTGCCTCGTGTTCATCAACGAAGCCAACTCGGCCCTGGCCGCCAAAGTGCTGCTGCTGGGTTCCATCGTGGTGCCGCTGGTGATCTTCCGGTTCCGCGAGTACCGCTACATCGTGTTTTCGGTGGGGTTCATGTGCGCGCTGCTGCTCACCATTGACTACGCCAACGCGCACTTTCCCGTCAAGATCATGGTGCGGGACGTGAACACGCCGGCCCTGCAAATCCTCTGCTTCGGCGAAGCCATCGGGTTCCTGGTGGTCTTTTTCTCGTACTACAAGTACGCCAACCACAAGGCCACGGCCCGCATCAGCCAGCTGCTGCACGACGTGACGGTGCAGAACGAACGCATGATCCAGGCCCACGCCGAACTGACCGAGTCGGAGCAGATGCTCAAGGAACTCAACGAGTCCAAGAACAAGCTCTTTTCGATCATCGCCCACGACCTGCGGGCCCCGCTCAACTCGTTCAAGGGCTTCTCGGGCCTGCTTTCGTCCAACATCCACGCCCTGTCGAAGGAAGAGATCGAAGTGCTGGTGAAGGGCATGCACAAGTCTTTCCACAACGTAAACACCCTGCTCGACAACCTGCTCAACTGGTCGCGGTCGCAGATGAACATGTTCAACTTCCGGGCCGACACCTTCGAGGTGGACGTGCTGGTGACCGAAAACATCAGCCTGCTCGAAAAAGCCGCCCAGGACAAGGACATTACGCTGCTCAAAAGCACGGCGGCCGACACGTACGCCGTGATGGACCTCAACGCGTTCAACGTGGTGCTGCGCAACCTAGCCACCAACGCCGTCAAGTTCACGCCCCGCGGCGGCCGCGTCGAGATCCGCACGACCAAGCAGGGTGAGTTCATCCGGGTGGAAGTGCAGGACAACGGGGTGGGGCTCAACGAAGAGGCCGCCCGCAAGCTTTTCCGGTTCGACACGGCCACCACCACCCTCGGCACGGCCAACGAACGGGGCACGGGCCTGGGCCTGATTCTCTGCAAGGAGTTCGTGGAGAAGTCGGGCGGGGCCATCGGGGTGGAAAGCACGCCGGGCAAGGGCAGCACGTTTTTCTTTACGGTGCCGGCCTACCAGGGGGTGCTCTTCCAACTGCAACCGGCCTGACGCGGTAAAAATCCGCCCGCGGCCTTTTTCGCCCGGCCGTTCCCGGCACTACTGCCTTCACAAACCAATCGTGCAAGTCCCGATATACCATCTCTCGGAGATATGGCATATTTACTTCCCTGCTCAGGGTATTCCTCTTGCGGACGGGCAAGTACCCTTACGGCTGGGCGTAGTCTCTGACTACGCCCTTTTTCAATGCAAAACTTAGTTTTGCCTTCCGGTTGTCATTGTCCTGTTTTCGCTTACCCAAGTGTTGCAGGCAACGTTTAGGAAAGGATTGGCAGGAGCATCAGCATAAAGGAGAGGATTGGTAAAGAGGGCAAAACAAAGTTTTGCGCGTAAAAAAGGGCGTAGTCAGAGACTACGCCCAGCCGTGAGGGTACTTGCACGGCTACAAGAGGAATACCCTGAGCAGTACGTTAATCATGTACTCCCGGTGCATACATTCCAGGCAGGAATGCCATATATTCACGGGTAAACCCACTTACCCGCATGGCCCAACCCTCCACGCCCCCCGACAATACCGCTCCCCCCGAAGAACTGCGCCGTACCCTCAGCCCGCTGATGCTGTGGGGCCTGGGCGTGGGCTACGTCATTTCCGGCATGTACTTCGGCTGGAACCTGGGGCTGGCCGAGGGCGGCACGGGGGGCCTGGCCCTGGCGACCGGGCTGGTGCTGGTGCTCTACGTGACGTTTACCTTCGGCTACGCCGAACTGGCCTGCGCCATCCCCAAGGCCGGCGGCGCCCTGGATTACGCCCTCCGGGGGCTGGGCCGCGAACTGGGCTTCGTGTGCGGGCTGGCCCAGATCTTCGTGTTCGTGTTCGGCCCGCCGGCCATTGCGGCGGCCATCGGGGCGTACATGCACATTTTCCTGCCCACCGTGCCCATCCCGGCCATTGCCATCGTGTTCTTCGGGTTATTCACGTCCCTCAACATCTACGGCGTGAAGGCGGCGGCGCTGGTGGAACTGTGCATCACCACGGCGGCAGTGGCGGGCATCCTGCTGTTTGCGGCCCTGGCCTTCCCGCACTTCAACGCCGACCACCTGCTGCGCAACCCGCTGCCCCACGGCTTTGCGGGCACGTTCGCGGCGCTGCCCTTCGCCATCTGGTTTTTCCTGGGCATCGAAGGGCTGGCCAACGTGGCCGAAGAAACCCTGCACCCCGGCCGCAGCATGCGCATCGGCTTTGGTACTTCGATGGCTACGCTGGTGGTGCTGTGCCTGCTTACGTTCGTGGCGTCGGTGGGCATCAGCGGCTGGGAGGCCGTGGTGTACCCGGTGGCCAGCACCGTCGCGTCCGATTCGCCGCTGCCGCTGGCGGTGGCCCGCATCTCCGGTGCGGGCAGCGGGGCGCACTACTTTTTCACGTTCATCGGCCTTACCGGGCTGGTGGCTTCGTTCCACGGCACCATCCTGGCGTCGGGCCGCTCCACGATGGAGTTTGGCCGCACGGGGTACGCCCCCAAGTGGCTGGCCCGGGTGCATCCCCGCTTCCGGACGCCGGCCAACGCGCTGCTTGCCAACGCCGCCATCGGCGTCCTCACGATCCTGACGGGCAAGACCGGCGACATGATCATCCTGTCGTGCTTCGGCGCCCTGTCGCTGTACGCCCTTTCCATGTTTGCGCTGCTGGCCCTGCGCCGCAAGCAGCCGCACCTGGAGCGGCCCTTCCGGGTGCCGCTGTACCCGTATTTCCCGATCACCACCATTGTGCTGGCCCTGTTCTGCCTGGTGGCCGTGGGCATTTTCAACCCCGGCCTGTTTGCGTTCTACCTGGGCTGCCTCGCCGCCGGGTACGCCGGCCTCCGCCTCTCGGACCGCCGGAAGGCGCTGGTGCATTGAAAGGGATCAGGATTTACAGGATGAAAGGATGACCAGGATTATTCGTCTGAACCTTGATTGACTTGATGACATTGATGAGCATGATGAAAGGATGAACAGGATTTTGCCGGGAATGGGAACGGTGCCGGGGCCTTGCCGAAAGCTCCGCAGGAGCGTGCTGTTCCTGGAAAGGACCATCCAATGAGACACAACCTGCAAGCATTTTCAAAAGCATTGGAAGATGGACCCATTCCCGTTTCCCCGCCAAACGATGGGTCCTGTCATGCTGACGAAGGAAGCATCTGGCCTCTAACCCGGGAAGCATCCTCAAGGATCCCCGCAAAAGCCCGTATTGACAGAATCGTCGCGGCTGTAGTGCATTCAAGGGCCAGATGCTTCCTTCGTCAGCATGACAGTGCCCATCGTTTGGCGGGAATGCGTAGGAGAAGCCCTACCCATTAAGCTGTATTCCGGCTTATCCGAATACGCTTTTACAACCTTTGACCGGACAACATTACGCGTCCACGCTTAAACCAGATGCAGGGGAGGGAGACCGGAAGAGCAGGGGATACTTCCCGGGTTCACTTGGTGAAATAGTATTCGTCCGTGTGGCGGTTTTTCAAGTTGATCACCTGCACCCTGTACCGGTAAATGCCCTGCTCCCTGAACCTGCTCACGTCGTACGTGAAGTGTTTGTGCTTGCCGGTGTACGTGACGTCAATGCTTTTGAGGACCCGGTCGGTCTGGGCGTCAATGATGAGGATTTGCAAGGGCGTACGGGGCTTGTAGTCCAGCTTGAGCAACAGGTTGTCCGTGGGCTCCACTGCCGCGGACGGCTGCTTTTCGTAAACCTCCCAGTGCTCCCCGATCACCATCCGGCTGCTGTCGCTGGTCACCGCCAGAATCCGGTACTGATACCGGCCCTCCTCCCGGAGGGTATCCTCGACCTGGTACGCCAGTTGATCCCCGCCGCGTGCGCTGAAGGCGGCGGGAAGCGTTGCCACCAGCGTGGAGGTTGGCCCTTTGGTAAACCAGCGGTACACCTGAAAGCCGGTCACCTGGTCGGCCAGGGCCGGCGGGAGTTGCCAATGCACGGTCAGGCGGTTTTCCCGTTTTTCCCCGCGGACGGGCATGGCAAGGGGATCCGGCGTTGCCAGCGGCAGCCCTTTGGGCGTCCGGCTCACCTGGACGTCAAACTGGCAGAAGTCGCCCAGGTAGCCGTCCACGTTCAACAAGTAGGGGTGATCGGCCAGCGCCAGGTCCAACTCGGCGTACACGTCATCCTGGTTGGCCAGCGAAATGCATTGCAGCACCTGGTAGGTATCGGTTTTGCACGGAATCCCATCAATGACCATGAGTTGCAACCCCTTCCGGTCACGGCAGCGCTGCCCGGAGAGGTTCACGTAGTACTTGCCGGCCCGGGAAGTGCGGAACCAGAACCACTGGTCGTTGTGAAAATCCACGCAGTTGCCCGCCAGTCGCCGGTCAATGCATTGCCGCTCCACGGTACAATTGCTGGTATTGGAGGAGAAGGCCGCCCGGTCCACGGCCAGTTCCATCCGCGCGGCAATGTTGTCGTTGGGTACCTGGCCGTACGCATTCAAGCCCATCAGCAACAAGGTGCCCAGCAAAGCAGATTGAATGCGCAGGCTCAACCGGCGGGGTGGTTGATGCATCGAGTCACTGCGCCGGTAATCGAACGACCCACCACTGCTCACTTGCTCACGGTTACGTCCACTACGCCGCCCAGGTAGCAGTTGCTGGAAGTCCACTTGCCTTTCAAGGCCCTCTCATTTCCCGTGAGGGTCATTTTCATGCCCATGCACTCGTTCATGTAATCGGGATTTTCAAACACGTAGGATTGCGACACGTTCAGCGACATGGATTTGTCGGGATTGATTACGCCCTCGAATCTGCGCTTTTGCATGGCAGCCCCGCGGACAATGGTGTACTGGCCGCGAATCACACTGCCGCACTGATTGAAGTTGAACGCAATCTGCCAGGGCCCGCCGGAATCCGGGTTGGTGATGGTGCCGGTCATGGTCACGTCGTACGGCCTTTGGGCCAGAATGTACACCAGCCCTTCGGTGCCGGCCGGGATGGATTCGCCCCGGGCGATGAAGACAAACTTCTGTTCGGTAAGCATGATGAGCAGTTCTTCATCCGTTGCCTTTGGGTATTTCACCGCAAAATCACGCCCGAATTTGTTGTTATGCAGGTCCATTGCCGTATTGGCCGCTTCCTTGGGAGATTCTGACTCGCGCGCGTTTGCCCACTGCTCGGCAAACGGGAGTCCGAACCGGCGCACCAGGAGGGCGTTCCAGTACGCGTGCAGCACCGCATTGGCCTTAGAGTTATCGAATTCACCCTTCTCCTGCAAGTCACAGGGGAATTTGACGGCAGCGGCGGCATAAGCGGCTTTCACGGCGTTTCGGCCGTCATAGAAATTTTTCGGTTGTGCGACGAAGACGCTCAACTCGGCCCGGGTAATTTTTTTTGCCAGTTGCAGTGCATAGACCAGGTCAAAGTGAGAGGATTGGGTTGGCTGTTCAGCGCTGGCCTTCCCGTTGGGGTTCGCCTTGACCCAGTTGAAAACCGCCCGGGCCATTGCGGTTTCGTCCCGCAACAGGGTGGGGTTGGCGCCGGTAAGTGAGTCGCAGGCGTGGTAGAGCTGCCCGTAAGTAGGGAGGGTCGCCGCCTTGATCTCTGCCTCCGTCACCGGTCCGGTCGGAGGAGCGGGAGGAGCTGGTTGATTTTTTGCGTTTTCATTACACGCGCCTAAGCCTATGAAAAGCAGCAGCCACAAAAGGGAAAACAGCGTACTGGAGAGGGGGGACGGAATTCGGTTCTGCCGGGTCATGAATGTTTGTTGTTCGTATCGTAAATTTTCCATAAAATAATACATTCAGACCGGTGATCCTACTCACGCGTAAAATGTTTTTCGCCGGGCCGGCAGTGGGTGAAACCACCGGTTAAACCCGCTTCCGCCGTACCGGTACCCGGTGGGCAGCCGGGACGTCCGGCCCCCGTAACGCGGCGGATTGCCCACCGAAAAGGGAATTTGCCCTATCTTGCGCGGCGCGTGGTCTCGTTTGCCGCTTTTCCGCTCACCGATGGGAACCTCCTTGCCGACCCTCCTCCTGCTGGCCATTCCCCTGCTGCCGCTGCTCGCCTTCGGGCTGCTGGCCGGATTTGGGCGGTACCTGCCCCGGCAGGGCGACTGGCTGGCCTGCGGGCTGACGGCCGGGTCGTTTGCCGCGGCGCTGGCCGTGTTTGCCGGGATGTGGCCCGACGGGGAATGGCAGGCCCAGGCCGATTGGTTCCACCTGGCGTCCCACTCGTTCAGGGCGGGGCTGTGGGCCGACCGCCACGCGGCCCTCATGGGCGTGCTGGTGACGGGCGTATCGCTGCTCGTTCAACTCTTTTCGGTCGGCTACATGCGCGGCGAACCCCGGTACGGCTGGTATTTCGCCTGCCTGGGGCTGTTCACCGGGGCCATGCTGGGCGTGGTGCTGGCCGACAACCTGTTTCTGCTCTACGCCTGCTGGGAACTCGTGGGCCTCTCCTCCTACCTGCTCATCGGCTTCTGGTTTACCCGTCCCGACGCGGCGGTGGCGGCCCGGAACGCTTTCTTCATCAACCGCCTGGGCGACGTCGGCTTCCTGCTGGCGCTGATGCTGGTGTTTATCCTGTTCGGCTCCTCCGACCTGCGTTTCCTGACCCGCGAAGCCCTGCTGCCGCGCAACACCTCGTGGTCGCTGGTGGTGGGGTTGGGCCTCTTCTGCGGCACGGTTGCCAAGTCGGCGCAGTTCCCGCTGCAATTGTGGTTGCCCGGGGCCATGGCCGGCCCCACGCCGGTGTCGGCCCTCATCCACGCCGCTACGATGGTGGCGGCCGGCGTGTACCTGCTCCTGCGGGTCTTCCCGCTGCTCGACGTCCCCGTACTCACGGTCATTGCCGCCGTGGGAGCCGTTACGGCCTTCATGGGCGCCGTGGCGGCCCTGTCGCAGACCGACATCAAAAGGGTGCTGGCGTTTTCCACGATTTCGCAATTGGGCTACATGGTGATGGCCGTGGGCGTGGGCGCGCCGGGGGCCGCCATGCTGCACCTGGTGACGCACGCCTTTTTCAAGGCCGGTCTGTTTCTGTGCGCCGGCTCGGTGATCCACGCCCTGCACGGGGCCGGCCACCACGCCCACGCCGCCTTCGACGCCCAGGACATGCGCCGGATGGGCGGCCTCCGGCGGAAGCTGCCCGTTACGTTTGCCTGTTACACCCTTTGCGGCCTCGCCCTGGCCGGCCTGCCGCTGTTCTCGGGTTTTCTCTCGAAAGATGCTATCCTGGCGGCCACGCTGGACTGGGCCGCGGGCACCGGGAACGGGGCCGCGGGGGTGGTGCCGCTGCTGGGTTTTGGGTCGGCGCTGCTCACGGCGGTGTACGTGGGAAGGCAACTGCTGCTGGTGTTTGCCGGTCCGTCGCGGCTCGGGCACGAGGGGGCCTACGGGGCCATCACGGAAAGCCCCGCGGTGATGCGGGGCCCCATGCTGTTGCTGGCGGCACTTTCGCTGTTCCTCCCGTTTTCTTTCAACCCGCTGGACGCCGGCGACGGGTGGCTGCTACCGGCCCTGGACGGCCCCGCGGCGCCTGGCCGCGCGTGGCACGCGTTTACGCTGGTCGTTTCGGGCGGGCTGGCGGTACTCGGGCTGGGCATTGGGTATTTATCGGCCCGCCGCCCGCATTTCCGCGCCCCGGCGCCGCTGCGGGCCCTCTCGTACCGCAACTGGTTCCTCGACGATGCCTTCCGGCTGGCCGTGGTGGCACCGGGCAAAATCGGGGCCCGACTCGCCCGGCTGGCCGACCAGAAAGGAATTGATGCGCTGGTAAACCTGGCCGGCGTGGCGGTGGTGGTGGGGGCGCACCTGGTCAGTTGGCTGGACCGGTACGTGGTGGACGGGGCCGTGCGGCTCGTGGTGTTTGTCACCGGACGCGTGGGGCTGGCGGCCCGGTCCCGGAACGGACGGGTGCAGACGTACTTTGCCGTGGCCCTGTCGGTTTTCCTGCTGGCCCTGGTGTGGCTGCTGCTCGGGTAGGCACAAAAAAAAGCCGGAAGATGACTTCCGGCTCCTTATATAATTAGGTTATGCGTGAATCCGTATGGCGGTTATGCCGGTCCGGCACATTTATATCACTCTGCGGCCCGAGAAGAGCCGGATCAGGATGGCGATGACTGCCAGTACCAGCAATATGTGGATGAAGCTACCTACAGCCTCTCCGAACCCTACGTAGCCGACTAACCACAATACGATTAAGATTACGGCTACCCACGTCAGTATATTTCCCATGTTGATTTAGAAGTTTTGTTGTAACTGAGGGAATATACGGGGCGATCAACAATAGGTTGCTTCTATTTTTGGGGTTCTTGCTTTTTTTTCGTATAAGGTGGCCCTGCACCTTTCGGGTTTCCGAAATCCGAAAGGTGCAGGGCCACACCCTCACAAATTCACCTTTTGCCGGCCCGGTTGCAGGGGCATCGTTTTGCCGCCCCACGCGAAAGTGCCCGTCAGGCCCGGCGGCAGGGTGATTTCGCCGGTGACGCCCCCTTTGCCCTTCCGCCGCAGTGACAGGGCAATGTCGCCGGCCGGGTGCGGCATGGTGGCCGACACTTCGGGCAACCGGCCCAGGTTGGGCGCAATCCGTACCGTTTGGAAGCCCGCGCCGCCCGGTTCGATGCCGCACACGGTAGCCAGCAGGTCGTACGAGGGACTGGCACTCCAGGCGTGGCAGTCGGAGCGGGCATCCCCGTCGGTTTCGGCAAACGTGGTGAGGCCCTGCCCGATCATGTTTTCCCAGGGCTGCATGAGGGACAGGTACCGGTCGCCCATGCCGGCCTTTTTCAAAGCCTGCACGAGGTAGAACGTAAAGTAAATCTGGGCGGGAATCAGGGACTCGTCCGACAGCACCCGTTCGAGCAGGGCGGGCTGCTCGGCGGCGGGCACCGCGTCGGTGAGGACGGCCAGGATGTTGGTGTGCTGCGTCCAGGCTTCCTGCCCGGGCGTTTCGGCGAACAGCCCCCGCGCCGGGCTGTAGCACCTTTTCCGCACGGCTTCCCTGGCCGCCGCCGACCACCGGCGGTACACCCCGGCCTGTTCGGCCTGGCCGTGGAACCCGGCCAGTTCGGCGGCCCGGTCAAGGGCGTAGGCGTAGAGCAGCGTGTTGAGGGCCGACTGCCCTTGCTCCGTGCCGGGCGGGGCACCGGCCCGGAAGCCGGGGGCGGCATCCACGTAATTGACCCAGGGCAGGTAGCCCAGCAGGCCCGTCGCCGGGTCTACGCGGCGGTCGAACCACTCCAGCACGTTGCGGATGCCGGGCAGGAATTGCCTGGTGAACGCCGGATCGGACCGGTGGCGGTGAAAATCGTGGACCATCGCCACCCACAGCAGCGAAAAGCCCGGGTGCAGTTGGATGATGCTCGACGGGTAGCGGCTCAGGGTGAGTCCTTCGGGCAGGCGGGAATCATCGAACTGCGAGATGGCGTTGCGCACCAGCCGGTCGTCGCCGGCCACGTAGAGGGAGATCAGCGCCTGGATGCGGGTGTCGCCCACGTACTGCAACTGTTCGTAGTAGGGGCAGTCCATGTACGTCTCCAGGGCGCAGAGGCGGGCCGTGCGCCAGCCCACGTCCCAGACTTTGCCCAGCGTGGCGTCGGGGCTGCGGAACGAGGCCCGCTGCGCGAACGGGTACGCCGTGAACGTGCCGCGGAAGTCGTCGAGTTGCAGGGGCTCCGCGCCGGTGGTGATGTCGAGCTGCACGAAGCGGTACGTGCGCACCCACAGCGGCCGGAAGGCGCGGCCGTTTCCCCCGTCGGGCAGGAACACGTCGTAGTACCCCACCATCCGCTTGCCTTCCAGTTGGTTGCGGTTGCCCTTTTTGTTGCCTTCCCCCAGCAGCGATTCGGCGTAGGTGATTTTGATCGTACTTCCTTTGCCCCGGCTCACCACGAGTTCGGGGTAGCCCATCGTGAGGTGCGACTGGTCGAGCAGGAAGGACGCGGTGGTGCCGGCCGGGATGACCATCGGCGCCTTGCCGGCCAGGAAACCCGCGGGCACCTCCACGCCGCGGCTGCGGACGGCCCGGGCAAAGCGTTCGGGCTTTTCTTCGAGGCGCGGAATGTTGCGCGGCACGAGCAGCCAGGCGCTGTTGGCGGCGTAGTCGTTGATGCCCGGCGGCACGCCCTGCCCGCCGTACCCGATGTCTTTGGGCGTGAGCCACCCGGAATCGTCAAACGCCTTCCGTTCCCAGCCCCACGGGTAGCGGGCGGCGGTAAGGCTGTCGGTGGGGCCGGCCACGTAGTACCCGGGAATCATGGACGAGGTGATGGCAATGGGCTGGTAGGCTTCGTTCTGCACCACCCGCCACTTGCCGTTGGTGTTGACCACGGCTTCGGCGGCGCCGTTGCCTTGGAGGATAAAGGCGGTGTGGCGGGAAATCTGGGCCACGGGCTTATGGTCGCCGAAATTAAAGACCAGCGCGGCCAGGGTGTTGTTGCCGGCAGCCAGGTAAGGCGCCAGGTCGAGGGTTTCGTAGCGCCAGTGCAGCATGTCGCCCCGGGCCGGGCCGGCACTCACGCGGGTGCCGTTCACGAAGAGCTGGTAGCGGTTGTCGGCCGACACGTGCACGATGAACTCGGCGGGCTTGCCCGGCAGGGAAAAAGTGCGCCGGAAGTGGAACACGCCGTAGGCCGTGGACGAAGCGGTCGGGTGCAGAATCCACTGCGCCTGCCAGGTCTTGCGCAGCAGGTCGGGGTTGATCTTGCCAGTCAGGTCCTGGGCCTGCGCGTTGGCCGGCAGGAACGTGAGCCAGGCCAGGACGAAAAGGAACGCGTGGCGTATCCGGGGAAAAAATCGGTGAGAAGGGCGCATACCGGGTAAATGCAGGGGAAAAGGTTGGCAACGGGCACGGAAAGTCCGGAATATAAGCAAGCGCCGATCCCCATCCAAGGCACCCGTTCGCCACGGACGGAGATTGCTTTTTACGCATCCCGCTGGTCGGGTACTTAACAAAAGCACCGGATCATCTCCCCCGCGGCTTGCCGCGCGAGGGGAGATGATCCGGTGCCCGTATTCCGCAATGGCAAGACCCGTGGAAAACCCGGCCTTGCCGTGCGGCACCATTTACCTGGTCAATACCAGCTTGTAATGCACCAGCCTGCCGTGCATGAAGAGCTTGGCTACGTAAATGCCCCCGGGCAAATGACTGCCCGTAAACTCGACCTGGTACGCTTTTCCCGCCTCCACGTTGGCGTCGAACAACCTGGCGACGGGTTGTCCGCTCAGATTAAACACCTGCAGCGTGGCGTGGCCCGTTTCCGGTACGGAGAAGCGGATGTGGGTCCGCTCTGCAAACGGGTTAGGCGCAGCCAGGATGCCGAACGACGCTTTTGCCGGGTCCGCCGCGGCAAGCCTTGCTGCCGAAGCCCCGTCCAGTACCGTAAACGCAATGGTGTAAGGCGTGCCTTTCGTCCCGCCGGCTCCCGGGGCCTGGTAAGGGGTTACGGTAAGCCTGTGCTTGCCCGGCGCAACCCTCCAAGGCTTGAAATTGCCGCCAGTGTCGCCCCCGATGGCGAAGGGGTACAGGTTTTCCAGCACCAGCGGGCGGTCATCCAGGGCAAATGCCACGCTGCCCACGTTTCCGGAATCGGTCACGGCCTTTATGTTCAGGTTGCCGGTCGGCAATGCGGCAAGGGCAAGCGTATCGCCATCCCTGATCGTTTGCAGGTCCAGGTCAGTATCCGCATTGATCAATACCAGTTCGCTGATCACCAGGCGCGTCACGGTAAAATTGACGGTGCTGGTGCTGCCCTTTAAGCCGCCCCCGGCCGCGGCGCTGTACGGAGTGGCCGACAGTTGGTGGCTCCCGGGCGACAAGGTGGTGGCAAAGTAGTCATTGCCCCGGTTGCCGGCGTACGCGTACGGGGCGTTGTTCTCGGTTACGGTCTTGTCGTCGAGCTTCATCACCACGCTCCCTACTTTTCCCGGGCGGGTAACGGCCTGGATGTTCAGGTTCCCGGAAGGCAGTTTGCCCAAATCCACCACGTCCCCGTTCTTCAGTTCGGTGATTGGCTGGTCCGAATCCGCGTCAATGAGTACGAAGCGGGCAATGGCCTGGTGAATGACGTGAAAATGGACCGTCAACGGCGTGCCGGCTTCCCCGCTTCCCCGGATCGAATCGTAGGGCGTAGGCTCGGAGTAAGGAGTAGCCGTGAGTACGTGGTCACCCGTACCGGGCGTCCAGGCGAAATAATCGGCGCCTTTGTTGGCCGCGTACGCGTAGGGATTGACGTTTTCAACCTTGATGCGGCCATCCAGGCTGAACAACACGCTGCCCACCACGTCGGGATTGGTGTTGGCCCGGATGTTCAGGTTGCGGGTCGGCAGTGCCGCCAGGTTCAGCGTGTCGTTGTCCTTCAACTCGGCGATGTCTTCGTCGGTGTCGGCATTGACCAGGGTGAAACGAATCACGGCCTGCGCGGTATCGGTTTCGCCCAGCGTAACCAGGAACGGCCCGACCACATCCTCATCGGCCACCTCGGTGCCGGTGGTTACCACTACGTCGCGGAACCCGGTTTCGGCCGTTGCATCAATCTTGATGGTGGCCCGTAACTGTTCTTTGCCCACGGCAACCGTACCCAGGACGGTGATGCCGCTGCCTAAGCTCAGTTCGGAGGCATCGCTGAAGTGGGTGTTGATGCCGCTGATGGTTACCTCCAGTTGCTGGCCGGCGGCCCCCAACGCGGGAGTGATGCCCACAATGGTAGGATCGGACGGGGCCTCCGTTACCTGGAATACGCCCGTGCCGGTCGCCGTTTCGGTGCCGCCGCCCTCCAACGGGGTGGTAATGGTTATGTTCTTAAAGCCCAGGGCTGCGTCCGGGTCAATGGACAGGGTGGCCTGGAGCCGGGTGGGCGAAAGAATCGCCACGTTGCTGACGGCGATGTTGGTGTCGCTGAACGTGACGGTACTGCCCGCGTTGAAGTTGGTGCGGGAGCCGTTGATGGTAACCACCAGTTCCCCGCCCTGCGGGCCGGCGCCGGGTTCAACGGTCGTAACCGACAGCGACAAGCCACCGACGATGATGTTGTAACCGATGTTCTCGTACCGCTTAATGTCCTCGGGCTGCCCCGAGTTTACTTCCGGCACGAAGGCAAAAAGCCCCCCGGTTTCCCGCGCCAGCAGCGAAAAAGCTTCGATGGCATCCAGGTCATCCGTGTCCACGTCGGCCGGGCCCCCGGTGGGAATCACGCCGGGGGTGGCGTCTTTGTTATCCGAATAAGGCACCCCGGGCCCCTGGCCGGACGGGTTGGCGACCGTGAACCCGCCGATTCCGCAGTTGCCGGAAAGGATGGTTGATACGGTGACGCCCCGCGACCTGAGCGCCGCGATGAGGCCATCAAGGCTGAGCCCGGGGTGCGGGCCGGCGTCGGTGGCGTGGTAGATGAGCCCGTTGTTCTTCACCTGGTCCTTGGCGGCATCAATGGCCTCAACGGATGCTTCGGGGCAGTCGCCGCCGCCGGACGCGACCAGGCTGGCCACCTGGGCCCGGATCTCGCTGAGGTTGGTGGTTGGCGCCCCTACCGTAACGCCGTCCTTGTAAGTAATCAGCTGGAACACCGTTCCGCAGGGATTTTCGGCAAATTTGGGGAGGGCCAGCACCAGCGTCAGGAAATTTTTTACCCCGTTGATCTCCTCGCCCATGCTGCCGGTGTCGTCAATCACGAAGGCAATGTCAACGGGCCGGTGCGGTCCGTCGTTGCTCCCGGCGTTGTGCCCGTTGTGGTACTTGGCGCACTCGGCAAGGTTCACCTCATTGTAGGCCATCGAGAAATTCGGGTGCATGATCGGGTTGCCGACGATGGGCGGCGAACCCGGATCGCCCCGGTGTCCCAGCCCCTGGTTGTGGCCAAACTCGTGCACGAAGGTTTGCCCCATGCCATTGGCGTCGCGTACCGTACCCGATACTTGCGCCGCCATCACCAGTGAACTGCCCGGGGTGCTTGCCCAGGCGGTTTGGATGTTGCCATCTACCATGGAAGCGGTCACAATCTTCACGTACCCGCTGTTGTTGGCCAGCAACGTGTCCAGTTCGGCGCGCGTATTGATAATGTCCAGGTTATCGTTCGCCCTGCCGAAGGTTTTTACCGTGCCCGTCATCTGAAAACCCACCTGGCAGGCCACATCCTGGTCGTCGGTGCTCCGGTCATCGCACCGTTGTAAAATTTCGGTGCCGTACCTAAGCAAGTTCTGGGCTTTGGCTGCGGTAAACGGCGTGTTTACGTGCCGGGTAAAACTGAAAGTATGCAGGGTCTTGGTCGGCGAAGGATCAATGTGCTTGTCCTGCGCGTACAACCCGGGCAAAGGAGTGCTCAGCAGGAGGAGCAAAGCAAAGAGGGGCGACGCCGCTTTTGCGGGGTATGGGTTGTGAATCGTTTTCATTTTTGTGCCTCCTTTCCAAAAACTTTACCGGCGCCCTGTGCCTGCACTTTCTTATTCAGGCCAATGGCTTCCGTAATTGCATTTTGCCGGCTCTCCCGTTGACCGGGCTCTCCCGTACGGTTCGCCGTTGCCGCATTGGCAGTGCTCATGCGTTCCAGGGCCGCCAGTGCTTCGGGCCGCCCCGACACCCCGAGCCCCTGCACTGCCATGCTACTCACCAGGTCGGCCAGGGGTTGGCCCCGGTAGTTGTTGTAGCTGAACCGTAAACCCGTACTATTCCAATAGTCGGGGTCTGCTCCATCCGTCAGGAGTTGCAACGCTTCTCTGTTGCCGCCCTGGGAGAGATAGCCGAACGCCTGGAAAGTAGCCAGCACGGCAATGAAATCCGGATGGCTCAACTCGCCTTTCTGCTTGCGCAAAAACGCCTTCAAATGAGGAATGGCGGCGGCATCGCCGATCATGCCCAGCGTCAGCACAATGTTGGGCCGGAATTCTTCGAAGTGGGCATTGCCCAACATGCCTGCCAGTTCCGGAATGGCTTTGCTGCCGTAGGCCTTCGCCTGTTCGTAGGGAATTCCGTGTACGTACTGCTGGGTCACAAACGCCCGCAGGGTTGTCTGCGGCGGATGTACGGGTTGTGCCGACCCGTAAGCCGCGAGGCACACGGCCAGGATGAGCACAATAAGTATCGTTTTGTTCATGGCATTATTTGTTGATGGGTGAAAGTAGTTTGTGCGTGCATGGGGAAAGCGGTTGTCATGTTTCCATCACAAGGCGGTTTACCAGGCGAGCGCATGGCAGGAATGAATAAACAGGGGAACCCAATTGACGGGGAACCCGAGGGCGTAGCCGGGAGCGCAAACAATGGCTGCGGGTAAATGCCCTCACGGGCGGGGCAGCCCGGGAAGTACGGCAAAGCGCGGCCTTCCTTACCCCGGGGCGAGGAAGGCCCTGTCCGTTGCGGAGAAGCACGCAACGGCAATGACAAAAGTCTCCCACTCCGGAATGGGATTGTTTTGCTGTAACAGTAAGCGGCAGATTGGCTGGTTGGCACTTGCTCCGCGCAACGGGAGCAGATCCTGTTCCATCAAGGGCGGCAAGCCCGCAAATTGAGTTTACGCATTGTAAAATACAACACAGCAAACCGGGTGTTATGCTGGCAAGAAATGCAGCAAAGAGAAAATAGCGACCAAAAGCGGACAATTAGCTGTGGCAGCTACGGCAAAAGTAACATGCCAAAGTAATGCAAAAGGAGAGCCTCCGCCAATACCTAGAAGTAGGTATTTTCGATAACAAACGAATAATGAACGGGTTAGGCGCAAACAACGCCTTGGCGTCACTCGGTTTTCAGGGAAACGCGGGAACGCGATTTTTCCAGCCGCACCTTGAGCAGGTACACCACCAGGCCCGACGCCGCCAGCAGCACGCCCCACAGGGCAAACCAGCCCGTGGACACGAACACGAACAGCCAGATGAGGATCGAAAGGACCACGGGCAGCGGGTAGAGCCACATCCGGAAGGGCAACCCGGCCGTGCCCTTCAGCCGCCGGAGCCGCACCACGCCTATCGCCTGCGCCACGAACTGCACCAGGATGCGCATCGCCAGGATGGCGCTGATGACTTCCTTGAGGGTGAACTGGAGCGAAAACAGCAGGCCCAGCCCCGCAATGTAGAGCAGCGAAACGTGCGGAAAGTGTTTGGTGGGGTGCAGCCGGGCGAACACCTTGAAAAAGTTGCCGTCGAGGGCCGCCGCGTAGGGCACCCGCGAGTAGCCCAGCAGCACGGCAAACAGCGAGGCAAACGCCACCCACAGCACCAGCCCCGTCGCCACCCGGGCGGCCGTCACGCCGTAGAGGCGTTCGATGAACACGCTGACGATGAAGCCGTGCCCCTGGGCTTCCTGCCAGGGAATCACGCCGATGATGCTCAGGTTCATGCCCAGGTAGAGCAGGGCAATGCCGATCACCGAGATGAAAATGCTGCGGGGGATGTTTTTCTCGGGACTTTTGATTTCGCCGCCCAGGTGGCACACGTTGTAGTAGCCCAGGTAGCTGTAGATCGTCTTCACGCTGCCCTGCCCGAGGGCCACCCAGAAGGCGCCCTTCCAGAAATCACCGGTGTCTGCCGGCCAGAAGTGGTACGGAATCTGCCGGTGCGTGAACCCGCCGATGATGATCCAGGCGATGGTCACCAGCACGCCCAGCCACAGCAGCACCGATATCTTGCCGATGGCCTCGGTGCGCCGGTAAAGCAGCCCCGTGAGCAGCACGATCACCCCGGCCGGCACCAGCTTCTGGCCGTACGGGCCCAGGGGCACCAGGTACTGCACGTACTGCGCAAAGCCGATGGCCCCGGAGGCCACCACCAGCGGCGCCTGGATGGAGGTTTGCCACACGAAGAGGAAGCTCATCATCCGGCCCCACTTCTCGCCGTAGGCCACCCGCAGGAAGTTGTAGCTGCCGCCGGCCAGCGGGTAGGCCGCCCCCAATTCGCTCCAGATCATGCCGTCGGCCAGGGCAATGAACGCCCCCAGGATCCACGCCCACAGGAACAGGGGGCTGTTGAAGTACCCGATCACCAGCGGGATGACCACGAACGGCCCGATGCCCACCATGTCAATCATGTTGATGGCCGTGGCCTGCACCAGGGTAATGCTTCGCTTGAGGGTCATGGCTTGTTTAGTATTGAGTAGTGGGTATTGAGTATTAAGCACGGATACGGGTTTGAACGGGTAGCTGATACAGCTGATACTCACGACTCAACACCCACTACTCAATACTCATCCATGCACCGCTGCCGGTGCCGGTGCCGGACTGCCCTTCACGGGGGCCCGTTCGCCGATCTGCTGGCGCCACATGGCGTAGTAGAGGCCCTTCCGTTCGAGCAGTTCGCCGTGGGTGCCCGCTTCGGCAATGTGGCCTTTTTCGAGGACGAAAATCTGGTCGGCGTGCAGCACCGTGCTCAGCCGGTGGGCAATGAGGATGGTCAGGTGCTGCTGGCTCCCCGATACGTCCCGCACGGTTTTGCCGATCTCCTCTTCGGTGAGCGAATCCAGCGCCGAGGTGGCTTCGTCGAACACCAGCAGGGCGGGTTTGCGCAGCAGGGCCCGGGCAATGGAGAGGCGCTGTTTCTCGCCGCCCGACACTTTTACGCCTCCTTCGCCCAGCACCGTGTCGAGGCCCTTGTCGGCGCGGGCCAGCAGGCTGTCGGCGGCGGCCTTGCGCAGCACGTCGAGGCATTCGGCGTCGGTGGCGTTGGGAGCCACGAACAGGAGGTTTTCGCGGATGGTGCCGGCAAAGAGCTGGGTGTCCTGCGTCACGAAGCCGATCTGTTCGCGCAGCCCGTTGAGGTCTACCTGGTGGCCCGGCACGCCGTTGTAGAGGATGCGGCCCGACTCGGGCGTGTACAGCCCCACGAGCAGCTTCACCAGGGTGGTTTTGCCCGCCCCCGACGGACCCACGAAGGCAATGGTCTGCCCCAGCCGGGTCTGGAACGAAATGTTTTCGAGGGCCCGGCCGGCGGCGCTGCGGTGCTTGAAGCTCACTTCCTCGAAGGCCAGTTCGCGGATGCGGCCCACGGGCACGGGGTTGTCGGGGGTTTTCTCCTTGGGCATGGCGATGATGCGGCCGAAGTTTTCCAGCGACACTTCCGTTTCGCGGTAAATGTTGATGATGTTGCCCAGTTCCTGCAAGGGGCCGAACACGAAGAACGAGTACAGGAAGAAGGTGAAAAACTGCCCCACGGTGAGGTTGCCCGTCACCACCAGATACAGCATGAGCAGCAGCAGGGCGTTGCGCAGCAGGTTCACGAAGGTGCCCTGCACGAAGCTCAAGCTGCGGATGTAGCGCACTTTCTTGAGTTCGAGTTGCAGGATTTTGGCCGTGGTGCCGTTGAGCCGCCGGGTCTCCTGCCCGGACAGCCCCAGGCTCTTGATGAGTTCGATGTTGCGCAGCGACTCGGTGGTGGAGCCGGCCAGGCTGGTGGTCTGGGCCACGATGCTCTTCTGAATGACCTTGATGCGTTTGCTCAGCACCGAACTCACCACGCCCAGCAGCGGCACCGACGACAGGTACACCACGCCCAGCAGCCAGTTGGTGTTGATGGCGTACACCATCACGAACACGATGCCCACCAGGGCGGTGAACAGGATGTTGACGAAGGCGGCAATGAGCTTTTCGACGTCGGTCCGCACTTTCTGGAGGATGCCCAGCGTCTCGCCGCTGCGCTGGTCTTCGAACACCGCGTAGGGCATGTCGAGGGAGTGGCGCAGGCCGTCGGAGTAGATCTGGGCGCCCAGCCGCTGGGTGATCACGTTCACGAAGTAGTCCTGGAAAGCTTTGGCAATGCGCGACACCATCGCCACGCCCATCGCCGCCAGGATGAGCAGGCCCGCCCCGCGCAGGAACACGCCCAGGTTGTCGTACGCCCGCAGCGAGCCGTCCTTGCGGATCACGTACCCGTCAATGATCTTCTGGAAAATGTACGGGTCGAGGAAGGAGAAGGTCTGGTTGATGGCCGCCAGCAGGAGGGCCAGCAGCACCAGTCCCCAGTACTGCTTCAGGTAGGAATACAATAATTTCATATCGGTCGGTAAGTGGATACGTGATTTCGGAGGCTGGATCGTGCGTGCCGGACTCCCGCCACGCCCCCGGACCGGCGTACGGGTCTATTCCTCATGCAAAAGCGATCATTCACTGTTTCCGGGCGGCTGCCCGTTCCTGAGTTCGTTGAGGAAGTCAATCAGGGCCTGCACCCCTTCCCGGTTGAGCGACAGGTTGAGGTTGCGGCCGGTTTTGTCGGCGTGGACCAGCCCGGCGTCGGCCAGCACCTTTACGTGGTGCGACACCGAGGGCTGGGCCAGGGAAACCACTTCCTGCATCTGGCAGCAGCCCACGCAGCCCTGCCGGGCGATCTTTAGCAGGATCAGCAGGCGGTTGCGGTCGCCGAGGGCCTTGGCTATTTTCTCCACTGCTTTCGTATCCAACTCCTGGGGCATGGGCAAATACATTGATCCATGCAAATGTATCAATACGTTCGGAAAAGCGAATGGTTATCCGTCGAAAAATTTTACCCGTGGCGGTATGCAGGGAAAGGCTTCAGTTCCGGCGTTGGAGAGGGATAGGGGACGGGTTAAAACCGTCTTTCCACTTTTGGGCAATGGCGAGGGCGGTTTCGAGCATGGCCGGTTCCCACTGCTCAACCTGCCAGTCGGAATGCGCAAGGGCCGAAGCCCGGAGCAGGTTTTGCGCTTCGGCGCAATCGGCCGCCGTTTCGAGAATGGTGTACAGGGCTACCTGCCGGGCGTGCAGTTGCGGGTCTTCGGGCGGCACCGGGGCCGGAGCGACGGGCGGGAGCGGCAGGAAAGCGTTGGGCGGCCGGCCAGCCGTACGCCCGGCGTACCGCTGCACGATGCGGTCCATCGTTGAAAAATCTTCCTGATATGCCCGGCGACTCTCCTCGGTAGCCAGACCACTCCCGAGCTGTTCCAGCACCACGTACTTGAGGTTGGGGCACCGGGGAAGGGTACTTTCCAGCAGCGCGAAGACTTCCGCCGGCACCGCGTCGTCGTGGGTATCGCGCCGGATCTGCCGCGGCGGGTTTACCTGCGAATCGCTCCAACTGCCACCGGAGAGGTGCATTTCGCGCACCCGCCCGAGCGGATAATGGGTCAGCAGTTCGTCAGCCCTTACGTTAAAATTACGCACCTGGCAATACAGGTTGTGCAGGTCCAGGATGAGGAACCCATTGACGGGTTCGAGCAACTGGTCGAGAAACGTCCCGTGCCGCCGTACTTCTTCCGGGGAATACGAAAAGGCCAGGTTCTCCAGGCCGACCGGGCAGCCGCAGGCGTCCTGGATGCGCATGAGCCGGTCGCGGCCCAGGGCCAGGGTGGCGGGGGTGAACGGAACGCTGACCGGGGCGCCCTTGTGGAAATCCGCCCCGGTCATAAACCCGAAATGCTCCGTCACGTGGTCAAAGTGGTACGTCGCGGCCAGGGTTTTGAGCCGGTCCAGCCACTGCTGCTGTTCTCCCGTCCACTTTCCGGCAAACAGCGAAAAGAAAACCCCGTGCCCGACCAGCCGGTTTTCGCGGCCAAACACTTCGAGCAGTCCGGTGAACCATTCCGGCATTCCGGCGGGGTCGGCAATCGTGTCGAAAGCCCATTCGATGGCCTGCACTTTCCCGGCTTCGAGGAGGGGCAGCGCCGCCAGCAGGATGTTCGCGTCGAGGTTACAGGCAATGGCGGAATGGATGTTGGACATAGGCAAAAGAAAAAGGCCGGCCGGAGCCGGCCGATGGCACGGAAAGAATTGGACACGGGGACCGCAGGGACAGGCCGGGGCGTTAACCCATGCCGCAGCCGGGGCAGTCATAGGGAACCGGCTGTTCTTTGGTCTTGCCGTCTTCGGGCCCGGGCTGTTCCTCGTTGCACGAGGTAGCTACCGTAGTGATCGTGACGGCTACGGCAATGGCTTGGAGAAGCGTTTTGGAAATTTTCATGGCTTTATCGAATCGGTTAAGCGTGAGCCGGGTCAGGAGCACCGGCACCAACTGCACCCGGAAGCACAACCTCCCAGTGGCAGGTTCTGCTTCCGGGCTCCGTTTACATGGACCCTGCTCAGGGCGCAAAGGTTGCACTGCGGGCTTTATTCCCCGCAATTCTTACTTCTGCGCCACCTCTTCTTTGCCTTCCACCAGCAGGGCCTTCATCTGGCCGCAGAGCTGGCCGCCGTAGTTGGAATTGGTAAAAATGGCGTAGCCCATCTTCAGGTCCTTGTACACCTCGAAGTCGCACTGGAAGTCGCCGTTGTTGCCCCCGTGCCCGAACACGGGTCCGTAGGGCGACTCCCGCACGGCGATGCCCAGGCCCATGCCGCTTTTGTAGCGGGGCTTTTTCTCGCCCTTCTCCCGGGGAAACTCCGAATGCATGGTAAGCATGCGGGTGTAGGTATCGGGCTGCTGGCCCTGCCCGCTGAGCAGGCCCAGCATGAACTGCGAAAAGCCCTTGGCCTCGGTGTACATGCTGTGGGCCATGCCGGGCTCACCGGGGATGTACTGGGTGGTAGGCACGTTGTCGTAATGGCCGTAGGATGCCACCTTGGCCAGTTCGTCGTTTTTGGAAAAGTGCACGTTGTACATCTTCATCGGGCCAGTGACTTCCTCCTTCAACACCTGCAAAATGTCCTTGCCCGTAATGTGGACGACCACCCGCTTGAGGTATTCAAATCCCTCGCCCGAGTAGCCGTACTGCGTGCCCGGCGTAAACTTGATGTCAAGCTTGCCGTCGGCATTCATGTAGGCCCAGTTGGGAAAGCCCGTGCGGTGCGAAAGCACGTGCCGGGCCGTGATGAGCTTGTACCGGTCGTCGTGGGCCATGGCCTCGAACGGGAGGTACTGGTAGAGGGGCTTGTCGAGGTCAATCACGCCGCGTTCGGCCAGCCGGTTCACCACGTAGGCAAACACGGCTTTGGTAATGGAAGCCGCCTCGAACAGGGTATTGTCTTCCACCTTTTCCCGCGTAAGCGAATTCTCCACGCCGTAGGTCTTGTGGTACACCACCTTGCCGTCTTTGACCAGCGCCAGCGATACGCCGGGAATCTCGTAGAACTGCTGGTAGGCGGCCACGAACTGGTCGAGTTGCCGGGCCTTGCCCGCGTCGAAGGCGTGGAGAATGCCCTGCTGCGGCACCAGGTCGGGAGGGCTGCTCCGGGTAATCAGGCCGACAGCCGTCACGGCCTTTTTCTCGCCGGCTTTCAGGGTGACTTCCGCCAGGGTTTCGTTGTTGACGCGGTATACGGTTTCCTTGTCCTGCACCAGGTGCCCCGGCGTGCTTACGCGGTAAGTGCCGGGCGGCAACTGCACCGTGTACCGGCCCAGCGAATCCACTTTGGCGTCTACCCACAGGGCGGGGGTCTTTACCGAGGTAAGGCGCACCCGGCCGGGCAATTTCTGCGCCCACGCCTCTTTCCACCTGACCTTGCCGCCCAGCGTACCGAGCCCCTCGTTGGCCCGCATCAGCACGACGTCGCCCAGATGGGCCGGCGTCCGGAACTTATAGCCGCCTCTCCCCCAGCCGATGACCTTAAAGCCGTCATTGTCTTTGTCAAACACGTTGAGGTCGAGGCCGATGGAGCGGCCCGGGTACACGTGTTCGCCAAGATCAACGCGCCACTCGTAAGTGGTAAGGTTACCCTGCCGGACGGTCCTGGCCTCTATGTTGTCCCAACTGTACGCGGCGGACACGGGGTCCGAGAGCATCTTGTTGGTGTCCCGGAAGGTTTTGCTCAGCATGAAGGCCGCCACGCCGGAGCCGAATGGCAGGTGGCGGGCATCCACGTACAGCTCGTGGCAATCCTGCGTATTCCAGGCGGGGCTCTTGGTGGTATCTACCACGTGGTCGTCGTCGGTGACTTCCACGCCCACGTACACCGACCGGTTGTCGGGGTCGTAGGCCACGCGGTAGTGGGCGGTAAAGTCGGCGGCGCTTTTGGGTTTGATACCGTTGTCTTCCGTTAGGCGGTACTTGGTGAGGCCCTTCGGCCAGTCCGACAGGTCGCCGTCCACGGTGAGCTTCCCGACGGGGTAGGCGTAGGCAATGGCGGTGTTTTGGGCCTTGGCGTGGTGGCCGGGCAGGAGGCTAAGGCCAGTCAGGCACAGGGCAACGGCCCGTACCCAATGGAAGGTTGAAGGTGTGAAGAGGTTGCGAAGGGGCATGGTGGTTTTTTCCGGGTTTTTCTGCAAAGCACCTGCCATTTTTAACAAGCAATTGTAAATCAGGACATTAAATGTCGCGCGTAGTATTTGATACCCGCCGTTGCTGTGCTGTTGCGGACAGTTGCGTCCGTTTGCGGACACGGCTGCCGGGGGGAGCTTCACGGGTTTCTCGCAAGGGCGAAGGAGGCGCGCAAAGGGCGCACAGGGGAGGAATTGAACCGCAGAGGGCACGGAGAAAAAAAGGAGGAGGAATGGGCACGGTACGCATTGCTGTGTGGTGCTGGTGTCGCCTCGGGGAAGGCGACGCATCGCGGCTCCCCTCCTCGGAGGGGTTGGGGGTGGGTTTACCTATATGCTACCCGTGATGTGGGGATCATTGCAAGAGAGACCAGTGCAAGGGAGAATACACCTGGGAGAGTATCCGCAGAAAGTTTGCCAATGGCGTAAGGCAGGGAAGAACCCACCCCAGCCCCCTCTTGGGGTACCTCAATGTGGTGACCCCTGAATAGTACGTATCCTGGCGGTAAACCCACCCCCAGCCCCTCCGAGGAGGGGAGCCGCGATGCGTCGCCTTCCCCGAGGCGCCGCCAGCACCATGCAGCAATGCGTACCGTGCCCATTCCTCCTCCTTTTTTTTCTCCGTGCCCTCTGCGGTTCAATTCCTCCCCTGTGCGCCCTTTGCGCGCTTCCTTTGCGCCTTTGCGGGAAACTCCCCTTTGCGTGAAACCCTTGAAACCCCAGAATGGCGCCTCTACGTGAGGATCAAATGGCTCCATCCGTCCTCCTTCCGCTTGACGGAAGCTTTGGCGGCCATCACTTCGAGGACTTTCTTGCGGAACACCCAGCACGTCTGCCGGGGGTGCGACACCATTTCGGAAAGCTGGTCCACGGTCAGGTCCTGGTCGCGGCTAAGCAGGAACAGCATGTAAAAGCCCTTGGTGAGGGGAAACTTGCTGCGGCTGAAGAGGGTGCCCGTAGTGGCCCGTTCGATGGTGCTGCACCGCGAACACCGCCGCGACCAGGGCACCGGCCCCGGCGCGTAACCCGGGTTGCCGCACTTGCCGCAGGCGTAGCCGCCCGCCCACTTGAAGTCGGCCAGGAACTCCAGGCACGCCTCGTCGGTGGGGTACCGCTGCCGGAACTCGGCAAACGTCACGCTTTTTTGCAGCACCCGGGCCTCCGACAAATCCTTCACGTTCTCCTCCAGCTTGCGGTTGTCGCGCACCAGCAGTTCGTTGATGCGGGCAATTTCGAGCGACTGCCGTTCAAGCTGGTTTTTCTGCCGCGAAATCTCGGCGGTGCGTTCCCGGACCTCCTGCTCCAGCTGGCGCCGGTGCCGCTTGTACTGCCGCACCCGGTACTGGTAGCCGGTGAACCCCAGCCCCGCCACCGCCGCCGCGGCCAGCAGCTTGAACCACGGCGTTTCCCAGAACGGCGGGGCGATGTAAATGCGCACGGCCGCCCCCTCCCGGTTCCACACGCCGTCGTCGTTGGAAGCCTTTACCCGGAAGGTGTAGGTTTTGCCGCCCGGCACGTTGCTGTAGGAGGCAAACCGCCGGGTGCCCGCGTAGTTCCAGTCCGCCTCGAAGCCCTCCAGCTTGTAGGCGTACTGGTTTTCCTCGGGGTTGATGAAGTTGAGGGCGGCAAACTCGAAGGAAAAGATGGCCTGGCGGTACGAGAGGGAGATTTCCCGGGTTTCGCTGATGGGCTTGGTGAGCAGCGTGCCGTCGGGCGTGACGGGCTTGTTGAACACCGAAAACCGGGTGATCACCACCGGGGGCACGAACGGGTTGGCCCGGATGCTGTCGGGGTGGAACACCGTGAGGCCGTTGAGGCCCGAGAAGAACATTTCGCCGGCGGCGTTGCGGAAGTTGTCGCCCACGTTGTATTCGTACTGGAGGCCGTCGCTCACCTGGTAGTACGTCCAGGTCCGGCGGCGCACGTTCAGCTTGCTGATGCCTTCCCGGTAGTTGACCCACAGGTTGCCGTGGTCATCTTCCAGGATGCCGTGCACCTCACCCATCCGGCGCTGGGGGTCGGGATACTGCGTAAAGGCCCCGCTCCGGGGGTCCAGGTAGTTGACCCCGTTGCCCGTCCCGACCCACAGGCCGCCCCTGGCCGCGGGTTGCAGCACGGTCACCTGGTCGCTGCTGAGCGAGGCCGGGTCGCCGGGCCGGTGCCGGTAGTGGGTAAACCGGCCCGTGCGCCGGTCGAGCCGGTTGAGGCCGCCCGCCTGCGTACCGACCCACAGGTGGCCCGCCCCGTCTTCGCGCACGGTCACCGCGCCGTTGTCGCTCAGGCTGCCGGCGCGGCCGGGCCGGGCGAAGAAGCCCCGCAGGGCGCGGGTGGCCGGGTGGTACGTGTAGAGCCCCTTGGGCGACCCCAGCCAGAGGGTGCCGTCGGCGGCCTCGTGAATGTCCGACACGGTGCAGCCCACGGCCCGCGAAAAGTCCACGGTGCGCCGGCCGGCCGTGTCCAGCGCAAAAAAGCCCCCATCCACCCCGACCCACAGGTTGCCCCGGCGGTCCCGGGCCAGGGACTGCACGTCCACGTCCCCGCCGCCGGTGCGGCAATCGAGGTACGTGCCGGGACGCTTTTCCCGGTCAAGCCGCACCACGTAATTTTTGGTGCCGAGCCAGTACCCACCGGCGCCGTCCTCGCACAGGGCGGTCACGCGGTTGTTGTCGTTCTTGTACTGCTTCGGGCTGTAGAAGTAGCGGCGAAACTTTTTCTGGTTGGTTTCCACCTTGTTGACGCCCCGGTCGGTGCCGATCCAGATGCCGCCGGCCCGGTCGGTGAACAGCGCCGTGACGGTGTTGCCGCTGAGGGTGGAGGGGTCGGCAGGGTCGTGGCGGTAGGCGGTAAACGTGCCCGTCCCGGGTTCCATCACGTGCAGGCCGTTCCAGGTGCCCACCCACAGCCGCCCCCGGCCGTCTTCGAGCAGCGACAGCACCGTGTCGGAACGCAGGCCGGCGGGGTCGTTGGGCCGGTGCCGGTAGCGGGTAAAGCGCCCCGTGGCCGGGTCCATCTTGTGCAAACCGCCTTCTGTGCCCACCCACAGGTACCCCCGGCGGTCCTGGTACAGGCAGCGCACCACCCGGTTGCCCAGGGCGCCCGGGTCGGCGGGGCTGGCCGCGTAGCGGGTCATCCGGCGGGTGGCGGGGTCGAGGCGGAGGAGCCCTTCCTCGGTGCCGGCCCACAGGCGCTGCTGGCGGTCCATGAGCAGCGACCGGACCCGCAGGCTGCCGGGGTGTCCCGCCGCGGCCGGGCCGGTGGGGTAATGCGCGAACCGGCCGGTGCGGGGGTTGAACGCGTACAGGCCGTTGTAGCTGGCGAGCCACAGGTTGCCCGCCCGGTCCTCGGCGATGCGCTGGATGAAGTTGGCCCGTCCCCCGAAGTCGTCGCGGGGGTCGGGGGCAAAGCGGGTAAAGGTGTCGCTGTCGAGGTTGTACCGGCACAGGCCGTTGAAGGAGGCCGCCCACAACCCGCCGCCCCGGTCTTTGTGCACGGCCAGCAGCAGGTTGTGGGGCAGGCTGCCCTTCCGGTTGGCATTGGCCAGGTAGTGGCCGAAGGCGTACCCGTCGTACCGGAACATGCCGTCTTCGGTCGCCAGCCAGAGGAAGCCCTTGTCGTCCTGGGTGATCCACGAAACGGTGGTCTCGGAGAGCCGCCCGCCGGGGGCAAAGTGCAGGAACTGGAGCTCCTTGTGCTGCGCCCGGGTCCGCAACGGACTCAGTAACGCGCAAACCAGCAGCAGGAGGTACCGGGACATGAAGAAACGATAATAGTTGAATGGCAAAGGCCCCGGGCGTCAATTCCGGCGGGCCGCTGCTTTAACGCAATGCACCGCCGCGGACCACGGATCGGCCGGGCTGCTTAACGGCTAAAATATGAATCATTCCATATAAATCATAACGAATTTAATGAAAAATGCGCCTTGCGCGACCGGGGAGACGCCGGAAAGGTTGCCCCGGCAAGCGGTCCGTAAAAAGAAACTGTCAAGCGATTCCGGCCGGGCGGTTTGCCGGACGCCGGGGATTCGTTAAACCATCCGGGGACGGGTCCCGGCGCGGCAATTGAAAAATTGTGGGGAAAAGTTTCACATTTTAATGTGTATAAAAAACGCGGGCAAATACGCGCAAACGCCTGATTTCCTTAAAAGTAACATTGGTCGCGAAGTGTACAAGCCTGATATTAAAGCGCTACTGATCAATTGGTTACGAAGTCCACCCCTTGATTTTATCTCCGCGTTGGGTTAACTTCATCCCCGTTAAGTCATTTTTTATCACGTTTAAGTGCCATGCGATACTTTTTCATCACCCATCCGTTTCCTTGAACGTGTGTGCCCGGCCGGTGGGGGTGCAACGCCCCCGCTGCCGGTGCCTTTCCCCGGTATCTCGTCTCATTTGCCATTTTCCCCTCCCGATACGCTATGAACCCATTTGTACTCCCTTTCCGTGCCGGCGCCCTTCCGTCCGGCAGCCCCCCGCCCCGGTAGCCTGATGCACCGGTAACCGTTTCTTTTCCGATCCTTACCCGCCCGGAACGGGAGCCCGCCCGATGGCAAACGGCTTCCCTTCCGGCCCGTGCCCGCCGCTGACGACGGGTACCGGGTTCGTACGTGCCCGCCGGAAACCCCGGCCACGCGGTCTCTTGCCTTCCGATTCCTTCAACCCTCCTAATTCCATTATTGTATGCAAACATTTTTAGACCGCCTCAAAACGTCGCTTTGCCTGCTGGTGGCCCTGCTCGGCCTGCCGGCGGTGCTGCTGGCCCAGAAGACCTACCACCTGGGCAACAGCCTTACCGACACCAACAACGGCATGCTTTCGGCCATTACCCAGAGTGCCGGCAAGCCGCACACCTACCTGCGCACCACCATTCCCGGCGCCCCCACCGACTGGATCTGGGACCACCCCGGCTCGGCCAACGGTGAGCCCGACTACCGCGTGGTATTCGCCAACCACGTGCTCGACCACCTGTTTACCCAGCCTTTTGCCGGCCACTGCCGCTCCATTGACAACGAGGCCGACTACAGCGGCCGGTTCTTTACCCAGGCCCGCAACAAAAACGCCAACGTGCAGCACTGGCTCTACCTGCAGTGGCCCTCCACGTCGCTCGACGACTGCTGGTCGAAGGGGCAGGGCGGCGTGAACGGCACGGCAGCCACCAACTTCGTGCAGGCCATCTGCAACTTCCGCGTGTACTTCGAGAAAGTGCGCGACCTGATGGACACCCAGCAGCCGGGCAAGGCCATCCGCATCATGCCTTCGGGCCTGGCCCTGGCCAAACTCAAGATCGAGATCGAAGCCGGCCGCGTGCCGGGCATGACCGACTTCAACGCCGCCATGTTCACCGACGGGCTGCACCTGACCGACAAGGGCGCCTACCTGGTGTCGCTGACGCACTACGTGGGCATTTACGGCGAAACCCCGGTCAACCGCGTGACCTACAAGCCCGCCAGCCTCACGGAAGGACAGGCCGCCATCTTCCGGCAAATCGCCTGGGACGTGGTGAGCGACTACCCGTGGTCGGGCCTGGGCGGCTCGGGCACACTCACCAACGCCATTTGCAGCGGGAGCGGCGGCGGCACCCCTCCCCCGCCCCCGCCGCCCATCACGACCACCGGCAACGTGGAGCGCGAATACTGGGCCAACGCAGCGGGTACGGCCGTGTCGGCCATCCCGACCAATACCGCTCCCACCAGCAAGAACCTCATCACGAGCCTCGAAGGGCCGACCAACGTGGCCGACAACTACGGCACCCGCATCCGGGGCTACATCGTGCCCTCCACGGAAGGCTGGTACACCCTCTACATCGCCGGCGACGACAACGCCGAACTGTGGTTCAGTTCGGGCACCAACCCGGCCGACAAAGCCCGCGTGGCCCATGTACCCGGCTGGTCCAACGCCCGCGAGTGGGGCAAGTACCCCGAACAGCGGTCGTCGCAGGTGTACCTGGTGCGGGGCGGCAAGTTCTACTTCGAAGTGCTGCACAAGGAAGGGGGCGGCGGCGACAACGTGGCCGTGGCCTGGACGGGTCCGGGCATTACCACCCCCACCGTGATCGGCGGCGCCAACCTGGACCGCTACACCACCACCACGCCCCCGCCGGCCGGCACCACCACGTACCTGAGTGACCTCACCTGGGTATCGGCCACCAACGGCCACGGACCCGTCGAGAAAGACAAGAGCAACGGCGAGAACCTGGCCGGTGACGGCAGAACGATCACGCTCAACGGCGTGACCTACGCCAAGGGACTCGGTGCCCACTCCGCTTCCGAAATCGTCTACAACCTGGGCGGGGCCTATACCTCCTTCCTCTCCGACATCGGCATTGACGACGAGACGCCCGACGGCACCTGCGGCACGGTGGTGTTCGAAGTGTACCTCGACAACGTGCTGGCCTACTCCTCGGGCACGATGACGCCGACGACGGCCACCAAGAACATCAATATCAGCGTGGCGGGGAAAAACCAGCTCAAACTGGTGGTCACCATTGCCGGCGACAACAACTATTGTGACCACGCCGACTGGGCCGGTGCCCGCCTCACTTCCGGCGGAGCCCGCATTGCCGCCGAAAGAGCGGGGCTGACCGAAGCCGTCACGCTGTCGCCCAACCCGGCCCGCGACCAGGTGCGGGTAGACTTCACGGCCGAAGCCGCCGGCAAAGCCTCCGTGACGGTCGCCAACGCCCTGGCGCAGGGCCAGCTGCGGGCCGAAAAAGCGGTGGTGCGGGGCCGTAATTCCCTGACCCTGCCGGTGAACACCCTGCGCAAGGGCCTCTACTTCGTGGTCGTGCAGGTAGACGGCAAACGGATTACCCGGAAACTGCTGGTGGAATAACCGCCGGCACAAGTGGCATACCCCATAAAACCTTTCGGGCTTCGGAAACCCGAAAGGTTTTTACCCCAATACCCAATCCCCCAATCCCTTCATCCCCCTTTTTTACCCATGATGCACCCCATACGCACTCCGTTTACGAGGCGGCACGGCCTGCTTTGCCTGCTGCTGCTGGTTGCGGCCCACGCGGCAGCCCAGGCCCCCTGGACGGCGCACGGCCGCCTGTTGGTTTCCGCCAACGGCCGCTTTTTGCAGCACAGCAACGGCACGCCCTTTTTCTACCTGGGCGACACCGGCTGGCAGTTGTTCAAGAACGTGAACCGGGCCGACGTGGAGACCTACCTGGAAAACCGGCGGCTGAAAGGGTTCAACGTCATCCAGGCGGTAGCCCTCGACGAGTGGCCCGGCCCCGGCACGGCCAGCGTGATGGGCGACCTGCCGTTCAACAACCTCGACCCGACGTCCCCGCGGATTACTCCCGGTGCCGACCCGGCCGACGCCACGCAGTACGATTACTGGGACCACGTGGACTACATCGTGGAGCGGGCCGCCGCCAAGGGCATGTACATCGGCTTTCTGCCCTCCTGGGGCAACCACCTGGAAGGCACGATGTTCAACACCACCAACGCCCGCACCTACGGCCAGTTCCTCGCCAACCGCTACAAGGACAAGCCCAACATCATCTGGATCATGGGCGGCGACCGCAACCCCGACGAGACCATCAAGCAGAAGTGGAACGCCATGGCCGAAGGCATCAAGGGCCTCGACGGCAACCACCTGATGACCTTCCACCCGATGGGGCCGGGCAAGGCAACCAACTTCTTTCCCACCGCCCCCTGGATGGACTTCAACATGATCCAGACGGGCCACCGGCAGCGGGACTGGGACATTTCCTACACCTACATCCAGCAGGACTACGCCCTCACGCCGGCCAAACCCACCTTTGACGGCGAACCCCGCTACGAGAACCACGACATCAACTGGAACGCGGCCAACGGCTACTTCGACGACTACGACGTGCGGCAGGCCGCCTACTGGTCGCTGTTCGCCGGGGCGTTCGGCCACACCTACGGCGCCAAACCCATCTGGTACTTCGGCGGCACCTTCAACGGCAAAGACTGGCGGCAGGCGATGGACCTGCCCGGCGCCTACCAGATGACCGAAGTGAAAGACCTGATGCTTTCCCGCCCGTTCCTGAGCCGCGTGCCCGACCAGAGCCTCATCAGCGGCGACGCCGGCCTGGGCGCCGACCACATGCAGGCTACCCGCGGCGCCGACTACGCCTTCATCTACTTCTCCACGGGCCAGACCAAAAGCGTGAACCTGGGCAAGGTCAGCGGCACCAGCGTAAAAGCCTGGTGGTACAACCCCCGCACGGGCGCCGCCACGCTCATCAACACCTACGCCAATTCGGGCATCCTCGCCTTCGACCCGCCCGGCACGCAGGCCCGGGGCAACGACTGGGTACTCGTCCTGGACGACGCCTCCAGGAACTACCCGGCGCCCGGCTCAGGAACTCCTATTGCCGACACGCAGGCCCCGACCGTACCGGGCGGCCTTGCTTCCTCGAACGTGACGAGTTCCTCCTTCACGCTGACCTGGACGGCTGCTACGGACAACGTGGGCGTGACCGGCTACGACGTGTACCGCGGCACTACCTTTGCCGGTTCAAGCAACACCACCAGCTTCAACGTCACGGGCCTTGCCGCTTCCACGGCCTACGCGATGACCGTGCGGGCCAAAGACGCCGCCGGCAACGTGTCGGCCGCCAGCACCGCCCTCACGGTCACCACTTCGGCCGCTTCGGGCACTACGTACACCAAGGTAACGGGAACCGCCTTCGGCACGGCCGCCTGGAGCAACTGCCCCACCTGTTCCTTCGACAAAGCCTTTGACGGCAACACGGCCACGTACTTCGACGCCAACGACGCCAACGGCGCCTACACCGGCATTGACGCCGGCAGCGGCAAGACCGTCACCCGCATCCGCTACTACCCGCGGTCTACCGACCCGGGCCGCATGATCGGCGGCAAGTTCCAGGGTTCCAACACGAGCAGCAGCGCCGGCTTCGTGGACCTGTACACCGTACCCATTCAGCCCACCGTGGCCTGGCAGGAGGTGGACATCCTCAACACCACCGCTTACCGCTACCTGCGTTACCTCTCCCCCGCGGGGGGCTACGGCAACGTGGCCGAAGTGGAATTCTACGCGGGCGGCACTACCACCACGCCCCCGCCGGCCGGCACTACGTACGTGAGTGATTTGACCTGGGTATCGGCCACCAACGGCCACGGACCCGTCGAGAAGGACAAGAGCAACGGCGAGAACCTGGCCGGTGACGGCAGAACGATCACGCTCAACGGCGTAACCTACGCCAAAGGACTCGGCGTACACGCGGCTTCCGAAGTGGTCTACAACCTGGGCGGGGCCTACACTTCCTTTCTCTCCGACATCGGCATTGACGACTGGATCGCCGACGGCACCTGCGGCACGGTGGTGTTCGAAGTGTACCTCGACAACGTGCTGGCCTACACCTCGGGCACGATGACGCCCACCTCGGCCACCAGGAACGTCAATATCAGCGTGGCGGGCAAAAACCAGCTCAAACTGGTGGTGACCATTGCCGGCGACAACAACTATTGTGACCACGCCGACTGGGCAAATGCCCGCCTTACCTCAGGGGGAGCCCGGATTGCCGCCGAGGGAGTCACGTTTCCCGAAGCCGTAACGCTGTCGCCCAATCCGGCCCGCGACCAGGTGCGCGTGGACTTCACGGCCGATGCCACCGGCAACGCTTCCGTGACGGTCGCCAACGCCTTAGCGCAAGGCCAGTTGCGGCTGGAAAAAGCGGTGGTGCGGGGTCATAATTCCTTTACCCTGCCGGTGAGTACCCTCCGCAAGGGCCTCTACTTCGTGGTCGTGCAGGTAGACGGCAAACGAATCACCCGCAAGCTGGTGGTGGAATAGCCGTTCACCTTTGACTGATTGCTCTCCCGCAGGAATGCGGTTGCGGCGGCCGGGCCTGATGGTCCGGCCGCCGGTTCCTGCCCTCCCGCCGATCAAACCCATCCTTACTCGGTTGCCCCGCCCGGTTCGGCTGTTGCGAAGCCGGTGTGCGGACCGGCCTATGCCCGCCCCCTCGATCACCTCATGTCTAACCATTCCCCCTAAATGCTTATGACAACGCACACCAACCTTTTTTCGGGCCGCCCCCGCCCCTGGTGGTACCTGCTGGCCCTCCTGTGGCTGGCGCTTCCCGCCCAAACCTTCGCGCAATCCGCCGCCAAACCCACCGACCGGGGACGCATCCGCATCAGCGGCAATACCCTGGTGACTGACTACGACACCCGGCTGCGGAGCGCCGGCGGCTGGTTCGAGGGCGTATCCCATTCGAGCAACGGCGACGGCAAAAACAGCAACCCCTGGCTTTTTGACGAAAGCTGGTGGAAAAGCATGTGGGACAACGGCAGCAACTTCGTGCGGCTCAACAGCATTGACCCCTTCTGGAAGCGCCGCAACGGCGACCACTTCGACTTTACCAACCAGACTGACGTCAACGAGTACCTGGTGAAAATGGACCTGGTGGTGGACCTGGCTTCCAAGTACCACATGTACGTGATGATCTCCTACCACGACGTGGGCGGCTACGACCTCACTTACCTACGCCAGTTCTGGACGGTGGTGGCCGCGCACTACCGGAACCGGACGCACGTCTTTTTCGAACTGGCCAACGAGCCGGTGCAGTGGTACCCCGAAAACTACTCCGACCAGCTCCTGGCCGACCAGAAGGAAGTGTACGACCTGATCCGCCTGCACGCCCCGGATACCCACATCGTCATGCTTTCTTTCGCCACCACCTGCCAGCCCTGGCACCCGGCCACCATGAAAACCGTGGCCGACCGGCTCACGGCCCGGGGCGTCAGCTGGAGCAACGCGTCGGTGGGCTTTCACCCGTACGGCAACTGCGGCAAGGGCGACAACATCCGCGAACTGAAAAACGCCTACCCGTGCATCAACACCGAGCAGGGCACGCCCACCGACGGGGCCTACGGCGAAGCCACCGCCGAGTCCATTGACGGCAACTACTGGGGCACCCAGACGATGGAGCAGTACGGCATTTCGTGGGCGACCTGGAACCAGGACGGGCCCGAACAGCTTCAGCGCAACTACGTGAACGGCGTGCTGGCCGACGCCCGGGCGAAGGGCTACCTGTGGACGTTTGACCGCACCCTCTACGGCCACGACACGCCCCTGCCGCCGGCCCCGCCCGCCGCCAGCAGCGGCACCAACCTGGCGCTCAACAAATCCGCCACGCAGGTGAGCACCACGGACGGCGGCACGGCCAACAAAGCCGTGGACGGCAATACCGACGGCACGTTCAACAACGGGTCGGTGACCCACACGGGCAATCCTTCCATGCCCTGGTGGCAGGTAGACCTGGGGAGCGTTTCGGCCATCAGCCAGATCGAGGTGTACAACCGGATCGAGGACTGCTGCCGGGACCGCACCAAGCAATTCTACGTGCTGGTATCCGACAGCCCCTTCTCCTCCGAAGTGCTCAACACCACCCTCCGGCAGTCGGGCGTGTCGGCGTACTACGTCAACGGGTCGGCGGGCCGGCCGGGTGTGGTGGCCGTCAACCGCAGCGGCCGGTACGTGCGCATCCAACTCACGTCCAACGAGTACCTGAGCCTGGCGGAAGTGAAAGTGATCGGGGGCACCCCGTTGCGGCAGCCCGAAAACCCGGCCAGCACCCTGGCGGGCCTGGATTATTCCTACTACCACGGCACCTGGAACAACCTGCCCAACTTCGAGGCCCTCAAGCCCGTGAAGGCCGGCGCCGTGACGGGCGTCACCATCGCGCCGCGCACCCAGACGGACAACTTCGGTTTCAAGTACTCGGGCTTCATCAGTGTCCCCACCGACGGCACGTACACGTTCTACACGTCTTCCGACGACGGCTCCAGGCTCTACATCGGCAACCAGGAAGTAGTCAACAACGACGGCCTGCACGGGATGACCGAAAGGTCGGGCGCCATTGGCCTGAAAGCGGGCAAGCACGCCTTCACGGTCACGTACTTTGAGCAGGGCGGCGCCGGGGAAGGCATCTCGGTGAGTTACGCCGGCCCGGGCATTGCCAAAGGGGCGGTTCCCAACGGCGCCCTGTACCGGGTGGGCGCCCCGGCCACGGCCAGCTACAGCGGCACCTACAAGATCACGGCCCGGCACAGCGGCAAAGCCCTGGAGGTCGCCGGCAGCGGTACCGCCGACGGGGCCAACGTGCAGCAATGGGGTTACGGGGGCGCCAGCACGCAACAGTGGATCGTCACGGCGACGGGCGACGGCTACTACAAGCTCATCAACAAAAACAGCGGCAAGGCACTCGACGTGTCCGGCAACTCCACGGCCGACGGGAGCAACGTGCACCAGTGGAGTTACGGTGGCCTTAACAGCCAGCAGTGGCAGATCGAGGCCACCTCGGGCGGCTTCTGCCGGATCATCAACAAGAACAGCGGCAAAGCCCTCGACGTGTCGGGCAATTCCACGGCCGACGGGGCCAACGTGCACCAGTGGGGATACGGGGGCGGCAACAACCAGCAGTGGCGCCTGGAACAAGTCTCCACGGCCACGGCCCGGTCCGCTTTTGCAGGAGCAGGGGCCGAACCCGAAGTGGCGGGCCTGAACGTGTACCCCAACCCGGCCCGGACCCGGGTCACCGTGGACTTCGTGGCCGAAGCCCCCGGCAATGCCTCGGTGACGGTGCTCGATGCCCTGTCGCGCGGGCAACTGCGGACCGAAAAGGCGGTAACGAGCGGCGCCAACTCCCTCACCCTGTCGGTGACCCCGCTGAAGAAAGGGCTCTATTTCGTGGTGCTGCAAGTAGACGGCAAGCGCGTGACCCGCAAGCTACTGGTAGAGTAACCCGCAGCCGCCAAACCTTCGGGTTTCAAAAACCCGAAAGGTTTTCCTCCCCCAATACCCCAATCCCTCAATCCCTCACTACCCACCTATGAACCACCACGTTTACGCACCCGGCCCGGCTTCGTCTTCCCCGCGGAAGGACGGCCGCCGCGCCCCCCGCCCGGCGGCGCTCCACCGGGCAGGGGCCGCCCTCCTGGCCCTGTTCCTCCTGCTGGCGCCGGCCGCCGAATCCGCGGCGCAAACGACGTACGGACGCGGCCTGCCCACCAACGCCCCGACTGCGGGCACCTACATGGGCTACATCCCCAACGGCGCCCGCATTTCGGCGTTCCACCGCGGGTACATCTTCCTGCCCCAGAGCGACGCCAACGCCGGCTGCACCATCTGGGACATCTCCAACATCGCCGCTCCCGTGCGCGTCGGGAACGGCGGCGGGGGCGGCAACGGGCACATGTGGGTGAAGATGGGCGACCTCTTCTGGCGGCAGTACGCCGTGGCCGAAGTGCCGGCCGGCTCCAACGCCGACTTCCTCGACTTCTCCCGGCTGCCCACCCTCGCCGCCTGGACCACGCCCATGTCGTTCCCGATCACGGGCCGCTCGGTGAACCCGCAGCTTTTCCCGCTCAACTACAACGAGGGCAACCACGCCATTACCGACGCCCGGAACGGGCAGGTGCTTTCGACCAACAACCTCAACCTGGCCAGCGGCGTGACCGGCCGCGACAACAAGTGGCGCATCGGCAACCTGGTCATTTTCACGCCCGGCGACGGGCAGTCGGGCATGGCGGTCTTCGACGCCGGTGATCCCAAAAACATCCGGCTGCTCGACAACTACACCGGCAACCTCAAGCAGTATTCCACTGCCTTCCAGGTGTGGCGCAACTACGTCGTGCTGATGACCGGCGACAACACCAACGGACCCAGCGGCACGGCCAACGTGGTCGGCATTGACATCAGCAACCCCTCCGACCTCCGGGTGGCCTTCGAAATCCCCGGCAGCATCCTCGGCTCCCGGTACGTGTTCTTCCAGGATGAGTTCGGCTTCTCGGGCGGCTTCAACAACTACAAGAAAGTGAACATGGAAACCCGGACGGTGGTGCAGGAATTCAGCGTGCCCAGCAACCGGCTCTCCAACGACTTCCAGGCCATTCCGCTCGGCCACGTGCTCATGACCACCGGCGACGGCTACCACACCAACTTTTTCGCCCACCAGACCGGCCTCGACCGCCGGGCCCCCACCGTGGGTTTCCACTGGCCCAAAGCCAACGCCACCAACCTGCCCGTCTCGTCGGTGCTGGGCTTCGTGATCAACGAAACCCTCATGTCGGAGACGGTGAATGACGTCAACATCCAGGTGCGGCCCGCCAGCGGGGGCACCAACGTAGCCGCCGACGTCACTTCCTTCCAGAACGGCGTGGTCAACTTCGCGCCCCGGCAGCCCCTGGCCGTGAACACCACCTACGAAGTGACCTTCGTGGCGGGCGGCATCAAGGACGTGGCCGGCAACGGCATGGCCGAGTACAAGTTCCTGTTCTCCACCGGCAGCACCATTGCTACCAACAATCCCCCGGTGATCAGCAACGTCGCCATGACCCCGGCCTCGCCCGTGAATGCCGGCACGGCCGTCACCTTTACGGCCACGGCCACCGATCCCAACGGCGATGCCCTCACCTACCGCTGGGACTTCGGCGACGGTTCCGCGCAAACGGCCTTCTCTACTTCCAACACCGCCACCAGGACCTACGCCAACGCCGGCAACTACACCGTGCTGCTCCAGGTGAGCGACGGCAAGGGCGAAATCACCAGCAGCACCCGGTCGCTGGTGGTCGTCAACCCGGTCAGCGGCCCGCTGCCGACGCGTTCGAGTTCAATCGTGGTAGACAACGCGGGCCGAAAAGTGTGGGTGGTCAACTCCGACAACGACAACGTGGCGGCCATCAACCCCGACAACCTCACCGTCGTCCACAACGTGGCCGTGGGCAAGCGGCCTACGGGTGTAGCCGTGGACGGCAGTTCCCAGGTGTGGGTCACCTGTAGGGAGGAAGACAAGGTGTACATCCTCAACAAAAGCACCGGGGCGCTGGTCAGCACGCTTTCGCTGGCTAGGGGTGCCCAGCCGGCAGGCATCGTCTTCACGCCTGACGGTACCACCGGCTACATTGCCGAGTACGGCACGGGCCGGGTCACCCGCGTGAGTGCCAGCAGTCGTACGGTCACCGGTTCGCTTTCCGTCGGGCCGACGCCCACCGCCCTTGCGGTTACCGGCGACGCCGCCAAGCTGCTCGTTTCGCGCTTCATCTCCGGCAACGGCGGCGGCTCGGTCTACCAGGTCAACCTGGGCACCTTCACGGCCGGCACCACCATCAACCTGGCCGTTGACAACACCACCACCGATACCGAAGTGGCCGGAAGGGGCATTCCCAACTACGTAGCCGGCCTGGCGATGAGCCCCAACAGCGCCCAGGCCTGGTACGTGGCCAAGAAGGACAACATCCTGCGCGGACTGGCAAGGGACGGCGCTACGCCCACCTTCGAGACCACCGTCCGCTTCCTGGCCGCCCCCATCAACGTATCCACCGGTACGGAGATCACCGCCAGCCGCAAGGACATTGACAACCACGCCCAGCCCTCTTCGATCACTTTCAGTCCGCAGGGCAACCACATCTTCCTCACCGAGCAGGGCAACAACCGCCTCCTGGTGCTCAATGCCTCCAACGGCCAGGAGATCACCCGCGTGGATGTGGGCAAGGCACCCCAGGGCGTCGCCATTGACCCCACCACCAACCGCGTGTTTACCGAAAACTTCATGAGCCGCTCGGTGACCGTGTACAACGCTTCGGGTATGCTCACGCAGGGCACCACCACGCTGGGCAGCCCCACCACCATCCCCATTGTCACCACCGAGAAGCTCACGGCCTCCGTGCTCAAGGGCAAGCAGTTGTTCTACGAAGCAGCCGACACGCGCATCGGCAAGGACGGCTACATCAGCTGCGCCTCGTGCCACCTGGACGGACGCGAAGACGGCCGCAACTGGGACTTCACCCACCGCGGGGAAGGCATCCGCAACACCATTGCCCTGCGGGGAAGGGCCGGCACGGGCCAGGGACGCGTCCACTGGTCGGCCAACTTCGACGAGGTGCAGGACTTTGAAAACGACATCCGCGGCCACTTCGGCGGTACGGGCCTGATGAGCAACGCGGCCTTCAACACCGGCACGCGGGCCAACCCCCTGGGAGACCCCAAGGCCGGCGCCTCGGCCGACCTGGACGCCCTGGCCGCCTACCTGCAATCGCTCGACACGTTCGACCCCAGCCCCTTCCGCAACGGCGACGGCACGCTCACGGCCAGCGGAGCAGCCGGCAAGGTCCTCTTCCAGAACCTGGGCTGCGGCTCCTGCCACTCGGGGGCAAGCTTTACCAACTCGGCCTCGGGCCTGATGCACGACGTGGGCACCCTCAAAACCGCCAGCGGCAAGCGTTCGGGTGGGGCCCTGCTGGGCATTGACGTGCCCACCCTGCGCGACCTGTGGCAGACGGCTCCCTACCTCCACGACGGTTCGGCCGCTACGCTCAGGGACGTACTCACCACCGGGAACACCACCGGCCGCCACGGAGCCACTTCCACGCTGACCACCGGCCAGGTGGACCAGCTCGTAGCCTACCTCCAGCAGATTGACGGCTCGGAACCCGCCGCAGCCGCTTCGCTGACGCTGACATTGAGCACCCCGGCGGCGGCAACTACGTACGCGCCGGGCGCCGCCGTACCGCTGGGCATCACCACGGCCGGGCTGGCGAACATCACCGAGGTGCGTTACTACGCCAACGGCAACCAGGTTGCCGGCGCCACGGCGGCCCCCTTCAGCGCCTCCTGGACGGCGGCGGGGTCGGGCGTGCTCGACCTCCAGGCCAAGGTGTTCCACGACGGGGGCCGGGCCTCAGTGTCTCGAGAGGTAAAGATCACCGTGCAGAGTGCCGCGCCGGTGAGGCTTACGGGTACGTACTTCGGCACGGCGGTCTGGACCAGCTGCACCACCTGCACGTTCGACAAAGCCTTTGACGGCAATACGGCCACCTACTTCGACGCCAACGACGCCAACGGGGCCTACGCGGGCATGGACGCCGGCACCGCCCGGGTAGTGACCCGCGTCCGCTACTACCCCCGGTCGGGCAACACCCTCCGGATGGTCGGCGGCAAATTCCAGGGCTCCAACACCAGCAGCAGCACCGGGTACGTGGATTTGCACACGATTGCCACGGAACCCACCCTGGCCTGGCAGGAGGTGAACCTGACCAACACCACCGCCTACCGCTACCTGCGTTACCTCTCCCCCAACGGCGCCTACGGCAACGTGGCCGAAGTGGAATTCTACGCGGGCGGCACCACCACGCCCCCGCCGGCCGGCACCACCACATTCGTGAGTGACCTGACCTGGGTATCGGCCACCAACGGCCACGGACCCGTCGAGAAGGACAAGAGCAACGGCGAGGCACTGGCCGGTGACGGCCGCACCCTCACCCTCAACGGGGTGACCTACGCCAAAGGACTGGGCGTGCACGCGGCTTCCGAAGTGGTCTACAACCTGGGCGGGGCCTACAACGCCTTCCTCTCCGACATCGGCATTGACGACTGGATCGCGGACGGCACCTGCGGATCGGTGGTGTTCGAAGTGTACCTCGACAACGTGCTGGCCTACACCTCAGGCACGATGACGCCCACCTCAACCACCAAGAACATCAACATCAGCGTGGCGGGCAGGAACCAGATGAAGCTGGTGGTCACCATTGCCGGCGACAACAATTTCTGTGACCATGCCGACTGGGCGGGTGCCCGCCTTACTTCGGGCGGAGCCCGCATTGCCGCCGAAACGGCCACCGACGCCGGGCTGCGCGTGTACCCCAACCCGGCCAGGGGCACCCTGACGGTAGACCTGGAGGCCGGCGCCGACCAGCCGATAGCACTTTCCT
>CADCTQ010000034.1 GCA_902805615.1 uncultured Cytophagales bacterium
TGGGCCCGGCCCAATGGCGAGGGGCGGGTTGATTGGCGGGGGGAAGCATCATTGGGCCTAGACCTTTTTGGTTCTTTTTGGGGCAATGCCAAAAAGAACAAACCTAACTCACGCATCATACACCAATCACCAACCCCTCTCCAACCCCTCACACATTTACCATCCCCTTACCACCGACCCATCACTCACCCGATCCGCCTCAAATACGCTCATACGCTCATCTCATACTTCCCTCCGGGAATGACAGCGAGAGGAGGCCAACTCGAAATAATCATTTATCTACTCTACGATGTACTCAGTATTCCTTGTCGTCAATGAACAGCGTGTAATCGGTCATGAAATCCGCCCAGGCGCCTTCTTTGGGCACTGCCTTTACGCGCACCACCCGCGGCCCGGCTTCGGTGGAATTGAGGGGCACCAGCACCCCGATGTTGGCGACCGGCAGGTTCCGGACCAGGGATTCCCTCAGTTGCGCCAGTTCATAGCGGGCTTCCTCCAACGCCTTTTCGGCTTCCTGCACCTGGCTTTCGTACCCGGCTACTTTTTCGGCCGTCTCCCAGGCCACGTAGGGACCGTCCACGTAGACCGTCTGGAAACCCGTCAGGTTGGCTTTGGCCTCCACCACTTTCAGTTCCCGGCGGGAAACTTCCCGCTCCTGTTCGATGAAATTCTGCAAAAGTGACCCGTACTGATCCTGGTTCATGTGCGTAAAAGCGGGTGTGCCGCCATTGACCGAATACAGTATACCCCCCAAAAAAAGCCTTTGTTGCCTTCCGGGCATAATTTCGTTCGTTCCAGAGGAACACGGAGAAAAAGAACTTAACCGCAAAGGCCGCAAAGGAGACGCAAAGACTGCAAAGGAGAACGCGTATTTCTTTGCGCCCTTTGCGTCTCTATTGCGAGCCTTGCGGTTAAGTTCTTTTCTTCCCGTGAAATCCCCCCTCCCGTTCCCCTCGAAAACCCGCGTAAATTTGGTACCTTACGAAATAGAAATTATCAGAGAAAAAACAGGACGAACTGCGAACCTCCTGGCCCATCATGCGAAGCGTCTCCTCCAAAAAGCGAACCTCCCTCTACGCCCTCGGCGGCCTGGCCCTGCTGGCCGCCTTGTGGAGCCAGCCCTGGTACTGGCTGGAACCCCGGGTTGATTTCAACGCCGAAGTCCGGCCCATCCTCAACGCCAAGTGCATCACCTGCCACGGGGGCGTCAAGCAGAACGGCGGCTTCAGCCTGCTCTTCCGCGAAGACGCCCTGGGCAACACCAAGTCGGGCCACCCGGCCATCATTCCCGGCCACCCCGGCAAGAGTGCCTTCATCAAACTGCTCACCCACCCCGACCCCGAAGAACGCATGCCCCTGGGCAAGGACCCGCTCACGCCCGAAGAAATCGCCGTGCTCGAACGCTGGATCCGGCAGGGCGCCGAGTGGCAGGACCACTGGGCCTTCATCAAACCGCAAGCCGTGGCCCCGCCCGCCCACCGGGCCGACACCTTCGTGCGCAACGGCATTGACCCGTTCATCGTGGAGAAACTGCCCGCCGTGGGCCTCAAACCCTCGCCCGAAGCACCCAAAGAAACCCTGCTGCGCCGCGTGACCCTCGACCTCACCGGCCTGCCCCCGACGCCCGCGGAACGCGACGCCTTCCTGGAAGACACTTCGCCGGATGCCTACGAAAAAGTGGTGGACCGCCTGCTGGCCTCCCCGCACTTCGGCGAACGGTGGGCCGGCCTCTGGCTCGACCTGGCCCGCTACTCCGACACGAAGGGCTACGAAAAGGACCTGCACCGCAACATCTGGCGCTACCGCGACTACCTCATCCGGGCCTTCAACGACGACAAGCCCTTCGACCAGTTCACCATCGAGCAACTGGCCGGCGACCTGCTGCCCAACCCCACCGAAGACCAGCGCATCGCCACGGCCTTTCACCGCAACACGATGAACAACGACGAGGGCGGCACCGACAACGAGGAGTTCCGCACGGCGGCCGTCGTGGACCGGGTCAACACCACCTTCGACGTGTGGCAGGGCCTCACCATGAGCTGCGTGCAGTGCCACAGCCACCCCTACGACCCCATCCGGCAGGAAGACTACTACCGGTTCATGGCCTACCTCAACAACACCCGCGACAACGACCAGCCCGAGGAAACGCCGCTCCTGCTCTCGGCCCGGGATTACGACCCGCAAAAGGGCGATGAGATCATCACCTACATCCGGAAGCTCAAAAAGGACGATGCCGAAGTGCCGGCCGACCTGAAGACCAAACGCCGCAAGTACCTGCCCACCGTCAACGCCACCGACTGCGACAAATTCCACAACGGAGACGCCGACGAAGCCCGAATCCGGCTGAACGGCCCCGGCGCCTACCTCGCCTACCACAACGTGGACTTTGCGAACGTGACCAAGGTGGGGTGCAACTACCTGGTGGACAAAGGCTGCAACCTCCAGGTGCGCCTCGACCGGCCCGACGGGCGGCTGCTCACCACGCTCAAACTCGGTTCCACGTTCAACGAATGGTACTATAAAAGCGACACCCTGCGGCCAAACGTGCAGGGCGTCCACTCAGTCTATTTCGTGGCCGCCCCCGACTCCAACGGGGTCTGCGACCTCGCGCTGCGGTCGGTGACGTTCGTGGAACGGCCCCTTAAAAACGAAAAGGCCCGCAAGCAACTCGACTCGCTGCGCGGCGTGCTGGCCGGCTACATCAACCCCAAGGGGACCCCCGTGCTCGAAGAACTGCCGCCGCAAAAGCGGCGCAAGACGCACGTGTTCGTGCGGGGCAACTGGATGAGCAAAGGCCCGGCCGTAACGCCCGGCGTGCCCAAAAGCCTCAACCCGCTGCCCGCCGGCGCGCCCAACAACCGGCTGGGCATGGCCCGCTGGCTGGTGTCGCCCGACAACCCGCTGACGGCCCGCGTGGCCGTGAACCGCTACTGGGAACAACTCTTCGGGTACGGCCTCGTGGAAACGCTGGAGGACTTCGGCAGCCAGGGGTCCAAACCCACGCACCCCGAACTGCTCGACTGGCTGGCGGTCACGTTCCGGAAAGACCTGCGCTGGAGCAACAAAAAGCTCCTCCGGTTGCTGGTGACCTCGGGCACCTACCGGCAGTCGTCAACCGTGCGGCCGGAGCACCTCGACAAGGACCCCAACAACAAGTACTACGCCCGGGCCCCGCGGGTGCGGCTGACGGCCGAGGCGGTGCGCGACCAGGCCCTGGCCGTGTCGGGCCTGCTGAGCCCCAAGCTGTACGGACCCAGCGTGATGCCCTACATTCCCGACGGGGTGTTTGCGGCCATCTTCGGGGGCACCGAATGGAAGCTGAGCCGGGGCGAGGACCGCTACCGGCGGGCGTTGTACACCTACCAGCGCCGCACCAGTCCGTACCCCAGCATGATCACTTTCGACGCGCCCACCCGCGAGGTGTGCGTGCTGCGCCGGGTGCGCACCAACACGCCCTTGCAGGCGCTGACAACGCTCAATGACACGGTGTTCGTGGAAGCCTCGGGGGCGATGGCCCGGCGCATGGCCGCGGCGGCAACCGACCCGGCCCGGCAGGTGCGGCACGGCTTCCGGCTGGCCCTCCTCCGCGACCCGGACCCCCGGGAGGCGGCGCAGTTCCTGGCCCTGCATGACAAGGCCACCCGCTACTACCGGGAGCAGCCGCGCAAGGCCTCCTTCATGGCCGGCCCGGCCGAAGACGCCCCGCAACTGGCACCCCTGGCGGTGGTTGCCAATGCCTTACTGAATCTGGATGAATTTGTAACGAAGGAATAAAAGCCATGCAGGAAAGCGAAAAGAGAGGTGCCGAACGGTTATTGGACGTAACCCGGCGCCAGTTCATCTACAACCTCTCCACCGGCATCGGGGCATTGGCCCTGGGTGCCCTGGGCGGCTGCGGCAAAGCGACGGGGGAGCAGCCCACCAAAGGACGCGTGGCAGCCGGTGCCGGCCTGCGCCTGCCCCACTTCCAGCCGCGGGCCAAACGGGTGATCTTCCTGCACATGGCCGGGGCCCCCTCGCAACTGGAAATGTTCGACTACAAGCCCGTGCTGCACCGGCTCGACGGGCAGGACTGCCCGCAATCCTTCCTCGCCGGCAAACGCTTCGCCTTCATCAAGGGCGTGCCCAAAATGCTCGGCCCGCAGGCCAAATTCAAACAATACGGCCGGTCGGGCGCCTACGTGTCCGAGAACCTGCCCTTTTTCACCGACGTGGTGGACGAAGTGTGCCTGCTCAAAGCCATGCACACCGACGAGTTCAACCACGCGCCGGCGCAACTTTTCATGCACACCGGTTCGCCGCGCCTGGGCCGGCCCAGCATGGGTTCGTGGGTGACCTACGGGCTGGGTACCGAAAACCAGGACCTGCCCGGCTTCATCGTGCTGGCTTCGGGGGGAATGCCCGACGCCGGCAAGAGTGCCTGGGGCAGCGGCTTCCTGCCCACCGTGTACCAGGGCGTGCAGTGCCGCTCGGAGGGCGACCCCGTGCTCTACGCGTCGGACCCGGCGGGCATGGACCGCGGCCTGAAGGGCCAGATCATCGAAACCATCAACGCGGTGAACGCCCACCACCACGACCAGGTCGGCGACCCCGAAATCAACGCGCGGATCGCCCAGTACGAGATGGCCTTCAAGATGCAGATTTCCGTGCCGGAGGTGATGGACATTTCCAAAGAACCCGAGTACATCCACAAGCTGTACGGCACCCAGCCGGGCAAGTCGTCGTTTGCCAACAACTGCCTGCTGGCCCGGCGGCTCGTAGAAGGGGGCGTGCGGTTCGTGCAACTCTTCCACCGGGGCTGGGACACCCACGGCGTGGGCACCGGCGACGACGTGCTGGAGGGCGTGCAGAACCAGTGCAAGGCGGTGGACCAGCCCATTGCGGCCCTGCTCAAAGACCTCAAGCAGCGCGGCCTGCTCGAAGATACGCTGGTGGTGTGGGGCGGGGAGTTTGGCCGCACGCCCATGCGCGAACAACGGCCGGGCGCCGACCCCAAGGCCCGCGGCCGCGACCACCACTCGGAAGCCTTCACGATGTGGGTGGCCGGCGGGGGCGTCAAGGGCGGCATCTCCCACGGCGAAACCGACGAGATCGGCTACCTGGGCGTGAAGGACCGCGTCCACATCCACGACTTGCAGGCCACGCTGCTCCATTGCCTGGGCATGGACCACGAAAAGTTCACCCATACCTTCCAGGGCCGCGACTTCCGCCTCACCGACGTGCACGGCAAGGTGGTCAAATCCATTCTGGCCTGACGCGGCCGTTCCGGTGCCCGCCCGGTCAGTCGAGCCGGATGACGGCGTAAAACCCGGCCGTGCCGCCGCCGAAGGTGGGCACCACGCCGACCTTGCCGGGGGCGCGGCCGGTGAGCTTGCGGTGCGCCCACGGGTAAGCCAGGTACACCGCCTTCGTAGACAGCATGCCGATGCCGGCGCCGGCCAGCACGTCGGAGAGCCAGTGCCGGTTGTTGAGCATCCGCAGGACCCCGGTGGCGCCCGCCACCGAGTAGCCCGCCACGCTGTACCAGCCGCTCCGGTGTTTGTATTCCTGGTGCAGGAACTCGGCCGCCACGAAGGCATTGGTGGTGTGGCCCGAGGGAAAACTGTTTGCGGTGGTGCCGTCGGGCCGTAAGATGCCGGCGGTACCCTTCAGCCCCAGCGAGATGCCGTTGGCTACCGCCCCCGAAAGCAGGAGCAGCACCGTTTGCTGGCCGGGAGAATGTTTGCCCCCCATGCCGGCAGGAGGAGGATAAAGTCGTCGGCCCAGGTGCGAAAGCGCGGAAAGTACGTCTGCCGCGCCCGGTACACGTCGCGGCTGCTGACGGGAAAGCCCCGTTCCCCGAAGGCCGAAACGCCGTACCCGGCCAGCACGGCCGGCGCGGCCAGCGTGCGGAACGCCGCGGTACGGTGCCAGCGGCCACCGCGGGCGGAGGGCTTCGCGCGGGCACTGTCGGATGTCGCCGGCACCGGGCCGGCGGGGGCCTGCCCGTGGGCAGTAACCGGCGGTCCGGCCAGCAGGGCCAGCGCAAGCGATAACCGGACGAAACCTGTTTTTACCATGCAAGCGGAAGGTTCATGAAGGACAGGCCCGGAAAGGAGCCCGTCTGGGTACGTAACGCAGGGGCGGAAAGGTTAGTACGGAGTCAAAATCCGTTGCGTGCCGGGCGGAAACCAGGTGCCCTGCCCGGACAAGCCGTGTTCGATACCGGGCACCGGGAGGGTGACAAGGGGCTTTCAAAACGCTTCTCCGGGGCATCATGCGGGGTTGCGGACTTCTGGCCGGTAAATTGTTGCCGACCTGCTGTTTCCCCAAACCTCCTCCTTTCACCCCCATGCGCAACCCCCTTTTACTACTCCTGCTCCTCCTCATGGCCGGCCGGGCCCTCCCCCAGCAAACGCCCAGGGTGCCGTACGGCGACAACCCGCAGGCGGGCCGCTACCTGAACGTGGGCGACGCCCGCATTTACTACGAAGTGTACGGGCAGGGTAAACCCGTGGTGCTGCTGCACGGCGGCCTGTTCGGGTACATCAACGAGTACGAAAACGTGATTCCGCTGCTCAGCGGGAAGTTCCAGGTCATCGCCATTGCCACCCGCGGCCACGGCAAGTCGGAACTGGGCACCAAGCCCTTGTCGTACCCGCTGTTTGCCGAGGATGCGTACGCCGTCATCCGGCACCTCACCAAGGACAGCGTGACCGTGGTCGGCTTCAGCGACGGGGCCGACCAGGCCTACTACCTGGCCACCAAACACCCCGAAACGGTAAAACGGCTCGTCGCCATCGGTGGCAACCTGGGCACCTACGACATGTCGGAAGAAGGCAAAAAAGGCGTGCAGAGCCTGAGCGCCGAAATGATGGAGAAGCAGATGGCGGGGTTCGTGGCGGAACGCAAAAAACTCATGCCCAAGCCCGAACTGTTCGGCAAGTTCGTGACCGACCTGCTCAAAGTCTGGAACCAGACGCACTACATCAGCGAAGAAGCCTTCAGCAAGATTGCCTGCCCGACGCTGATCGTGGCCGGCGAAAAGGACGGCACGCCCATCGAGCGGTACGTGAAAATGCACCGGATGCTCAAAGATTCGCAGCTTGCCATCGTGCCCGGCAGCGACCACATCGTGCTCATCCGCAAGCCCCGCCTGATGAACGAGATCATTCTCTCCTTCGTGGAACCGCAGTAAAGGGAGACGGGAGACCGGAGGAAAGGAGACGATTACTACAGATTTTATCACCTTCACGCGTAAACCCATTGCATGACCAACATTCAGAGAATGCTCGTGACGGCCTGCTGCTGTCTCTTTGCCGGGATTGTGCAGGGCCAGAACCTCCCGCGCCGGACTGCCGTTGCTGACCGGCCGGAAAAGCTGCCCGGCCTCAGGGACTGGTTTCTGGGTACCGGCGACTGGCAAAACGACCCGCAGTTGTACGTGTTCGAAACCGGGACCGGCGCCGATACGGTCGTCATGCTCCACGGGGGGTGGGGTGGCGACCACGGCGGCATGGTGGAGGCAGTAAAGGGGCTGGAAAACCAGTTCCACTTCGTCTTCTACGACCAGCGGGGTTCGCTGCGGTCGCCCTTCCCCGATTCGCTCATCACCTTCGATCAACACGTCGAGGACCTGGAGCGGCTGCGCAAAGCGCTGGGCCTGGCGCAGCTGACCCTCGTGGGCCATTCGATGGGGGCGGTGCTGGCGGGTGCCTACGCGGCCAAGTATCCGCAGCGCATCCGGCAGCTGGTCCTGGCCGCGCCGGCGCCACTCAAAAGCCCCGTTCCGGAAGCCGACCAGGGGTTGCAAAACCAGGGGCAACGGGCGGCGCAGGCCTTCCTGGACCGTCCGGCGGTGGCGCAGGAATTGAACAGGTACGGCCTCAACCGGAAGACGCCGGCCCTGTCGTCGCGGGAAGAGACGAGCCGGTTCCGCATCGAGTTTGCCAAACGGATGCTTTACGACGTGGGCAAATGGCCCCGCCTGACCGGCGGCCGGGCCCTCTACAAGGGGCACGTATTCGAACTCACCGCCAAAACCTACCCGCCGTCGGGCTGGGACTACGTGCAGGCGTTTAAAAACCAGTCGTACCCGGTAAGCATCATCGCCGCCGATCACGATTTCCTGGATTTCAACAACCTGCTGGTCAGGAAATGGGCCGGCGAAGTGCCCCGCCTCAAGCTGACCGTGGTCGAAAAGGCCGGGCACCTGCTGTGGCTGGACCAGCCGGAAGTTTTTGCCAGACAATTGGCGCAGCACCTGGGGCGAAAGAAGTTTTAGGCTCAAGGGTTTACGCAAAGGGATCAGGATTCACAGGATTAAAGGATGAACAGGATTGCGGCGCAGACTGAGAGAACGCGTACGCCTTGCGGTCCTTGCGTCTCCTTTGCGCCCCCATTACGATCTTGGCGGTTCAGTTCTAACTCTCAAACTCCCCAATTCTCAAACTCCTTTTCTCCGTGAACGCTGCATCGCGGCCTGATAAATTGTGTAGAATTACGGCAGGAGGAAAGTGCTTTATCCTTCTGTGGTTCAACCCTTCAACCCCACCGCCCCATGAAAACCGAAAAGCAAAAAATGCTGGACGCCGAGTTGTACGACCCGCTCGACCCGCAGCTCGTGGCGGACCGGCTGCGCACCCGCCTGCTCATCAAAGAACTGAACGACACCCGCGAAGACCAGGCGGAGGAACGGGCCCGCGTCCTCCGGGAACTCATTCCCAACGCCGGCCCCGGCCTGTGGCTGCAACCGCCCTTCTACTGCGACTACGGCTTCAACATGATCGTCGGGGAGAGGGTGTTTTTCAACTTCAACTGCGTGGTGCTCGACGTGACGTACGTAAAGATCGGCAGCCGCACGCTGTTCGGGCCCAACGTGCAGGTGTACACGGCCACGCACCCCATTGACCACCGGGAACGGGCTTCGGGCGTGGAGTACGCCAAGCCCATCACCATCGGCGAAGACGTGTGGGTGGGCGGCAGCGCCGTCATCTGCCCCGGCGTCACCATCGGCGACCGCACCATCATCGGCGCCGGCAGCGTGGTCACCCGCGACATTCCCGCCGACGTGTTCGCCGCCGGCAACCCCTGCCGCGTGATCCGCCCGTTAAAGGAAAAGGAGTAGGACGAGCGGAGGCGTTCCGGGGAAACGGAAATAGCATGATTTTAGCCAACTTTGGCCTTATCACCCCGGGGCCTTTCCCGGCCGTGACTCCCGTAAACAGGAACCTAAGTTGGAAGAAAGAAAAGACTACGAAGGCAACGCGCCGCGGCCCGGCGGGGCGGCGAAAGGGATCCGCGCGTTCTGCCACCGGCAAAAGGACCGGTTTTCCGCGGCATCCTGGCAGGCCCGCCTCCGGAACCTGGCGCACTACGATTACCGGCAGCTCTACTCCCGGGCATTCCTCCGGCGGGCGGTACGGCAGGCGTTGCGGTGGGGACCCCTCGCCCTGGTCGTTTTTTACCTCTTGGTATACTTCGGCGCCTTCGGCCGGATGCCCGGCTACGGGGCGCTGAAGGGCTTGCGGCACAATACGGCTTCGGAGGTGTACGCCGCCGACGGGGTGCTGCTGGGCCGCTATTACCTGCAGGACCGTACCAGCGTGCGGTACGCCGACATTGCCCCCGCCGTGATCGAGGCCCTGGTCGCCACCGAAGACGCCCGGTTCTACGAGCACCGCGGCGTGGACGTGCGCAGCCTGGCCCGGGTAGTGGTCAAATCCCTGTTGCTGCAACGGGAAAGTTCGGGGGGCGGCAGTACGCTTTCGCAGCAACTGGCCAAAAACCTCTACCCGCGCCGCCGCTACTGGCTGCTGAGCACGCCGGTCAACAAGTTGCAGGAGATGATCATTGCCCGCAAGCTGGAGTCGGTGTATGCGAAGGAGCAGATATTGGAATTGTACCTGAACACCGTGCCGATGGGCGGGCGGCTGTTTGGCATCGAACGGGCCGCCCAGACGTACTTCAGCACGCCGGCCCGTTCCCTGTCGGTGCCGCAGGCGGCCGTGCTGGTGGGAATGCTCAAGGCCAACACCACCTACAACCCCCGCCTCTACCCGGAGCGGTCGCTGGCGCGGCGCAACGTAGTGCTGGGGCAGATGGCCAAATACGCGTACCTGACCCCCGCCCGGGCCGAATCCCTCAAAAAGCAGCCCCTCGGCCTGCGGTACCGCTACCGGCCGCAGCACGCGGGAATGGCGCCCTATTTCCTGGCCCACCTCCGGCAGGAACTCGAGGCCTGGTGCGGCGACAACCAGAAAGAAGACGGCACGCCCTACAACCTCTACACCGACGGGCTTAAAATCTACACCACCCTCGATTCGAAGATGCAGCTGGTGGCCGAGCAGGCCGTCCGTACGCGGATGGCCGGGTTGCAAAGGACCCTGGAAGCCCATTACCGGGGCAACTACCCTTGGGAGAAGGACGACCGGAGCATGCTGCCGGCCATGAAACAATCCCGGCGGTACCAGGCGCTGCAGGCGGCCGGCGCTTCGGCGGAGGAGATCGAAGCCGCTTTCCGCAAACCCGTGTCCATGCCCGTGTTCACCCACCGGGGCACGCGCCGCAAAACCCTGTCGCCCTTCGACTCGCTGCGCCACTACCAGCGTTTTCTCAACGCCGGCCTGCTGGCCCTGGAACCGGGCACGGGCAAGGTCAGGGCCTGGGTGGGCGGCATTGACCACCAGTTCTTCAAGTACGACCACGTCCGCTCCCGGCGGCAGGCCGGCTCCACGTTCAAGCCCTTCGTGTACGCGGCCGCCCTGGAGCAGGGCGTGGAACCGTGCCGGCCATTCCCCAACCAGCGCATCAGCTACCCCGACTACGAAGACTGGTCGCCGCGCAACGCCGACAACCGCTACGGCGGCGAGTACCGGATGCGGGAGGCCCTGGCCCACTCGGTGAACACGGTGTCGGCGCAGCTCATCATGGAGGCGGGCATTGACAACACCATTGCGCTGGCCGAACGGACCGGCATCGAAAGCGAACTGCCCGAAGTGCCGGCCCTGGCCCTGGGGGTTGCCAGCGTGTCGCTGCTGGAAATGGTAAGCGCCTACGCGAGTTTTTCGAACAAGGGGTACCGGGTCAAGCCGGTGTACCTCACCCGCATTGCCGACGAGAACGGCCGGACCCTCCGCCAGGACGAAGCCGGAGAGGAGCCTGAGACCGAGCCGGCCCTGTCGGCAGAAAACGCGGCGCTGGTGCTCGAACTGCTCAAGGGCGTGGTGGAAGAGGGCAGCGCGGCCGGCCTGCGCACCCGGTTCGGCCTCCGCATGGACATTGCCGGCAAGACGGGCACCAGCCAGAACCACTCCGACGGCTGGTTCATCGGCATCACGCCCGACCTGGTGACGGGCGTATGGGTAGGGGCCGAAAGTCCGCTGGTGCGCTTCGACAACCTCCAACTGGGCCAGGGTGCGGCCACGGCCCTGCCCGTGTGGGGCGAATTCATGGCAAACGTTGCCCGCAGCCGGGGGGGCGCCTTCCGGTCGGGTCGCTTCCCGGCCCCGCCCGAGCCGGTAGCGGCCCGTCTCCGCTGCGACGGCAACGACGAAGCGGGCGGGCGGAAAATGTCGGCGGTAGAAGCCTTTTTTGACCGCCTCTTCGGGGGCTCGGGACGGGAAGCGGAAAGCCGCCCCGAACCGGCCGAACCCGCCGGAGAAGGTGCCGGTCCGGAATCAGTCGGGGACGGCGGGGAAGGGGAGGAGTCGGAAGAAAAGGAGGGTGCCCGCGAAAACGAAAGGGCCCGCCGCCGGGAAGAGAAAGCCCGGGAACGGGAAAATAAAGCGGCGGAGCGCCGCCGGGAAGATGCCAGGAAAGATGCGGAACGGGCCCGGGAGGATGCCAGGAAAGCTGAAGAACGATCCCGGGAAGATGCCAAAAAACGCGAAGAGAAGCGCCGGGAAAGGGAGAAGAAGGAACGCGAACGGGACAATGAGTAGTCATTGGTAAGTAAGCAGTAAGCAAACGGATGCGACAGGTAGCGCCTACCCAATCACTGATGGCTATTGACCATTGACCTAATTCACCCGGAAGGGTACGCGGGTAAGAAAGCCGGTGTCCCCGGCGGGGACAATCGGGGCGGGAAGGCTTTTTTTGCAGGTTTCCAAAATCAATCTGCAATCCTCCATTTTCCGCACCCGCTCTATGCACAACAAGTACCTGTCCCCCCTCAAACAACTCCTGCTGCTGGCCGGCCTTTCCCTGGCCGGCGTGGCCTGCAAAAAAGATACCGACGCAGTGCCTGCCGTTCCCGTCGCCAACCGGTTCGGCGAAGTCACTTCCGCCGTCGTGATCGTCAATCCCGTCATCAACCAGGGCTCCGCCACCACCGTCACTTCGGGGACCCAGCGCGGCAACGTGGCCGTCCAGGCCGGCTCCATGGTCCCGGTGAGTACCGACGCCACCGGCCTTGCCGTACTGGAAGCCATTCCTACCGGCGCCGTTCCCCTCAAGTTCTCCACGGGCAACATCAGCCTCAACGTGGTGCAGCCCAAAGAACTCTACGACGTAGTGGTGTCGGTGAAAGACAACGGCGTGCAGGAAGTGATCTCGGCCGTGCGTTACCCCATCGGCGGACAAGTGATCGTGCTGGCTCCCGGGGCCAACATCTCCCAGGCGGCCGCCGTGGACAATGCCATCATCTACCTCGCCAAAGGCGTCTATCCCGGTGACGTGGAAGTGCGCGGAACCGGCGTGCTCATCTTCGGGGAGTGGTCGCCGGTGGACGGACAGCTTTCCGCCATCGAAGGCAACCTGACCGTGCAGGGCACCGGCAGCCGCCTCCGCGGACTGAAAGTGAACGGCAAAATCACGGCCAGCGCCAATGCGTTCTCGGCGGCTTTCTGCCACTTCGGCGACGCGGCCATCACGGGCAACGGCAACTCGCTGATCCGCAATACGTTCACTGGCAGCCAGGTGACCGTGCCCAGTTCCAGCGCCGTGCTGGTGGACAACGTCGGCATCCGGTAAACGGACCAGCAGCCTTCCCCTGGGGCAGTCTTCGGACTGCCCTTTTTCGTTTTGCGCAGCACCCGGCACGCCTGCCCCTTTTCCCGGGGGGCGGGGTGTTCGATGAACCCTGCCCCCCAAACACTTATCCTGAAACGTTGTTGGTTGTTCTTTACTCGTTGTTAGTACTTGCCTGTTTTACAAGTAGTTGTGAACAACCAAATACGCACTCATGAAGTCATTTCAGTATTATCCTGCTGCTCCCGCTTACCGCTTGCGTACGACCTTGGTGGTAACCCGGCGGCCGGGCTGCTGCACGGAGCGCAGGCAAAGCCCCGCCGCTAAACCGACCGCGGGTACCCGCAAGGGGTTCTTGCCGGCTCGTAAGGGGAGGGGTCAGTCGAGGATGAGGTGGCTCCACTTGTCGGGGTTGCGCTTGCGGCCCCTGCGGGCTTCCATCGCTTCCTTCACTTTGCGGGTGAACGTCCAGCACGTTTGCCGGCGCAGGTCGAGCTTTTCGGAGAGTTCGTCCACGGTCACCTCGGTGCCGTTGGAGACCAGGAAGAGCAGGTAAAACGCCTTCACGATGGGAAACTTGAGCCGGCTGAAGAGCGTGCCGGAGGTCACCGACTCGGTGTAGCGGCACGAACTGCAACGCCGCACGTAGGGTTCCGAGCCCCGGGAAAAGCGTGGGTGGCCGCACTTGCGGCACGCGAAGCCGTCTTTCCACTTGAGTTCGTTGAGGTACTGGAGGCAAGCTTCTTCGTCGGGAAAGATCTTGCGGAACTCCTCAAACGTCATGGCTTTTTGGGTGACGCGGGCTTTGGAGATGTCCACCACCTCCTCGGTGAGCGACTGGTTGCGCTGCTGGAGCAGTTGGTTCATGCGTTCGATCTCCCGGGTCCGTTCCCGCACTTTCTCTTCGAGTTCGCGGTTGATGCGGTCCTTGGTTTCCTCGTTTTCGCGCAGCTGGGCGATGATCTGCCGGTGGGCCGCTTCGTTCTGGGCCTTCACCCGCCGGAACCGGTCGGCCAGGGCCGCGGAGAAAAAGATGATTTCGGCCAGCCCCAGGTTATAGAACAGGTACTGGTCGTCGAAGACGCCCCGGATGATGTAGAGGTTGTGGAAGACGAAGCCGAGGAAGATGATGGTCAGCCCGGCCAGCAGGTACCGGGCCGGCTTGAAGCCCCGCCGGTACCGCACCCACACGGCCGCGTAGGCCGCCAGCAGCATCAGGTTGTCGAGGTAGGGGTCGTGCAGGAACTCGATGGCAAACGCGTAGCCGGCCACCAGGATCACCAGCCGGGCGGCAATCATCCACCCGATCACTCTGCCGAACCCGGGCAGGTGGCGGGGGGCGCCGATGAAGGCCCGGATGTAGAGCAGCAGGAACACGGTCATGCCGGCAAACGGGATCGTCCAGTAAATGTAGTTCCAGGGCAGGTAGTCAATGCCGCTCAACTGCTTGGCAAAGCCCACGTCCACGGCCAGGAACAGCCCGAAGCAGATCACGTACAGGCTGTAGTACAGGTAGATGATTTCTTTGGCGAGCAGGAACAGGCACAGGTTGAGCAGCAGCGTCAGGAAGAGCACGCCGCCCAGGAAGCCGTAGTAGCCGTAATCCTTGAGGGAGTTGTTGAACAGGTCGGGCAGCGGCACCAGGTTCAGCCCGAAGCCCGTGCGGAGCTGCGATTCGAGCCGGATGTAGAAGTACGCGTCGCCGTAATTGCGTCGCGGCAGCACGAAAACGGCTTCTTTGAGCTTGTACGGCCGTTCGCGGAAGGGGTAGTGCAGCCCCGCCCGCAGGTGCCGGAACTGCCCGCCGGCCCCGGGCACGAACAGGTCGGCCTTGTCGAAGAAGAAGTACGTGCGCAGCGCCACGGCCGCGCTGTCGGATACGTTGCGGACCCGGAAGCGAACCCAGTAGGCGTAGCGGGTGTCGGTGATCAGGGCGTTGACCCCGCCGATGGTGGGGACAAAGTTGCGCTGGTGCCGGGGTTGCCGCAGGTCGTCGAACGTGAGGCGCCGGGTCGAATCCACCAGCACGTACTGGTCGTACAACGCCGGCGCCGTGGCCCGGGCAACCGTTGCGCAGCATAACAGGCAGCATGACAAAAAGGCGAGGAGGCACCCGTAACGAAACGGGGAGGGGAGGCAGGCCGGCATACGCAAGAGCAAAAAGGTAGAATTCGCTCCCTAATGTGCAAATATTTCTAAAATGAAGCGAATTTACCCGTTGCCCCCGGCTCCTCGCGGAAGAAGGGTTTCACGCAAAGGCGGGTTTCACGCAAAGACCGCAAAGAAGCGCAAAGGGCGCAACGAGGAAAACCCAACCGCGAGAATCGCCTGGCGGTTGGGTTGTTAAGATTGGATTCCCTTCGTTCTTTGCTAAATGTTGGTTTCCTTGAGAATCACGTCGTGGGCGCCGCCTTCCACGATGCTGGTGGAGGATACGACCGTGAGCCGGGCGTTCTGTTGCAGTTCGGGGACGGTTTTGGCGCCGCAGCTGCACATGGTGGATTTGATCTTGCTGAGCGTCACGTTGAGGTTGTCCTTGAGCTTGCCGGCATAGGGCACGTAGCTGTCCACGCCTTCCTCGAATTTGAGGTTGCTTTCGGTTTCGCTCATGTCGTAGCGTTGCCAGTTGCGGGCCCGGTTGGAACCTTCGCCCCAGTATTCTTTCACGTAGTTGTTGCCGATCTTGAGTTTGCGCGTGGGGCTTTCGTCCATGCGGGCGAAGTAGCGGCCCATCATCAGGAAGTCGGCGCCCATGGCCAGGGCCAGCACCATGTGGTAGTCGTGCACGATGCCGCCGTCGCAGCAGAGGGGAATGTAGACGCCCGTTTCGCTGAAGTACTTGTCGCGGGCCGCCGCCACCTCGATCATGGCCGTAGCCTGGCCGCGGCCGATGCCTTTCTGTTCGCGGGTGATGCAGATGGAGCCCCCGCCGATGCCCACCTTGATGAAGTCGGCCCCGGCTTCGGCCAGGTAGAGGAAGCCTTCCGTGTCCACGATGTTGCCGCCGCCCACCTTCACCTTGCCCTTGTAGGTTTCCTTGATGTAGCGGATCGTTTCCTGCTGCCACTCCGAAAAGCCGTCCGACGAGTCAATGCACAGCACGTCGGCGCCGGCCTCCACCAGGGCGGGCACCCGTTCGCGGTAGTCCTTGGTGTTGATGCCCGCGCCGACCATCAGTTTCTTGTTGGCGTCGAGCAGTTCGTTGGGATTTTCCTGGTGGTCTTCGTAATCCTTGCGGAACACGAAGTACTGGAGTTTCTGTTCCCGGTCAATGATGGGCAGGCAGTTGAGCTTGTGGGTCCAGATGATCTCGTTGGCTTCGCTCAGCGAGATGCCCAGTTCGCCCACGATGAGGTTCGAAAACGGCGTCATGAAATCGCGTACGCGCCGGTTGGGACTGTCTTTGGCGACCCGGTAGTCGCGGCTGGTGACGATGCCCAGCAGCCGGCCGTTGGAGGAGCCGTCGTCGGTGACGCCGATGGTGGAGTGGCCGGTGCGTTTCTTGACGCGGACCACGTCGTCGAGGGTGTGTTCCGGGGTCAGGTTGGCGTCGCTGAGCACGAAGCCGGCCTTGAACTTCTTCACCTTGCGCACCATTTCGGCCTGTTGTTCGACCGATTGCGAGCCGAAGATGAAGGAGAGGCCGCCGTTGCGGGCCAGGGCAATGGCCATGTTGTGGTCCGAAACGGCCTGCATGATCGAAGATACCAGGGGGATGCTCAGTTCAATGGCTGATTTTTCCCCTTTTCTGAATTTGAGCAGCGGCGTCTTTAAGGATACGTTGTCGGGCACGCAGTCTTTCCGCGTCAGCCCGGGAATCAGTAAATACTCGCTGAAGGTTCTTGATACATCGCTGAAGTAGTACGCCATGGGTTAGATACACTTTTGGCAAATATACCACATCCCGTTCCGCCGTAAAAATAGTTGTCCCGTAAATTAGGGAGTTGTTCGTTGAGGGTTGTTCGTTGTTCGCAGGACCCTGCACCCGAACACCCAGCAACGAACAACCATCCACGAACAACCAAATGGCGCAGGATTACGACAAGATATTCCGGGAGGTGCTCAGAGACATCTTCCCGGCCGTGGCCCGCAAGGTGTTGGGCATTCACGCCGGGCAGTACAAACCGCTGCCGGCCGACTTGCAGTACACTTCCCAGCGGGAGGCCGACCAGTTGTGGGAAGTGACGCCGGCGGAGGGCCCGCCTTTCGTCCTCCACTGCGAGTTCCAGAGCACCAACGACAAGCAGATGCTCTCCCGGATGATGATCTACCACGCTTTTCTGCACTACCAGAAGAAAATGCCCATCCGGCAGTTCGTCATTTACGTGGGCAGGGACCCGCTCAGCATGGAGCACCAGTTGCAGACCGAATCGCTTTCTTACCGCTACGGGCTGATCGACCTGAAATCGTTTCCCTACCAGGCGTTCCTGGCGTCGGGGCACAGCGAGGAGGTCGTGCTGGCCATCCTGGCGGATTTCGGCGGGCAGCCCGGCGAATTGATTGCCGAACAGATTATTGCTAAATTACGGCAGAGCACCAACGGCACGTTGGAAATGGCGCAACGCACCCTGCAACTGGTTCGTTTAGCCGTATTGAGAAACCTGGGTACCACCGTTTTTAACGCCGCACGCAAAATGGCCATCACCATAGACATCAGAGAAGACGCCCTTTACCAGGAAGGCAAACTGGAGGGCAAGGAGGAAACTGCCTTGGATATGCTCCGGGAGGGATTTCCCGAAGAGGTAGTGACGCGCATTACCAAATTGCCGGCCGAACGGATTGCCCAACTCAAGCAGCAACTGGACGCTTCTGCGTAAGACGCCTTGCCTGTAAGGCATTGCCGCCCGGCCGGGACCCTGGCCGGGCGAACTGTTTCCGTACCTCCGCCACCGTTGGGATGCCCCGTGGTTCCGCGCGTGGTGACTGTGACCGTTCAGAAGGGAATCAGGATGGCCCGGACGGCGCCGTTTGCCGCACCCACTGCGCGCGAGGCACATTCTGCATCCTGGCGGTCACCGACGCCGCGACAGGAAACGACCCCACGACTGTTTTCCGGAGCGTCCCGCCGTAAAATAAGGGTGGTAATCCAGAAATAAATACTATAACTTTTGGCAGTTTAATGGCACCGGCACGGAAAGGCCCTTCCCGGCACCCCCGCCATTTTCAATTGTCAGTTTTCCATTTTCAATTTGCGAACGTATGGACGGCAAAATCGCAGTGATCGGCAGTTCGAACACCGACATGGTGGTCAAAACCCCCAAGCTTCCCCTGCCCGGCGAGACCACGCTGGGGGGCAAGTTCTTCATGTTTCCCGGCGGCAAGGGGGCCAACCAGGCCGTGGCGGCGGCCCGGCTGGGCGGCGCGGTCACGTTCATTGCCCGGCTCGGCGACGACGTGTTCGGCAAGCAGGCCGTGGCCGGCTTCCGCAAGGAGGGCATTGACACGAGCTTCGTGGGCACCGACCCCGACGAACCCTCGGGCGTGGCCCTCATCACGGTGGATGCAAAGGGGGAAAACGTGATTGCCGTGGCCCCCGGCGCCAACGCCCGGCTGAGCGAGGCCGACGTGGACAAGGCCAGTGGGCGGTTGCAGGGCGTGGACGTGCTCCTGCTGCAACTGGAAGTGCCCCTGCCCACGGTGGTGCACGCGGCCAAGTACGGCTTTGCGCAGGGCAAAAAGGTGATTCTTAACCCGGCCCCCGCCCAGCCCCTGCCCGACGACCTGCTGCCCTGCCTCTACCTGATCACGCCCAACGAGACGGAAGCCGAAATCCTGACGGGCATCCGGGTGTCGGACACGGAGTCGGCGGCCCGGGCCGCGGCGCTGCTCCACCGGAAGGGCGTGCAACAGGTGGTGATTACGCTGGGCGCCCGGGGCGCGTACGTGCATACCGCCGGGGTGGCTGCGCTGGTGCCCGCACCCCAGGTGACGGCGGTGGATACCACGGCGGCCGGCGACGTGTTCAACGGGGCGCTGGCCGTGGCCATTGCCAAGGGCAGCCCCATCGAGCCGGCCGTGGCCTTTGCCTGCCGGGCCGCGGCGCTGTCGGTCACCCGGATGGGCGCCCAGGCGTCGGCTCCCTACCTGTCCGAACTGGCCACGCCCACGCTTTTTTCAATCACCTGAAAAGGAAGGTTTCACGCAGAGGACGCAAAGAAACAAGAAAACGAGTTGTATGGGCAGGATGGGTTGGCTTGCCTTCTCACTCCTCGCTTTTCACTCCTCACTCCTAACCCCCAAACCCCATGTTCATCATCCAAAGCTATGCCACCGCCGTGCTGTTCTGCGTGGTCACCATGTTCTGCTGGGGCTCCTGGGCCAACACGCAAAAACTGGCCGCCGCCTCCTGGCGGTTCGAGTTGTTCTACTGGGACTACGTGATCGGCATCTTCCTCACGGCCCTGCTGTTTGCGCTTACCCTGGGCAGCACCGGCGAGGGTGGCCGGGGCTTCCTCGAAGACCTCCGGCAGGCCGACGGCGCCAACATCGGCCTGGCCCTGCTGGGCGGGGCGGTGTTCAACGCGGCCAACATCCTGCTGGGCGCGGCCATTTCGATTGCCGGCATGTCGGTGGCCTTCCCCGTGGGCATCGGGCTGGCGCTGGTGCTGGGCGTGCTGGTCAACTACGCCGACAACCCGGTGGGCAATTCGGCGGTGCTGTTCATGGGGGTGGGGCTGGTGGCGGCGGCCATCCTGCTCAACGCCTTTGCCTACCGCCGCACGGCCGCCAACGCGCAGGGCGTTTCGGGCAAGGGCCTGGTGCTGTCGGTGGTGGCCGGGGTGCTGATGGGCTTCTTCTACCGCTACGTGGCCGCCTCCATGTCGGCCGATTTCGAGACGCCCGAGGCCGGCAAACTGAGCCCGTACACGGCGGTCTTTTTCTTCGCCGCGGGCATCGTGGCGAGTAACCTGGTGTTCAACACCCTGCTGATGCGTCGTCCCTTCAACGGCCCGCCGGTAAGCTACGCCGACTACTTCCGCGGCCAGGGGCGCAACCACCTGATGGGCATCCTGGGCGGGGTGATCTGGTGCGTGGGCATGTCGTTTTCGATCATCGCCTCGGGGGCGGCCGGGCCGGCCATCTCCTACGGATTGGGGCAGGGGGCCACGGTGATTGCGGCCATCTGGGGCATTTTCATCTGGAAGGAATTCCGCAACGCCCCGCGCGGCACGTCGGTCCTCCTCACGGGGATGTTGCTGTGTTACCTGGTAGGGTTAGGGTTCATCATCGCGGCAAGGTAGAGACGCGATTTATCGCGTCTGCACGATACCCGGCAGGCTCATCACGGAGTCACACGGAGAAAAAGGATCAGGATTAACGGATTGCGTCTCCAGTGCGCCTTTGCGTGAAATCTTGTTGATCATTCAATTCTGTAAACCCTGATCCCTTTTCTCCGTGTGACTCCGTGCCCTCCGTATCTCCGTGGTGATTTTCTAAACATGAAGAAGACGCGATAAATCGCGTCTCTACGTGCGGTTCTTCTTCCTTACAATCTTTCAATCCAATTGAACCAGGGCCCCGATGCCCGTCTCCCGTCTCTCCGGTTGCAGGTGGCTCAGGCCCCAGTCTTTCATGAGGGCAATGATGGGGAGCAGCGACTGGCCCTTGGGCGTGAGGAAATATTCCACCCGCGGGGGAATTTCCGCGTAGATTTTTCTTTCGATGATGCCGTCGCTTTCCAGTTCCCGCAACTGCGTGGTGAGCATCTGTTTGCTGATGCCCCGGAGCGTCATGGACATCTTGCCGAAACGGTTGATGCCGTTGCTGAGCAGGTACATGATGAGCAGCTTCCACTTGCCCCCGATGACTTCCATCGTGAACGTGACCGGGCAATGCTCGATATTCTGATAAGTTACTTTTTCCATGCCGCTGACAATCAGTATTGGTATGATTTGTAGAACTATCTCCTTCTTTCGTGACTACTTACTTTATGCAGACCAATTTACTACATTGGGTGCATAATCAGAAACGACATGAACAAATACGTAATCACGGGTTCCCTCGGGAACATCAGCCGGCCGGTGGTGGAAGGCCTGGTCGCGCAGGGCAAAGCGGTGAGTGTGATCACCAGCAAGGCCGACAAGGTGGCCGAAATCGAAAAGCTGGGCGCCAAAGCACTGGTGGGCGACGTCAACGACGCTTCGTTCGTGCGCGACCCCCCTCGCGGGGCGGAGGTGGTGTACACGATGATCCCGCCGCTCTGGCAAACCAGCGACTGGCGCCGCGACCAGAATCGAATTGCCGACCATTACGTGGCGGCCCTGACCGAAAACCGGGTGCCGTACGTGGTGGACCTGAGCAGCGTGGGGGCGCACCTGGGCCACGGCTGCGGTCCGGTGGACGGGCTCTACGATTTTGAACAGAAGCTCAATGCCATCCCGGGCCTGCACGTAAAGCACCTGCGGCCCGCCTTTTTCTACTACAACTTCCTGGCCCTGATCCCGATGGTGAAGGGGGCGGGCATGCTGGGGGCCAACTACGGCGGCAATCATACGCTGTTCCTGGTGCATCCGCGCGACATTGCCTCGGCCGCCCTCGAAGAACTGCTGGACCTGGACTTTACCGGCTCGTCGGTGCGCTACATCGCCGGCGACGAAAGGGACGGCAAGGAGATCGCCGCGGTCCTTGGCAAAGCCATTGGCAAAGAACTGT
>CADCTQ010000035.1 GCA_902805615.1 uncultured Cytophagales bacterium
CTTCTTCGACCTCCCCCCCTTTTGCCTGGATCTGCTCCATTTCCAGTTGCACCATTTTGAAGTACAACTCCGTCACCTGGTGGTACATGATGAAGATGTGCTCGTCGGGGAAGTCGGTGCGGGGCATTTGCAGCGACAGGAGGGTATCCACGTGAATGTAGTCCCAGTAGTGCAGGGGCTTTGCGTACAGGAGGCCTTCCAGGTACACCGAGGGGTTCTGGCCGATGGCCGAGTACTTGTCCTGGAGGGCCTGGAGCCATTCTTCGGGCGTGTGTTCGGGGGCAGCGTGAGCCATAGGGGAAAGGTTGAATGCGGTAAGGTTACGGGTTGAACGGCCGGGGAGGCGGCCAAAGGTAAAAACATTTCCGCCAGTAAGATTGAACGGAAAAAAGACCCGTTTGGATCACCGCTCAAACAAAAGGCCCCCGCGAGACTGTTTTATCTCGTAAATTTGACTATGAACCGGTTGCGGCCCGACCCATTTATCCTTGGGCATGCAACCCTTAACATTCATTCCCATGCAAACGCAATTTGCCGATACTGCCGATGCCGTCGGGCGGAAGCATCACCAGGACCTGTTCGAGTCGCCGGACCTCTACGCCATTGACGACCTGCTCACCGAAGAGCACAAGCTGATCCGCAGCACGATGCGGTCTTTCGTGAAAAAAGAAATCTCCCCCATCATCGAAGACTACGCGCAGCGGGCGGCCTTTCCGCACCACCTGGTCAAAAAGTTCGGGGAAGTCGGCGCCTTCGGTCCCACCATCCCGGAGCAGTACGGCGGCGGCGGCCTCGACTACATTGCCTACGGCCTCATCATGCAGGAAATTGAGCGGGGCGACTCGGGGATGCGTTCCACGGCCTCGGTGCAGGGTTCGCTGGTGATGTACCCGATCTACAAGTACGGCTCGGAGGAGCAGCGCCACAAGTACCTGCCCAAGCTGGCTTCGGGCGAAATGCTGGGCTGCTTCGGCCTCACCGAACCCGACCACGGCTCCAACCCGTCGGGCATGCAAACCAACTTCCGCGACATGGGCGACCACTACCTGCTCAACGGCGCCAAGATGTGGATTTCCAACTCGCCGTACGCCGACGTGGCGGTGGTGTGGGCCAAAAACGAAGCCGGCCGCATCAAGGGCCTCATCGTGGAGCGGGGCATGGAAGGCTTTACCACGCCCGAAACGCACAACAAATGGTCGCTGCGGGCCAGCACCACGGGCGAACTGGTGTTCGACAACGTGAAAGTGCCCAAGGAGAACCTGCTGCCCAACGCCGACGGCCTCCGCGGTCCGCTGGGCTGCCTCGACTCGGCCCGCTACGGCATTGCCTGGGGCGCCCTGGGGGCGGCCATGGACTGCTACGACTCGGCCCGGCGCTACGCCCTCGAACGCATCCAGTTCGACAAACCGATCGCCTCGTTCCAGCTGGTGCAGAAGAAGCTGGCCGAAATGCTCACCGAGATCACCAAGGCGCAGCTCGTGTGCTGGCGGCTCGGCGTGCTCAAGAACGAAGGCAAGGCCACCACGGCGCAGATTTCGCTGGCCAAGCGCAACAACGTGGAGATTGCCCTCCACATTGCCCGCGAGGCCCGGCAGATCCACGGCGGCATGGGCATCACCGGCGATTACCCGATCATGCGCCACATGATGAACCTGGAATCGGTGGTCACCTACGAAGGCACGCACGACATCCACCTGCTTATTCTCGGCGCGGAGATCACGGGCATCCCGGCGTTCAAGTAAAGAGCCTCCAGCAGAGGGCACGTGCGCGGGAAAATATGCGGTCTAGTCGCGTAAGGGTCAATCGCGTAGGATTTCAAACCCTACGCGATTGACCCTTACGCGATTGCGTGCAACCCTCTACGGTTCTTCCACTGCGTTTCTGGTGTTTTAACGCCTGGTCAAAATTACATGCTGCACTAGTCCTTTCGCCCCCGCGTATGTCCATCTCCCTCTCTCCCAAAGCCTGGATTGCGTTGTTCGTCGTGCTGGCCGCCGCCACGATTGTTGCGGAGGCCATAGTGGTGCAGTTGCCCGGCTTCGGGCAAAATCCCGACCTGCTTTCCTTCGCCGTCACGTTCGACCTCACCGTGGGCATTCCGCTGGCGTACTACCTGATGGTTTCGCAGAAGCTGCACGTGACGCTGGCGTCGGCCCTGGTCGTTTTCCTGGTTTGCACGGGTCTGGCGGGAGTCATCAGCGCCCCGGCCGTTCTTGGCATCGTGGTGAATGAAATCAGCACGGTGCGGTACGGCCTGCTTTTCTGGCTGGGCGGCCAGGAAGTGCGGCCGGAACAGAAATGTTTTACCACGCACAAGGAGTCGGGGTACGTGGCCGTGTGGGCGGTGCTGTTTTTCGTGCTGGTGATCGAAACGGTGGGGCTGCACCTGCTGCTCCTGCAATGGAGCCCGGTGGCGGCGTTCGTCTCGACGGGGTTAAGCATGTATTCACTCGTGTTCTTCGTGGCCGACCTGGCCTCGATGGTGAAGCGGCCCATCGTGTTGCACGACGGCCAGCTTCTTTTCCGCATCGGCATCCGGTGGAACGCTATGATTGCCCGGGAGGACATCAGGCGGCTGACGCCCATCCGGGACTTCGACAAGGCAAAGGAGAAAGACACCTTGCTGTGCGCCCCGGGCAACGCCCCCAACCTGCTCCTCGAACTGCACCGGCCGGTCACGGTTACCGGCTTTTTCGGCATCCGGCGGCACACGCAACGCATCGCCCTCCACGCCGACGACCCGGCGGGCCTGATCCGGGAAGCGGTGGGGAACTTGTAGCAGACATTTTCCATCGCACTGTTCTGCTCTACCGTGCTTGCACCAGACCATGATGTGGCGCATGAGAACCAGCATTCCAAACGTGCAGCAGCGGCACAATGCCTAGTACGGACGTAGCCATACCGGTACGTTCGCATTCCTTTTTTTCCCTTTAGCCCCCCGTCGGGCCGCTCCTCACAAAGGCGGCAGCCGCGCGTATGAATTCGGCACATTCATTGCATCCTTGCGGGAGAACGTTTTATCAGATCAACCATACCGTATGAAACCCCTGAGCACCCTCCTGTGCGCCGGCCTGCTGGCCGCTGCTTCTTTTGCCCACGCCCAAACGCCCCAACCCGTCACCGTGCAACCCTTCATGAAGAAAATTGACGTCACCGGCGCCGCCGAACTGGAAGTGGTGCCCGACCGCATTTTCTTCAGCATCTCCCTGCGGGAATACTTCAAGGAACGCGACAAAGACCGCGTGGACATTGAAGGCCTGGAAAAGCAACTCGTGGCAGCCGTGCGGGAAGCCGGCATACCCAAGGAAAACTTCCAGATTGAGAACATTTACGGCAACCGCTGGCAGTGGAACACCCGCAAAAAGCCCGTGGACTTCCTGGAAAGCAAGCGGTACGTGCTCGAACTGTCGGACCTCACCAAGATTGACCCCATCCTCTCGAAGGTAGACGCCAAGGGCATCGAATACGTGACCATCAGCCGGTACGACCACACCAAAATGGAGCAGTACCGCCGCGACCTCAAGATCAAAGCCTTGCAGGCAGCTAAGGAAAAGGCCAGTTACCTGTTGCAGAGCGTCGGGGAGCAGCCGGGCGGCGTGCTCGAAATCCAGGAGCTGGGCGACAACATCTACTACCCCCACCTGGAGGCCCGCAGCAACATGATGATGAAAGCCGAAATGGCGCAGGATGCCACCGCCGGGGGCGGCGCCGACTCGGACATCGGCTTCAAAAAAATCAAGCTCCGCTACGAAATGCGCGCCGCCTTCGCAATCAAATAACGGAGACGGCAGACCGGAGGAATGGAGACGGGAGGAGGCGTGCCCATGCAACATGAAGGATGGAGGGCAGTGCGAATCCATTCGGTCAAAAGGAAAAGGAAGGCAGGGAGTTACATGTTCTCCCTGCCTTCCTTTTTCCTTTTTTCTCCTGACCGGTTTTTGCCGCATCCATGCGTTGCATGGGCACGACTCCTTCCGTCTCCCTTCCTCCGGTCTGCCGTCTCCGTTATTCTAGTTCGAACGTTTGGCCGTATTCGGGAATTTCGACCTGGTTGTAGCCTTCGGCGGCGAGGTGGTTCTGGAAGCTGACCATGCTTTCGTATTCGCCGTGCACGAGAAACACCTTTTTAAGCCGGTCGGGCGCCTGGTACTTCACGAATTGCGTCAGGTCGCCCAGGTCGCCGTGGCCGCTGAACACGTCAATGCTCTCGATGCGGGCCATGATCGGGATTTCCTGGTCTTTGGCAATCGAAAGGCTGCGCATCCCCTTGAGGAGCTTGGCGCCCAGCGTGCCTTCCGCCGCAAAGCCGATCATCAGGATGGTGGCGTACGGGTTGGGCAGGTTGGTCATCACGTGGTGCTCCACCCGGCCGCCCGAGATCATGCCCGACGACGAGATGATGATGCACGGCTCGGCGTGGTTGGCCAGGGCCTTGCTCTGCTTGAGGTCCTGCACGTACACCAGGTTTTCGAAGTCGAACAGTTGGTCGTGTTGCTCGTGGAACGCTTTGGCGTCGTCGTTGAGGTAGCTCAGGTATTTTTCGTACACCCGCGTGCTTTTCATCGCCAGGGGGCTGTCGGAGAATACCTTTACCGGCGGGAAGCCGCCTTCCGTGTAGAGTTTGTTGATCGTGTAGAGCAACGCCTGCGTGCGGCCCACGCTGAAGGCGGGAATGATGAGCCGGCCCGGGTTGTCAATGCAGGTAGAACGGATGATTTCGGCCAGGGCCTCCGCCTGCGTGCCCGTGGTGGTATGGTAGCGGCTGCCATAGGTGGATTCGCACAGCAGGTAATCTACCTCGGGCATCCGCTGGGGGTCGGGCAGGAGCGGGTAATCATTGCGGCCGATGTCGCCCGAAAAGCCGATGGTCGTTTTCTTGCCGTTCTCGGTGACTTCCAGCACGATGTTGGCCGCGCCCAGCAGGTGCCCGGTCGGGATGAACGTGATTTCCACGCCCTTCCTGACGCGGAATTTCTGGTGGTACGCAATGGTCACCACGCGGTCTACGGTTTCGTCCACCTGTCGTTCGAGGTACAGGTTGTCGGGGTCAATCTTGGCGCCCTTCTTCTTTTTCTTCCGGCGTCCGCCGCCGCCGGCGGCAGTCAGTTCGGCCTGGTACGACTTAAGGCGTTTGGCGTTGAGGTTCGCCATGTCCTGGAGCAGCAGTTGGGTCAGCGGCAGCGTGGGTGCCGTGCAGAGAATCTGGCCTTCGTATCCTTCCCGGATCAGGTTGGGCAAGTTGCCCGAGTGGTCAATGTGGGCGTGGGTAAGCAGCACCACGTTGATCTGCGTAGGCTCGAACGGGAACATGCTGTGGGCCAGCGACATTTGCTCCTTTTTGGGGTCGCGATTGCGATCCATGTCCATGCCGCAGTCAATCAGTATCTTGTAGTCGTCTTCCAACTCCAGCAGGTACATACTGCCGGTGACCTGACGAGCTGCTCCCAGAAAGGTTAATTTCAT
>CADCTQ010000036.1 GCA_902805615.1 uncultured Cytophagales bacterium
CGAAGGAACCATCGAGGTGCTGGGCCGCAACGTAAGCGCCCTCACGCCCCGCGAATGGGACGAACTGCGCCTCAAGATCGGCTTCTCGTTCCAGAACAGCGCCCTCTACGACAGCATGACCGTGCGCGAAAACCTCGAATTCCCGCTCACGCGGCACGTCAAGAACCTGAGCCGCGCCGAAATCAACCGGACGGTGGAAAGCACGCTGGAAGCCGTGGGCCTGGCCCAGACCGCCGACCAGATGCCTTCGGAACTCTCGGGCGGCCAGCGCAAACGCATCGGCATTGCCCGTACGGTAATCCTCAAACCCGACATCATGCTCTACGACGAGCCTACGGCCGGCCTCGACCCCATCACCTGCATCGGGATCAACAACCTGATCAACGAGGTGCAGGAGCAATACCAAACTTCTTCCATCATCATTACCCACGACCTGACCTGCGCCAAGGCCACCGCCGACCGCGTGGTGATGCTGCTCGACGGGCAGTTCAAGCGGCAGGGCACCTTCGAGGAGGTCTTCCGCACGGACGATGAACGGGTTAAATCTTTTTACGACTATAACTTTACCAGCTAAATCAAATGGGTGCTTCAGACAATAAACGTTCGGTGGTGGTGGGAATCTTCGTATTCCTGGCCATTGCCATTCTCGTCAGTGCAATATTTGTGCTCGGGGGACAGCAGAAGCGGTTTACCAAAACCATCCGCGTCACCGCCGTGTTCAACAACGTGGCCGGCCTGAAGGTGGGCGACAACGTGTGGTTTTCGGGCGTCAAGATCGGGACCGTGAAGCGCATGGACCTGCACGGCCAGTCCAAGGTGCGCGTTGCCATGAACATCGAGGACCAGGCCCGGCAGTTCATCCACAAGGGCGCCCAGGCGCGGCTCGGCTCGGAAAGCCTCATCGGCAGCAAACTCATCGAAATCACCGCGGGCAATGCGCAGGCGCCGCCCGTGGAGGACGGCGACCAACTGACGGTGGTGCAGGCGCTGAGCACGGAGGACCTGATGGCGACGCTCCAGGAAAACAACAAGAACCTGGTGGACATCACCAACAACTTCAAGGCCCTCAGCGCCAACCTGGTGCAGGGCAAGGGCATGGCCGGCGCCCTGCTCACCGACACCACGCTGGCAACCGATTTCCGCACGATCCTGGCGAGCCTCCAGCAGGCTTCGCGCAACTCGGTGCGGGTGTCGAAGGACCTGGCCCGGCTGTCGGACAAGTTCAACACGGAGGGCGGCCTGGCCAACGAACTCCTCACCGACACGGTGGTGTTTGCCAACCTGCGCACGTCGGTGGAGCAGCTCCAGCGGACTTCGGCCTCGGCCGCCGAAATGACGGCCAACCTCAACGAGACCAGCACCAAGCTCAACAACCAAAACAACGCGGTGGGGCTGCTGCTCAACGACCAGCAGTTTGCCGGCCAGCTCAAGAGTACGATGGGAAACCTGGAAACCAGTTCCGAGAAGCTGGACGAGAACATGGAGGCGCTGCGACACAACTTCCTGTTCCGGAGGTATTTCCGCAAGAAGGCCAAGCGCGAAGGGGAGGTCAAACAAACCGCCCAGTACCAGGGGGATACGGCGCAGCCCATCGGTGCCCCGACCGACACGATCCTGCCGGTGCGGACCACCACGCCGAAAAATTAACGCCATGAATGCTGCCCCGCAGCGCAGCCTTACGAAATGCGAAAGCCTCCCCACCGGGAGGCTTTTTTTGTGGCCGTTGACGAATCAGGATTTTGTCAACAGGAAATGAAATTATACCAGGGAACACGGAAGGGATGAATTTGAACCGCACAGGGCGCGGAGAACACAGGACCGGTGCGCAGTGGGAGTAGGGTTACGTGCTTTTGCGGCACGGAAAAGAAACGAAGCAGGACAGGCGGGCCCTTTATTCGATTGTTTGGTTAATATAAATTGTAAAAATAAAGCAGCGGTAATAAAATCATAATTGGCAGGCAAAGCATCGCCTGAGACCGGTGAAAAGCCCATACGGCGCTGAAAAAGAATATTTTGGGTATAACAAGTGAGAGTACGGTTGATGCATAAGCAATGGCAGTAAAATATTTTTAAGAATTTCCCAAACAATGTTATACGGGGCTGGTTCTACTGTCATTGGGAATAAAAATATAGTGATTGACAAGCGCGTGGCGGACTTTTTTCGCCGGTCCGGGAGGCTTTTTCCACCCGGGCGCGTCTCGATCAAACCTCCCAGTAAGTGTACCTCTGCGAATCAGAACGGCCCGGCTCCACGGCCCGGCGGGCGGTCACCGGACAGCATTGGCTTTTACCTCAAACCTTACGCTTTTACGATTTAAACAGGCACAACCCCCAAACCGGGCGATGTTCCTCCAGGAGCGGCATTGCCCCAGCGAGTCCGGCTTAACGGGACCCTGAACCACCATTCAACACCCTACCAGACCAAACCTTATGCACCTGACCAAAACGCTTTACCGCTCCGTAGCCGTTGCCTTTGCTGCCCTGACGCTCCTGACGGCCTGCCAGGAAGAACAACCGGCCAGCAAAGTACAGATGGATAAGCTCGAAGACCTGGCGGAAAACTTCGAGAAAACCTCCCTGTCCGACGCCGAGCGCAACCGAATGGGCACCATGTTTAACGAACTGACCTACCAGGAGATGGAGGCCTTCATTGACGTGCGTTACCAACGTTCCCTGCGCATCAGGGACATGGACGAAGACCGGGCCGCGTACCTGCGTGACTTGCGGCACAAAGTCAACCGGAAGGCCTTCGAACGCAAGAAGAAGCCATTCCACCAACTGGATTTCGCCGATTCGGAAGAAGTGTTGCAGATCGTAGACCCTTCGGCGGCCCAGACGCCGGTGCTCTACAGCCCGAGCGGCAAAACCGCCAGTGACTGCTCGGCGAACCCTCCCCCCTGTACGGCGTGGCAGGGCAACGGCAGCCTCTCCGTCAACCTCAGCGCCACCCCCAAACGCTGGATCACCGGTTCTTACCTGGGCGCTCGTTCGCTGCAATGCACGGCTACCACATTTCAGACGGACTGCGACTACGTGTTCCGCTGGAATTACTCCAAGCTGTACGCAGTCGTTGCCTGGCGGCCCACGGTCGGCATTGCCATAGTGACCGGAACCGCCGCCACCCGGCTCACCGACAATAACCCCAACCGCGTAGACTGCGGCACCTACACGCTGGACCTGCTCTACGGAAAAACCCGCATCGACATTGCCTTCGGCACGCCGCAGGCCGCCGTACCCTACCTCCAGTTGGGCATCGACGAGAGCATCCAGACGGGCTGGTGCTACTCCGGCAACTGGGGCAGCGAGAAGTGGTACTACATGGGCAACTACGCCGCGGGGTGGGACAACTGGGGCTACAACAATCCTACCGCTTTTAACGGCTATAAACCCTGCGCCTGCACCGTGGAAGGCAAAGTAGTGCTCTAACCCGGCACGTTGGGCGCCCTGACACTACGCACGCGTAACGCCAGCCCCGGCCGGCAGCGACTCCCGTTGAGGCGGGCGGTCCTGCCCGGCCGGGGCCGGCGTATTGATTAACCCTGGGAGAGTGACGGAAAACCGGGCTTACGGCGCCGCCGCGGCGTGTCCCGCGGGCAGGGGATTGCGTTCGATGCAGGTTTTCAGGTCCACGAGCCGCTGCCGCACGTTGCGTTGGAGGATGCGCCGGACCAGGAAGCCCGCCAGGTTGAACGGGAAGCGCAGGGTGAACGAATACAGGAAGACCACTTCCGTTTCGCCGCCGGGCAACTCTTTGAAGGTCCAGGAGCCCTGGAAGGTTTTGAACGGGTATGGTCCCCGGGTCATCTGCACGGCCGTGGCCCGCGGTCGGTTGAAGGAGACGTACACGGTTTCCATGCCCATCCCGTTCTTGGCGACGCAGTACGACTTTACGCCCTTGCCGGCGGCCGTGGCGCCGTCCACGAGGTCCGCCCTTTTGAGGAACGTGTCCCATTTGAGCCGGTTCCCGTAGTCCTGCGTGTAGTCGAAGATCACCTCGGGTCGCTCCCGGATGCGGACGGTTTCGGTGAATTTGATGGATTTCATGGGGTGCGAGTATGTCCAATGCGGTGAGGGGCCGGGCCGGTACCGTGAAGGGCCCGGGCAGCGTCCGGGCTGCTAGATAGACAATATACGGACTGCTGCCAATCGTATTTTTTCCGTTGCTTGTACCATTTCCCCGGGATTGTTCAGCCAGGGCCTCGCTTGGTTGCCCCGGCAACGGTCTTTAACTCCCAGGCTGGCCGCTGCGGACGGAATAGGGGCCGCTGAAGGGCTCATGCGGGCTGCTGAACGCACCATTCGGGCCACTGGCAAGGCTATGTACGGGCCTTCGTGTCGTATACAAGGTGCTTCACCCGCTATTTGCGACGCTGCCGGACGTAGACGACGGGATAAGGGCTCTACGTACTTTTCGGCGGGTGATGGACGGAAAGAGAGGATGAATCAGCACCCTGCTACGGGACCCTTGGCCATGTAGCCAGTGAACTATGGGCCGCTGCGGTTACCCGGGAACGAAGGGGGGCATCCAGGAAAAAACCTGTTTTTTAACGTGACAACTTCCCAGGACAACAAACTGACCATGTACCAGATGGTAGAACGCTACCTGCTGGACCGGGCCGCCGTAGTGTCGGCATTGCCCAACTATACCCCTTCGTTCACGGCCTTTCAGGCGTGCATCCGACAGATCAACGCGTACAAACAGGTGCAGGAGACCAACAAGGGCGGCCTGGCCGAACAAAAGCAGCAACGCAAGGACCAACTCGTGTCGGTGGCCCTGGACGTAGCCAGCAAACTGAAAGCCTACGCTACATTTACCGGTCAAACCGTGCTGCTCCGCGAAATTGACTACGCCCCCAGCGACCTCCGGCAAACCGGCGCCGGCGTACTGATTGACCGGGCCCGGATCATTCACCAGCGGGCGCAGGAACACGTCAAGTCCCTGGCTGAATACCGGGTAAACAAAGAGTTGCTCAACGAACTGCGGCAGGCCATCACAACCTTCGAAGGTTCGGTGAACGAGCCCCGGCTGGGCACGGTGGCCCGCAAGGAGGCAACCGATGCCCTGCAAGGCTGTTTCCGCGAGGCGGACCTGCTCCTGCGCGAACGCCTGGACCTGATCGTAGGCATGGTGCGGGCCAATGAACCGGCCTTCTTTGCCGGTTATCAGAATGCCCGGGTACTGGTGGAGCGGAAAGGCAGCCACGGGGCAGGCGGCAAAAAAGACAACCCGCCGCAGGCAGCGTAATTTGATTTGGTGCAAGGGGCACACCAAGGCAGGTTTTTATAATGCTTTGGGAGGGAAAAGGGCAAGTGTTGTACTCGCCCTTTTCTCTACTGTTGTTTTGCGTTAGGGCTTCTTTGAAAGATACTCTAATCTTTTCTTGGCTTCAGCATATCCCTGCTCAGCAGCTTTGCGGTACCACTGCATAGCCTGCTCTTTGTCCTGATTCACTCCCTC
>CADCTQ010000037.1 GCA_902805615.1 uncultured Cytophagales bacterium
CGAAATACATTACACTGTTTGGTTATAAATAAAAGAATAAAACTTTTTGATTCTCTCATACGGACAACCCGTATTGCCTGTTGTGGGTGGGCGGCAACCTTTGCAAAAATAGGCATTTACGCCATAAAATGCATTCTTCCGGGACGAATTTGAATTAAATAAGTACGCCGGGGAGCGGGTAACTCCCCGGCGCTTTCCAAACGGCCGGATGGAAATTATGGATGGAACGGCAGAAATATTACTTGCCCGGCGGGGCCGTCGCCAGCACCATTTTGATCTTGAGCTTGGCGCCGATCTGCATTACGTCCACCAGGTCCTGGATGGTCAGCGACTGGTCGGCGCGCAGCAGCACGGTGGGTTCGGCCACCCCGGCAACCGTGGTCGTGAGTTGGGGCTCCAGCTCTTCGCGGGATACGCCCTTGTTGTTGAGGTAGTACTTCTTGTCCTTGGTCACCGACAGCGTAATGATCTGTTTGCTCACGGCCTGCGCCGACGAGGCCCGCGGCAGCATGAGTTTGATCACGCTGGGGTTTGCCACCGTGGAAATGATGAGGAAGAACAGCAGCAGGAAAAACATGATGTCGTTGAGGGCGGAGGTGCTTACCTCCGAAGCAAAACGACTTTTGCGGCGTATTTTCATAACGTTGGAACCGGGGTGTGGCTGCGCGTGACGGACCGCTATACTTTGGTGGGCTCCTGGAGAATGTCGAGGAACTCGGTTGCCACCACTTCCACCCGCAGGGTGAATTTGTCAATGAGGATGGTCAGGTAGTGGTAGCCGGTGTAGGCAATCACCCCCACGATGAGGCCGGCGCAGCTCGTGATCATTTTCTGGTACAAGCCCCCGGCAATGATGCCGATGCTGATGTTGTCGGAAAGGGAGATGTCGTAGAAGATTTTGATGATCCCCACGATGGTACCGATGAAGCCCAGCATGGGCGCAATGCCCGCGATCACCCCGAGATACCCCAGGTTGTTTTCCATCTTGGCGATTTCCATGCTGCCGGCCGTCTCGATGCTGCTTTCGATCTCCTTGATGGGCTTGCCAATGCGCATGATGCCCCGCTCCACCACCTTTGATAAGGCCGAGTTGCTGCTCCGGCACAGCATGAGCCCCCCGTTGAAGTCGCCGCGGTACAGGGCGTCTTTCACGTTGCGCATGAACTGGTTGTCAATGTTGGTCGCCTTCCTGATGTACAGGTACCGTTCGGCAATCAGGTACACGCTGATGAGGGAGAGAATGCCAATCGGGATCAGGATCACCCCGCCCTTCACGAGCAGGTCAATGAAGGAAAGGTCGGAGGTGTTGGCAGAGGCAGTACTTAACGTGTCGAGCGTGTCAGCGGCAGTTTGAACAACTTGTAGGAGCATAGGGGTTACCCGGATAATTTGGATGCAAAATGAGCGTGTGGGGGCGGCTTGGCGGCGTTGCGCAAAAAATTATTTCAGGAATAGAACGCGTGGTACGGGTTTTATTGTGTGGTAACAACGAAAAACCCGCAACCGGTAGCACGGTTGCGGGTTTTGCTGGGCTTATACGATTTGTTTGCCGTTGTTCACTACGCTGTGTTTTCGGCTGTACACGAAGTAGAACACCAGCCCGATGGCGAGCCAGGCGCCGAGCCGCAGCCAGTTGGCCAGGCCGAGGCCGAAGATCATGGCGCCGCACACCAGGATGCCGGAGATGGACACGAACGGCACGGCGGGGGTTCTGAACTGGCGGGGAATTTCGGGGTTCTTGACGCGCATGATCCACACGCCGGCGCACACGAGGATAAAGGCAAACAGGGTGCCGATGCTGGTCATGTCGCCCACCACGTCGCCGGGCACGAAGGCGGCAAACAGGCCGACGAACGCAAAGAACAGGTAGTTGGATTTGTAAGGGGTCCGGTACTTGGGGTGCAATACCGAAAAGATGGGCGGCACCAGGCCGTCGCGGCTCATGGAGTAGAACACGCGGGACTGTCCCATGAGCATCACGAGGATCACCGACGAGAAACCGGCCAGGATGGCGACGGTGACCAGGTCGGCGAGCCACTTGTAGCCGGGCATGTACTTGGTGATGGCAATGGCGACGGACGCTTCCCTCCCCTCCGTCCGGAAGAATTCCACGGGGGCAATGCCCGTAAGTACGTGGGCGAACAGAATGTACAGGAACGTACACACCACCAGTGACCCGAGGATGCCGATGGGCATGTCGCGCTTGGGATTTTTCGCTTCCTGGGCGGCGGTAGACACGGCGTCGAACCCGATGAAGGCGAAGAAAACCACCCCGGCCGCGCCGAGGATGCCCATGATGCCGCCGTACGCGTGCTCAATGCCCTGGTTGTCCACGTAGGTAGTAGGTTCGGGAACGTACACGGCGTGGTTTTCGGGGTTGATAAACGACCAGCCAATGATGATGATGATGATTACGATGGCAACCTTGGTGACCACGATGATGCCGTTGATGAAAGCCGATTCTTTGGTGCCGCGGATCAGCAGCAGGGTCAGCAGGCCCAGGATGACCAGGGCCGGCAGGTTCATGATTCCGCTCGCGCCGGTCACTTCGTCCACCTGGAAGGGCGAATGGCACCACTCAAAGGGTATGGTGAGGCCGAAAAGCCCCAGTAGTTTATTCAGGTATTCGCTCCAGGCGATGCTTACGGTGGCGGCCCCCAACGCGTATTCGAGCACCAGGTCCCACCCGATGATCCACGCCACGAATTCGCCCATGGTGGTGTAAGCGTAGGTATAGGCGCTGCCCGCAATCGGGATCATGGACGAGAGTTCGGCGTAGCACAACCCGGCCAGGGCGCAACCCACGGCCGCTACGATGAAACCGATGGTTACCGAAGGACCGGCATTCTGCGCCGCCGCCGCGGCAGTACGTACAAAAAGACCCGCACCGATGATGGCGCCGATCCCGAGCATTACTAAGTTTACTCCTCCCAGTTGTCTTTTCAAACCATTCTCGGCATCGTCTGACTCTGCAATTAGTTTGGTAACTGACTTGGTTTTAAAAAGGGGATTAGTCATAAATGTTAAATGAAGGTGAAGGTGGGTTTGTAAAACAACTTACGAGGTAATTTTAAAACGGAGGCTAATATTAGCAAGTAAATAAAAATTAGCAAAATACGCCTCTGTTTTTATTGGCCGCCCCCGCGGAGGCGTGCCGCATCATCTACCTGTATTTTGTCCGTATGCACGAATCTTTCCTCCAGTTCCTGTGGAATTACCAACTCTTTGACAAGCATGATTTGCGCACCGAAGAAGGCGAACCGGTACAGGTGCTCCGGGCGGGAACGCTCAACACCAACGCCGGCCCCGACTTCAGCGAGGCCCGCCTGCTCATCGGCGGCGTGGAATGGGTGGGCCAGGTGGAGCTGCACCTGCGTACCTCCGACTGGCTGCTGCATAAGCACCAAACCAACCGGGCGTACGACGCCGTGATCCTGCACGTGGTCTGGCAACACGACGCCACGGTGGTGCGCACCGACGGCACGCCCATTCCAACCCTGGCCCTCGAAAGGCGTACCCACGGCCGCCTCCTGCACAAATACCAGTACCTGCTGCACAACGCCGGGGTAATTCCCTGCCAGGCGCAGTTCGGGCAGGTGCCGCCCCTCTACGTGCGGCAGGCCCTCGACGCGGCCGTGGACCGGCGGTTTCGCAGAAAGGCCGGAGCCGTACTGGAGCTGCTGCGCGGCAACCGCGGCGACTGGGAGGAAACGGCTTACCAGCTGCTGGCCCAGACCATGGGCACGAAGGTCAACGCGGCGCCCTTCCTGCGGCTGGCCCGGGCCCTCCCCCTCAAGCTGCTGCGCAAACACGGCAACTCGCTCCTGGCCATGGAAGCCCTGCTCTTCGGGCAAGCCGGGCTGCTCGAATCGCCCTTCGCGGATGCGTACCCGCGGGAACTGCAACGGGAGTACGGCTTCCTGCGCCACAAGTACGGGCTCGAAGGATCGCAGGTGGGCGCCGTGGCGTGGAAATGGGCCCGGTTGCGGCCGGCGAACTTCCCGGAGGTGCGCATTGCCCAACTGGCCGCGTTGCTGTTCGAACGGAAAAACCTGTGCTCGGCGCTGCTGGAGATGGGGCAGGCGGCGGACCTGCCGGCCGCGCTGCGCATTGCGCCGTCCGCCTACTGGCAATCGCATTACCAATTTGATAAACCCTCTGCCAAGGTGCAATCTTCATTCGGCGCCGCCAGCCAGGAGAATCTCCTCATCAACGCCGTGGCGCCCTTGCTTACCGCGTACGCCGTGGAAAAGGATGAGATGGGTTACTACGGGGAAGCGGTGCAACTGCTGGAACGGTTGCCGGCCGAAGAAAACCGCATTACCCGCGACTGGCAGGCGCTGGGTCTGCCGGTCGCCAATGCCTTCGATTCGCAGGGCAGCATCGAGTTGTTCAACCACTGCTGTTCGGAAAACCGGTGCCTGCAATGCCCGGTCGGTTTTTACCTGCTCAAAAACGCCCCGCTCGAACTGGTGCCGCCGCGGTAACCTGCGGCCGGCTTCCCCATAAAAAAGCAGAAAGGCCGTCGTGGCCTTTCTGCTTTTTCATTTCCGGGAAATATGCGGACCCTCGGCCCTCAGGTGCTAGAAGTCGTACCCCAGCGTGAGGTAGTACTTGGGCGAACTCACGATGTAGTCTTCCACGCCCCAGGCCACGTCAAACTTTACGTAGTACCCCAGCAACAGGGTGCGGGCCCCGAGGCCGTAGCCGGCCAGGAACGGGTTCTTGAAGTTGGTCACCGTGGCGCGGAACGGGTTGGCGCCGCCGCCGATGGGCACGGTGTTCAGGCTGTTCTGCCGGCTGAACGGCCCTTTGCCCGTCCAGGCGGCGCCTACGTCGGCGAAGCCCACGAACTGGAAGTTCTTGAAGAAGTTGGACGTGATCGGTCCCCGGTAGAAGTACTTGACGATGGGGAATCGCAGTTCGCCGTTGAACAACACGTACGTGCTGCCCGACAGCTTGTTGAAGTTGAAGCCCCGCAGGTTGGTCACGAACTCGTTGAAAAGGATGTCGCGGTTGTCGCGGCCCGACACCACGGCAATGGGACTGTCGGGGGCGTCGCGGCGGTCTTTCGTGTTGAAGATCCAGTTGTCCATGCCGCCCAGCATGTAGTCCTTCCGGCTCCGGCCCCCGAATCTCCCGAACGCCAGGCGGGTGGCAAAGATGATGTCCCGGTGCACCTTCTTGTAGTTGCGCAGGTCAATGTGCAGGTTGTCGAAGCTTTCGGCGGGGCTGGTGAGGCCGCGGTAGTTTTCGTACCGGATCTTCATCCGGGTGCCTTCGATCATGTTGAGGCCGTTGATGACGGTGTTGTCGAACACGTACTCGGCTTTGATGCCCGCGTAGTGCGACACGTTGATGGGCGTCCGGATCGAAACGTTGTTGCCGTGCCCGGTCTCCACGTAACGGGTGATCATGTAGCTCGGCGACACCGTGATGCGGCTCGCCACGGAG
>CADCTQ010000038.1 GCA_902805615.1 uncultured Cytophagales bacterium
TAGACGCGCTGCTTGAGCCCGGGCACGTCGGCCATGGTGAGCCCGGCCACCTCCACCGGCTCCAGGAACACCGTGGTGATGATGCCCGGCCGCAGCACGAAGGGACTCCGGGGCAACAGGCGCCGGGAGTTGAGAATGACCATCGGCATGATGGGCGTCTGCATTTCGACGGCCAGCCGGAACGCCCCGTCCTGGAAAGGCAGCATGGGGTCGGCCGACTGGTTCATTTTGCCCTCCGGGAAGAGAAACACCGAAATGCCGCCCGAAAGCTTCTGGCGCAGTTTCCGCACGCTGTTGAGCTTGCTGGCCGTACTCCCCCGGTCCACGGTGATCACCACGTACGGGTAGAGCCAGCCGAACACCGGCACTTTTTTGAGTTCGGCCTTGCCCAGCGGCCGGAACTGGCCCGGAATGGCCGTCACGAAAGCCGGGGAGTCGAGGTAAGAGTTGTGGTTGGCCACGTACACGTAGGTGCGGCGCGGGTCAATCTTGCGGCGGCCCACCGCCCGGAACCAGATGCCGCACAGCCAGCCGAAAGAGGTGCCCCAGGCTTTGAGGAAAAAATAGGCAACCCGGCCGCCCACCCTTTCGCCCAGCACGAACGGCAGCGTCACCAGCGGCAGCGAAGCCGTCATGATGACGCAGAACACGGCAATGGAGTAGGCCAGGTATATTTTGAGCAGCAACTTTTTCATGGGCAAGTCAATTGGCGGGGCGCCGGGGCGTACGGCCCGGGCGACACCCGGTAGGTAAACGGACGGCCGGGCAAAAAAGGGGCTATCCCTTGAAAATTTCCTTTTCGTCGGGCTGGTGCCACTCGTGGTGGCTGAAGGGGGAGTTGAGGTTGTGCAGCCGGATGGCCCACAGGGAAAATACGATGCCCACCACCAGGGCCACCAGCGCCCCGACGGCCAGCAGCGGAACGTTGCGCATGTAGAGGAAAAAGTCGTAGAGGGCGTGCATCACCATCGGGAACACCACGGCGGCCGTGCGGGGAAACATCATCTTGATGCCGTGCCGCCGTTGCCGGAACTTGGCCATGCCCACGAAAAAGCCCATGAGCACCCCGAACGTGGCGTGGGCCGGTACGGCCGTGAACATGCGGATGAGGGCCACGCCCAGGCCGCCTTCCACCACGTAAAACACGTTTTCGAGCGTGGCAAAGCCCATCGCAATCATCACGCCGTAGGTAATGCCGTCAAACGGCTCGTTGAACTCCTTGCGGGGGTAAAAAAACAGGATCAGGATGAGAAACTTGCTCAGTTCCTCGCTGAAGCCCACGGTGAGGGCGTAGCTGAAGGTGGTGGTCATCTCGGCGTTCTGCGTAAAGCCGAAGCCCTCGAACACGCCTTCCAGGAACGAAGCCGGGAAGATGCTGAGGGCGCCGAGGAAAAAAGATTTTACCAGCAAATGCAGCGGCTCCCGGTCGAGTTTGTCCTTCTCGTAGATGAAGATGGCAATTGCCAGCCCCGGTGCCACCGCCAATGCGAATAAAATGAAAATCATTCCTCAAGTTACGAAATACCGCAACGGGGTCCAAGCAAGCGGTTCTTTGCGCCGCCGTCCGGCAACGTTCCCCCTTTCCCCTGCGTACACACGGTATTCGCTTTTTTGCTACACTCTAAACGCGGTAACCCATGTTCAGGCACCTCCTCATCTCCTTTGCGCTGCTGGCGCAGGCATTGCCCCTGGCCGCCCAGGGCGTACGGTTGGGCGTACGGGCCGGCTACTCCCTGTCGGGCATCGGCGGACAGGGGCTTACGGCCAACCGGAACCCCGACGTAGGGTTCGAAAACGAGAACCTTACCGCCTCGGGCATCGCCTACCGGTCGGGTTTTCACGCGGGCGGCTACGTATCCGCGCGGCGTGAGGCGTTCGGCTTCGAAGGCGGCCTCTTCCTCTCCACCCGCGGCTACCGGTACAGTTACTCGGAAACGTACCTGAGAACCACCCCGCCCGACGAACCCGCCCCCGTGCAGGCCGCCGTTGCCGAAGACTACCGGGCCTACTACCTGGAAGTGCCGCTGCTGGCCCGGGCCTACGTGTGGAAGGGCCTGAACCTGGCCCTGGGCCTGCAACCGGCGCTGATGCTCACCAACCGGTTTGACCGGGACGTGACCGGCCAGCCCCGCTACACCCGCACCGCCGACGACTTCGCCCCCTTCGACGTGGCCCTGGTGGCCGGCCTGGGCTACGACCTGCCCGGCGGCTTCAACGTCAACCTCACCTACGATTCGGGCCTGCTCGGCGTAGACCGGCAACTCGACCTGTACCAGTACCACCGCGCGTTCAAAGTCTCCGCGGGCTATTCGTTCAAATAAGATGCCCGATGTCCGATGTTCGCCCTGTTCCTCCGAACATCGGGCATCGGGCATCGCATCACCACTCCCTTCCGCCTCACCACTCAACCGCTATGAAAAAGCTTTTCCTGTTTTGCCTCCTGCTCCTGGGCGGGGCTTTTGGCGCCGGCGCCCAGACCAGTACGGGCCGCCTGCAAGGCACCGTCACCGACTCCACCGCCAGCCCGGCCATCGGGGCGGCCGTGATGGCCCGCAACGTGCAGACGGGCTTCAGCCGGGGCGCCGCCGCCGGGGTCAACGGCTTTTACAGCCTGCCGGGCCTCCAACCGGGCACCTACGAAGTAACCGTAAGCCTGCTGGGCTTTGCCGAACAGAAGCGTAGCGTGCAACTGGGCATCGGGCAGGTGGTGGAGTTCAGCCCCGTGCTGCGCGCCGAAACCACGCAGCTGGAAGGCGTGGTGGTAACGGCCACGCGCCTCGAAACGCGCACGCCGGAGGTCGCCACCAACATCACCACCGAGCAGATCAACAACCTGCCGCTGGCCGACCGCAACTTCCTCAACCTGGCTACGCTGGCGCCGGGCATCCGGACGCAGGGCGGCAGCATCAGCGCCGGCGGCCTGAGCGCCAACAACATCAACGTGTTCATTGACGGGGCCAGCTTCAAGAGCGACGTGCTCACGGGCGGCGTGGCCGGCCAGGACGCCAGCCGCGGCAACCCCTTCCCCCAAAACGCCATCCAGGAGTTCCGCGTCATCACCCAGCAGTTCAAGGCCGAGTACCAGAAGGCGTCCAGCGCCATCATCACAGCCCGCACCAAGTCAGGCGGCAACCAGTTTTCGGGCGGCGCCTTCCTGTTCTTCCAGAACAAAGCCCTGGTGGGCCAGGACTACCTCTCCAAAATCCAGCTCCGGCCGGTGCAGGAAAAGCCCGACTACGCCCGCTACCAGGCCGGCGTGAACCTGGGCGGCCCCATCATCCGCGACAAGCTCAACTTCTTCCTCTCCTACGAGGGCAACTACCAGGACCGGTTCAACACGGTAAGCCCCGGCCGCACCGACAACAGCCCGGCCGGGTTCGAGCGCTACCGGGGCACGTTCAAGGCCCCGTTCCGGTCCAACCTGTTCTTCGGCAAACTCTCATTCCAGCCCACGCAGAAGCATCTCTTCGAACTGAGCGCCAACGTGCGCAGCGAGTTCGAATACCGCGACTTCGGCGGCCTGCGGGCCCTCGACAAGGCCGAAAACTTCAACAACGACGTGAACACGTTCATCCTCAAGCACCAGTTTACGCTCAGCGACCGGGTGCTCAACGAGGCCCAGGTTTCCTTCCAGCGCTACCGCTGGAACCCGGTGCCACTGGACGAAAGCGTGGGGCAGAACTTCTCGGGCGTGGTCGAGATCGGCGGCCGGGGCACGTTGCAGGAATTCGTGCAGGACCGGCTGGCCCTGCGCAACGACCTCACCTACACGGTGCCCGACTGGTTGGGTTCGCACGTGTTCAAGGGCGGCGTTACGCTCGACCTGCTCGACTACCAGGTGAGCAAGCAATTTGATTACATTCCCCAGTTTTTCTACCCGGCCAACGAGTTCAGCCGCCCCGACAACGTGCGGTTCGGCTTCGGCGACCCGGACATCGGCACCCAAAACACCCAGGTAGGGGCCTACTTGCAGGACGACTGGACCCTCGCCCGGCGGCTCACGCTGAACCTGGGCGTGCGGTGGGACTACGAAACCAACATGATCAACAACGACTACGTGACGCCCGGCGAGGTGCGGCAGGCGGTCACCAGCGCCTTCCAGGGCGTGCCGTCGTTCTTCAACCCGCAGGACTACTTCTCGGACGGCAACAACCGCAAGCCTTTCGCCAACGCCTTCCAGCCCCGCGTGGGCTTCTCCTACGACCTGCTGGGCAACGGGACCACCACGCTGTTCGGCGGCTGGGGTGTGTACTTCGACCGCATCGTGTACAACGACGTGCTCGACGAACGGTTCCGGCTCCAGTGGCAGACCTACCAGGTGCGCTTTTCGGAAAACGGCGGCCCCGACCCCGACAACAACCCCACCGTGGCCTGGGACCCCCGGTACCTGGACCGCGCCGCCGTGGAGGCCCTGGTGACCAGCGGCACGGCCGGCGAACCCGAGGTGTTCCTCATCCAGAACGATGCCCGGCCGCCCAAGTCGTACCAGTCGAGCATTGGGGTGCGGCAGACGCTGGGGAACGTGCTGCTCACGCTGAGCTACAGCAACGTGCGGGGCTTCAACAACCTGACGTACTTCTTCGGCAACCGCCGCAATACGCCCGACGTGGCGGGCTTCAGCAACGTGCTGGTGTCCAACCAGGACGCCCGGAGCTGGTACGACGGGGTGTTCCTGAAGCTCGAAAAGAACTTCACCCCGCAGTCGCGGTGGGGCGCCCAACTGGCCTACACGCTGTCGTGGAGCGACATTGAGGCCGACGGCACCTTCGGCGGCCTGGCCTACCTGAGCCCGCAGAATTACGAACGGTTCCGGTCGCCCAACGACGAACGGCACCGCATCGTGGCCAACGCCATCCTGGGCCTGCCACTGGGCTTTACCCTGAGCGGCCTGGCTACCTTCGGCACGGGCACGCCCTACAGCGTCTTCCTGGGTGAAGACTTGAACAACGACGGCATTTTCGACAACGACTTCCCGGCGGGCCTGGAACGCAACGCCGGGCAGCCGCGCCGCGACCCGTTCATTTTCCAGAACGTGTTTGCCTTCCGCAACGTGGACCTGCGGCTCGAAAAGACGTTCACGTTCCGGGAAAAGTACCGCCTCGGCTTTACGCTGGATGCCTTCAACGTCTTCAACTACGTGAACTTCAACGGCTACGAGGGCAACCTGTCGTCGCCCAACTTCGGCCGGCCCTACGGGGTGCTTGCCGCCAACAACATCAGCTCGGCCCGCAGCCTCCAGTTCGGCATCCGGACGGAGTTTTAAAGCGTAAACACCCGCTTTGCAACTGCCTGTTTTGGCCGTTGCAACTCATTCTCACGTGTGGGCATTGATGAAATAATCGCTAAATTGAGCAAAGCCCTGCTCGAACAAGCAAGCTTTGTTTGATCGCCTTAATGCGATGTAT
>CADCTQ010000039.1 GCA_902805615.1 uncultured Cytophagales bacterium
TCAACATACTCCATATTGCTCTGAACGTACTCCCCTCGACCTGCCGCTGAGCACATCCAGGTTCTCCAACCTGACTCCCCGGGGAGCCGCCCGGAAGCCGGATGCGAACAGGACCGCTACCGGTTCAGCAGCAGCTTGCGGTGGGCCACGCCGTTGCCGGTGGTGAGGCGGCCCACGTACACGCCGGGGGGCAGGCCCGTACCGTCAAAGGCGTAGGCGTACTTTTTCCCCGATTCCACCGAACCTTCGAAGAGCAAACGCACCCGCGTACCCGTGGGGCTGTACACCTCCAGCCGGGCGGGGCCGTCGGTGGTGGCCGTGAAGGAGAGCGAAGTGCGGTCGGCGAAGGGGTTGGGGGCTACGGCAAAGGGTTGGTCCGTTGCTTCGGGCCCGGTCGCTTCGGCGGCCAGGCGGCCCGCACCGTTCTGCACGTAGAAGTAGATTTCGTAGGGCGTGCCGGCCGTGCCCGTGCCGCCGGTACCCGAGTAGGGCGTCACCACCAGGTGGTGGTAGCCCACGCCGGGCGTAAAGGCGTAGTAGTTGGTGCCGCCGGTTTTGGGGGCGTCGCCGGCCCAGGTGTAGGGGGCCGCGTTCTCGGTCTTGGTCACCCAGTCGAGCACGAACCGCACGCTGCCCACCGTACCGGGCGCGGTATTCGCCCGGATGTTGATCTGGTTGGTGCCGATGTTGGAATACACGATGGTCTGGCCGTTCACCAGGTTGCCCAGGGAGGCGTCGGTGACCGCGTTGTAGAGGGTCAGGCTGGTGATCGCGGGCTTGTTGGTCACCGTGAAGAAGAGAATCTGGGTGGGCCCTTTGACGCCCGTGCCGTTGGCGCCCGAATACGGCGTGACCTCCAGGCGGTGGCCGCCCAGCGAAGGCGTGAAGGCGTAGTAATCGGTACCGCCGCCGGCTTTGGGAGCGTCGCCGGCCCAGGTGTAGGGTGCCGCGTTCTCGGTTTTGGTCACGCCGTCGAGGTTCAGCCGCACGCTGCCCACCGTGCCGGGGTTGGTGGTGACCCGGATGTTGATCTTGTTGGTGCCGATGACCTGGTAGTTGATTTCGCTGAAACCGGCAATGGCGCCCAGGTCGGCGTCGGTGTTGGCGTTGATGAGCCGGAAGCTGGCAACGGTGGGGAGGACGGGCGGGGTAATTTTCGTAAGCAGGTTGCCCGAGCCGCTCAGGGTCGTGCTGCCCAGCGTGATGGGGCTGCCGTAGCTGCCCGTGAAGTACGGCGTGCTGCTGTACCGGGGCGAGGCCAGGCTGCCGCGGCCGTAGTCGTAGCCGGTGCTGCCGATGCGGCGCGTCCAGGCCGGGGAGCCGTCCATGTAGAGGCTGGTCACGAACATATCCCGGTCGGAAGCGCCGCCCAGCGCATTGAGGGTGGTGTGGCCGAAGGTGGCCGTGCCGCCGAAGATGCCGCCGACGTAGAGGTAGCTGCCGACCTGGGCAATGCTTTCGCCTTCGTCCCAGCCGCTGCCGCCGAACCGTTTGGCCCACGCAGCCGTGCCGCCGCCGCTGTACGGGTAATGCACCACGAACGCATCGCTGGAGCCGGCACTGGTGAGGGTGGTACTGCCGAACGTCACGCTGGAGCCGAAGTAGCCGGTGACGTACGCGCCGCTGGCCGTCACGATCACGTCGTGGCCCCGGTCAATGTAGCCCCCCGTGCCGGCCGTCCGCTGCCACTGCAAGGTGCCCCCGCTGTTGTACTTGGCAACCACCGCGTCGGTCACGTACAGGTTGCTGACCGGCGCCACCCCGCCGGTGAGGTAAATGTCGCCGTTGTACTTGTCCACCGCCACGGCCGATCCCGCGTCGTATCCCCCGCCGCCCAGCCCCCGGAACCACAAGGTGCTGCCGGCCGAGTTGAATTTAGCCAGGAAAATGTCGGTAAGGCCGCTGTTGAAGAGAGGAACGATGAACAAGCCGCCGGAGTAAAAAAGCGTCCCGGTGAATGATCCCGTCACGAATACGTTGTCGGAGCCGTCCACGAAAATGCCGTTCCCGTCGTCGTCGCCGGTCCCGCCGGCCCGCCGGGCCCAATTGAGGGAGCCCGTGGAAGCCATGTAGCGGGCCACGAAGATGTCGGAGCCGCCCGAGCTGTTGAGCGGCGACACGTCGTAGCCGTGGTAGCTCCCGAACACCACGGTGGATTCGAAGGAGCCCGACACGAACACATTGTCGCTGATGACCGAAACGCTCACGTCGCCGCTGTAGTCGTTGCCCGTGCTGCCGATGCGCCGCGCCCACTGCACCGCGCCGGCGGCGTTGTACTTGATGAGGCAGATGTCCAGGCCACCGCGGCTGGTGAAGGTGTAGGAGCCCACGGTGAAGGTGCCGGAGAAATTAGTGGTGACGTACGTGTTGCCGCTGTCGTCGGCCGACACCGACGAGTTGTACGCGGAGTTGCCGATTTTGGTGGACCAGGCGTAGGACTGGGCCCGTCCGGGCGTGGCCGGGAGCAGGGCGAGCAGGAGCATCAGCAGGCCGCAATGCGCCGGCCGTACGGGCCGCGTCATCCAGGCAAAAGGTGAGGCTGGAGGGGTAGAGTGGTTTTTCATGGAGTGAGGGGTAGAAGTGAAAAAGGAAGAAGGTTGCAAAAAGCGGGTATGGGTGGCAGGACGAGGATGCAATCGCGGGTCTGGAATTACGGGTCGTTGCCGGCACGCCAAAAGACGCAAATTTTTATGTAATTCCCTCTATTGTAATTGAATACGTGCTTAAAAAAATTCCGGCAGTGCGCCCCGCCGGGCCGGGTCCGGGCAAGGCCGGGTGTGTTGCTGGTTCTGATTCATTTTTCCGCCCCCGATTGAATCCGGAAGGCAGCCGCAAGATACACGGTGGGAGGGCCGGCCGGCGAACAGGGAAGTTGCAAAGGCGTATACTGTGGTTACGCCGGCGGGGTAAATGCTGGTACTGTGGTTACATGCACGCGCATTGTGCTCGTACATGCGTCATGAGCAGCGTTGAAACCGGCAGGCAAAGCTGGTAAAGTTGGGATGAGGAGGGGAAGTCACATCCGGGGGCGAGTCATCCCCCTGCCCCCTTGGGCTGGCCCGCAGGGCAAACCCACACGGGTACCGAGAGCCGAACGTAGTTCTGCGTACCCATCGGTGCCGCCGCAAGGCCATCGTCACCAGTACGCCAACGCTTCCGTTCCTTAAGCAAGCGTCCACCCTTGCCCAATGTGGTTATGCTTGACGATTATATGAATGGGCCAGGCGCGGACGCTTGAACCAATAGGAGCAGCGGCCTTGCCAAGGCACGCTGGCGCAGGCGTCCGCCTGTGCCTTCCCCTCCAAAGCGTCCGCTTGCCTTTTTCGCTTGGGAAGAGTTCCACTTTATGCCCCTTGCAGATTCAACCCTTTCAGACTGATAGTGCTTTGACCAATGCCCGCGTGGGAAGGAATGCAGGGAACCGGATCAGAACCCGTACCCAGGAGACATAAGCCTGGTGGCTGGGAAGCGGGACGCTCCCGGTTCGGAAGGCACGGGCGGACGCCTGCGCCAGCGGGCCGAGACAAGGCTGTTGATGTAAAGGCAATGGCAATGAGACGCTGTGCACTCGTTGCAGAATGCCTGCCGGGAGGGGCTGGCCGCAGCGGCGCTAGACGGGGTCCTGGGAGGAAGGGTCTTGTGTTTTTGTGCGCTTGTTGAGGATGTAGTCGGGGTCAACCATGCCGATGAGGCTGGAGGGCGGAATGTTGAGGGCAGCCGACAATTTAAAGATCGTGGGGAGGGTAGGCTGGCGCAAGTCCCGTTCGAGCAACGAGATAAAAGTACGGTCAAGTTCACAGCGCTTGGCTAATTTCAACTGGGTCAGGTTGCGGCTTTTCCGCACGACTCGTAATGCCTTGCCAAACGTTCGTTTTATCATTGTGCGATTTGTCATTGCTCAGCGGGCTGGTGGCCCGTATGGTGGTGCTGCTTTACTGCGGCCCTAAATACGGCCCGGCCCACCCCGGAAACAAGCGTGGAATACCGGAGTTTGGGAGCGTAGTTCTACGGAAACCAATTAAAAGGAGACCGAAGGAGGATCGGGAAGGAGACTTGGGCGGGGAGGCGGGGAATGCGCGGGATGGGATAGGGATGGATAGGGATAGGGTTTAAACCCTATCCTATCTATCCTACGGAGACTGCATCGCCGATCACTGAATAAGCCGCGTGATCTTGATTATCAATAGGATAGGGTTTAAATCCTATCCTATCCCGTTCCGTGCATTCCCCGCCTCCCCGCCCAAATCCTGGTCATCCTTTCATCATGCTCATCAAGGTTCAGACCCTCCATCCTGTAAATCCTGATCCTCCGGTCTCCCTTCCTCCCGTCTCCGGTTTCCTTCCTTTATAGTCGGTCCAGGTCGGCGATGTGGTGGCGCAGGGCGTAGACGACCAGGCCGGCCGCGTTCCGGGCGCCGGTTTTCTCGTAGAGTCGTTCGCGGTAGCCTTCCACCGTACGGGCACTCATGCACAGGTGGTCGCCGACCTCGGCGCTGGTCTTCTGCTGGCAGATGAGGCGCAGCACCTGGATTTCTTTCTCAACCAGCGCCGTCACCGGTTGGGCCACGGCCGCGGCCTGGGGTTCGAGGAGCCGCTTGAGCCGGTCCACCGAAAGCTGTTCGTTGAAGTAGTACCCCGACCCGAACACCGTGCGTACCGCCTGCCGCACCTGCTCGGGGTGGGCCGTCTTGAGCAGGTAGCCCTGCGCCCCCGCCCGGATCATGCTTTCCACGTAGGCGTCGTCTTCGTGCATGGAGAGGGCCAGCACCCGCACGCCGGGGTATTGCCGGCGGATGCTCCGCGTGGTCCCGATGCCGTCGAGCACGGGCATCTTGATGTCAAGCAGCACCACGTCGGGTTGCCGCCCCTGGAGGGCCCGGAGCAGTTCGGCGCCGTTGCCCGCCTCGGCCAGCAGCGAAATGTCGGGGCAGGGCGAAAGGGCGGCCAGCAAGCCCTTGCGGAAGATGTGGTGGTCGTCGGCAATAGCCAGGGATATGGTCGGGGCGGAAGTCATGGGATGAATTACGAATGGTTGATGGACAGGTAGTTGTTGGTTGGGGCAGGAGCTGCGGTCCCGGTTTCGTCATTCCTCACCCGGGGGTGGGGAAAGCACGATCACGACCAGCGTCCCTTCGCCGGGACGGGAGGTCAGGCTGAGGGTGCCGCCGAGCAGGTGCACGCGGCTTTTGAGGTTGCGCAGGCCCATGCCCCGGCTCTCCCGGAAGGTCCGTTCGGGGTCGAAGCCCACGCCGTCATCGCGGAACGACAGCCGGTACCCGTTGCCGGTGTCTTCCAGCGTCAGCCACGCGTGCCGGGCCGCGGCGTGCCGGATGGTGTTGTTGCACAGTTCCTGCACGATGCGGTAGAGGCTCACCTGGGCGGGCAGCGGGAAGGGCAACTGCCGCACGGTGGAACTGAACGCAAGGTGCAGGCCGCCGCCCACGTTTACCTTGCCGCACAAGTCTTCCAGGGCCACCACCAGCCCGAAGTCCGTGAGCAGGGGCGGGTACATGTCGTGGATGATGCGGCGGATCTCCGCAATGGACTCTTCGGTGAGGTCCCGGGTGGCCCGCAGCAGGTCCGGCCCGGCGGCGGCAAGACCTTTTTCCTCCATCCGGTGCAGGTTGAGCTTCACCGTGGAAAGTACCTGGCCCACGCTGTCGTGCAACTCCTCGGACAGCCGCCGGCGTTCGGTTTCCTGCACCAGCAAGGCCGATTGCAGGAGTTCGCGCTGCTTGCGGGCTTCCAGGTCGCCCATTTCCAACTGGTACCGGAGCATCCGCCGCTGGTGCAGAATCACCAGCAGGAAGATGGACAGCACGAGCAGGAACATGATTGCCGTTCCCACCACGACTACCACAATGGGCGTTATGTAGGAAGCCGGGGTCTGCAAAGCAAGGCGATTCCGAAGAGAAGGTTTGCCAGGATGTTGATGGCTGAATGCACGATGCCGTACACGTAGCCCTTTTGGGCGCTGCCCGCAATCACGTGCTGGAGCATGAACACGAACAGGTTGCCGGCAAAGTAGAGCAGCACGCCCGAGTTGAGCCAGAACAACGGGTGCCGGTCGAGGAACATCACTTCGTTCTGCAAAAGCAGTTGCCGGAACAAGAGCAATGACAACACGATCAGGAGCACGCTTTCGGCGGTTTTTGTAATGGAGTTGAATTGCCAGATGCCTTCCAGTGCCAACGCGTTGTAAACAATCAAAGACGCGACCATTACGGTGAACCCATTTGTTATTTTTTTTAACCATAGCTGTTCGAAAGCCTGGGTGTACACCCAGCCAAAAAAGAGTACTTCGATTAAGGTGAACAGGTGAAAAAGGGGCAGGTTGTTTACTTTGTAATTGAAGGTAATGAGTCCGGCAAGGTCAAATAGGGCCGAAATGTATAGAAACGAAACCAGGCGTTGTCCAATCCGGTCATACCCATTATACCGGCGGATTGATACGAGGATGGGAAAAAGTACAGAAAGCGCAGACACATGTATGAGCAGTTTGGGCAACGCCATATCCGGGATACCTGGGAAGCAGATTGGAACTTAAATAACTTAAACCAATAAATTATTTTTTTACCTCAAATGCGTCACTGTTCAGTGCATCGGTTTTGCCGCACTGGTCCGGACAAGGAGCAGAAAACTCTGCAACCACGCCGTCAACTTGGTTGTTGGCATCAGCGTCGGCGCCGACCATGACGAGTTGTTTCTGGCTGTCGTCGTCGAGGGCGTAGAAGAGGCGGATGCCCATGCAGCCTTCCTGGTCGAGGATTTTCTGCACGATGTTGCGCCCGAAGAAGTGGGCTTTGGTTTCGTCGGGGTGCTTTTCGCGGAAGTTGCGGGTCCAGCGGGCGGCCAGGTCAAGGGGAATCTGCTCGGCTTCGTCACCAGTAAATTGCATAGTCGTAAGGGTTGGGTACGGGAAAGGATTGCGTAAGGCAAAGTACCCAAGAAGCGGAATACTGTCAAACGAATATTTAATATTTGTTATATTTTAGGACGATAGTCTGCAAAAGTTAATGGGGGAGGGGACGCAGGGTGGGGAGTTCGGGGTAAAAAGTATTGGGGGAGTGGGGTATTAAGTATTGGGTACCGGGGGAGCAACCACCCTACTCCTCCCGGAACGGCCGGGTACGCACCCAAACGTTCAGGGCGTACTTGGTGCCCGAGAAGACGGGCAGGCCGGCGTGGCGGGCGTCGGGGTCGGGTTTGCCGTGCCGGTCGAGCAGGTAGAACAGCAGGCCCGCGCCGCGTTGGGGCGTCACCTTCCGGTCGAGGCGCGGGAAGTGCGTTTCGCCGCCTTCGAAGTCTTCGTTGAGGTACACCAGCACGGTAAGGGCCCGCTGGCCGCGCCGCGCCACCTCATCCGCCCCCGGCGGCGTGCCCTCGTCGAGCGTATCGAGGTGTTCGCCGTAAAACTGACCCGCCTCGTAACGCACGCACTGGAAGTACTCGCAGTAGCGGACCGGAACGCCCAGCCGGCCGGCGAGCCGGTCGCAGACGGCTTCCAGGCGCGCCTCGCCGGGCAGGAAGAGCTTGGCCGTGTGGCTGGTGCGGCCCGCGTGGGTGCGCACCCCGTCGGCACCAATGACGGCGCTGGGCGCGAAGCGGGGCGCGGCCAGGCCGAGCAGGTAGTCGCATTCGTCCGCCGACAACAGGCCCGGCACCAGTTCCACCTTGCGTTGCGCCGCGTCGAGGCGGCGACGTACCGTTTCGGCTTCGCGTTTCCGGGCGTAGTCCGGCTCCTCGTGCACGTCGCCCGGGTCAACGAGCAGCGCGGCGCCGGGCCAGCGGGCGGCAAATTGGGCGAGGGAGTCGTTGTGCCAGCCGGTGCGCGGGTGGAGGTACCGTACGGTCGTGGCGGTGGCTTCGTACACCACGCCGTACGTGCCGCCGTCGTCGGCCAGCAGGACGAGGGCCGGCAGCCGCACGTGGGCCAGTTCTTCGGGCCCGATGCGGAGCGGCAGGCTGTCGAGGCCCCAGCCCGTGAGAATGTCGCCCAGCGCCGCAAACGACACGGCCGGGTAGGAGGGGTGGGCGGCCACGGCTTCGCGTACGGTAGTGGCCGTGACGGCAAAGCCCGCCAGGTGCAGCAGGTTCAGGAGGGCGGCGGCCGGGTTGTCGGCCGGAAAACGTTGGGCGAGCCAGGGGGGTAACAAGGGCAGTTTTCGGGGGAAAATAGCCAGAAAACCCGTGCTCCGGGCGGGCGGATCGCAGATTGCGGGGAAGTACGGTGGGGGAAGCGTAGAACTACGGGAGGGGGGAGAGCAGAGAGGGACCGGGACGAAGAGAGGGGTGATAAATGGGTTTAACCGGTTGTAAACTTTGGTGATTCCCCATAAATTTAGTGGACGGAGAAAGTCATCCCCGATAAAAAAGTGACATGATCGAGAACAGCAAGAATATCGTCACGGCCCGCATTGATGCAGCGGGCAACGTGGTGGTCGGCGATGGCAACGTGGTGATCAACCTGAAGGAAGCAGCCGAGTACAAGGCTTTGCAGGCGGAGCTTTCCCGGTTGGACGAGAAGTTTGAAAAAGCCAGGACCAAGATTGAAAAGTACCCGGACGATGAGGATTTTAAGGTAGATCTGCTGCAACTGTCTGAGGAACGGAACGAGAAGCAGTTGGAATTAGATACCCTTACCAGGAACGTGCTCAGACTGGCCGAAGAGTTTTGCAGCCTTCCTATCAACACGCAACGGTTGGAGCAAGCCGGGAAACATTTCCAGGCCGGCGAATTTGACAAAGCCCGGATCGTGCTGGATGCCGAGAAGATGGGCAATGAGTTAGATAATGCAATCCAAAAGCAAGCGTTGGGAAAGCAAATGCAAAACCAAGCTGAGGAAGAACTGTCGAAACTGGCGAATGAATACCTGATATTGGCACGCCTCACGGCAATTCATTTTGCATCGCCCGACCGGTTCGAGAAGACGAAAGCGTATTTCGAATTATCCCTCAAAGCGGAGCGGAAAGTGGATAATCTTTTTGCCTATGCTGTCTTCCTGCAGGAGCACAACCAATTTGTTGAGAGTCAAGAATTATATGAGGAAGCGTTGAAACAATGGCGTACGCTGGCACAGGCAAATCCTCAGACCTACTTGCCCGATGTGACAAAGACGCTCAACAACCTGGGCGCTTTATTGACCTACAAGCATGACTACAAGCAAGCCGAGAAGGCTTTCCTGGAGGCATTGGAAATCAGGCGAACCCTGGCACAAGCGAATTCCCAGACGTACTTGCCCGATGTGGCTTCGACGCTCAGCAACCTGGGTAATTTATGGGCCTACCAGCATGACTACGAGCAGGCCGAGAAGGCCTATCGGGAGGCACTAGAGATCAGCCGAACCCTGGCACAAGCGAATCCCCAGGTCTGTTTGCCTGGTGTGGCAACGGCGCCCAACAACCTAGGTGCTTTGTTGGCCGACAAGCATGACTATGAGCAGGCCGAGAAGGTCTGCCGGGAGGCGTTGGGAATCAGGCGAACCCTGGCACAAGCGAATTCCCAGAAGTACTTGCCCGATGTGGCAATGACGCTCAACAATCTGGGCAATTTGTTGGTTTATCAGCATGACTACGAGCAAGCCGAGAAGGCCTGCCGGGAGGCATTGGAAATCAGGCGAATCCTGGCACAAGCGAATCCTCAGGCCTATTTGCCCGATGTGGCAATTACGCTCAACAACCTGGGTACTTTACTGGCCTACATGAACGACTACGAGCAAGCCGAGAAGGCTTTCCTGGAGGCATTGGAAATTAAGCGAACCCTGGCACAAGTGAATCCCCAGACGTACTTGCCCGATGTGGCTACGACGCTCAGCAACCTAGGCAATTCATTGGCCTACAAGCATGACTACGAGCAGGCCGAGAAGGCCTATCGGGAGGCACTAGAGATCAGCCGAACCCTGGCACAAGCCAATCCTCAGACCTACCTGCCCAGTGTGGCAACGGCGCTTAACAACCTGGGCACTCTATTGGCTGATAAGCATGACTACGAGCAAGCCGAGAAGGCTTTCCTGGAGGCATTGGAGATCAGCCGAACCTTGGCACAAGCGAATCCCCAGACGTACTTGTCCGATGTGGCAATGACGCTCAACAACCTAGGCACTTTGTTGAAAGGCAAAAATGACTACGAGCAAGCCGAGAAGGCTTACCGGGAGGCATTGGAAATCAGGCGAACCCTGGCACAAGCGAATCCTCAGGCCTACTTGCCCAGTGTGGCAATAACAGCAATGAACGTCAGCATTTTATACTTGCAAAATCTGCCTGATAAGGCTAAGTCTATGGCTTCTGCGGAAGAAGCAGTACGGGCTGCTTTGCCTTTTGTTGACTCTGTGCCAGCTACGAGAAATTATATTCAAACTTCTTTGCAAGTCGTAGAAGCATGGGGCGATGGCCCGGAAGCGTTTCTCCAAAGAATACTTGACCAACCCAACAACCCTCAGACATGAAAACGATAAAAGTTTTCCTCGCATCCTCCGCCGAACTGAAACAGGACCGGGAGCAGTTTGAACTTTTCATCGGCCGGAAGAACAAGCAGTGGGTAAGCCAGGGCCTGTTTCTACACCTGGTCATTTGGGAAGACTTTCTGGACGCCATGTCGCAAACCCGCATGCAGGACGAGTACAACAAAGCCATCCGGGAATGCGATCTGTTTGTGATGCTGTTTTTCACCAAGGTCGGCAAGTACACCGAAGAGGAGTTTGAAACAGCCTTCGGGCAATTCAAACAGACGAACAAACCATTCATTTTTACCTACTTCAAAGATGCTGAGGTCAACACCGGCAGCCTTAACCGCAAAGACCTGCTGAGCCTGCTCAACTTTCAGGATAAGCTCGACCAGCTTGGGCATTTCTACACCCGTTACAAAAGCACCGAGGACTTGTTACTCAAGTTCGGCAACCAGTTGGACAAACTGGCCGACACCGGCTTCCTCGAACTCGACAAGCAAAGCATGGAAGCCGCCGCCCGGCAACCGGCCGTCCACATCAGCCACAGCAAGAACGTGAATACGGGCACGATCCATTCCGGCGGCAACGTAACTATCGGGGACAACAACGGGCGTTGAATGAGCACCAGCCGTTCCCATCATTGGGAAAGAAGTTGTACGCGGTATTTGGGAGCGACTCCCCATGCCTCACTTCCAACTGGCGACTATTTCATAGAAATCAGTACCCGCCGGCGGCTCCGGTAGTGGGTCTCGAACCCACCTTAGCCCGAATCCAGGGAGGCTTTGGGCCACGGAAGCATCCTCCCATTGTCACCGCTGCACTATCCAATGTGCTGATCCGGAGCCGGCGGGGTACCAATTCTTCAGAGTGGTAAGTGATTACTAACCAGTTTTTTCCGTTGTCTCGGGAGGGATCGAACCTCCGCCCGGTGCCGTATCAGGGCACTGCTCTACCGCTGAGCTACGAGACAATGCGTGGGTATAAGGTATAAGATCATCCGGCCGGCCGCAGTACGGGCGGCTTTCCCGGCGGCAGCGGGGCGGTGCTGCACCGGCCGGGCAGCCGGACGATCTTGCCGGGGGAAGCACGGTTAAAACCTATGCTTCGCCCGGCGGCAGGAAGGCGCAATGGCCTGGCCCCAGGCAACCAGTACCATGCTGCCCAGGCGGGACAGCCGGCTGATGATGCTTAAAGTACTCCCGGCGGGATTCGAACCCGCGGTAACCGGTAGAAAGCCGGTTGACTTAGGCCGCTTGTCAACGGGAGCATGTATCTCCTCGTCTTCGGGGGTGGTGTTTGGGATCGGTTTCATCGTTTTGGTAGGTTAGTCAGTGGGCATCGGTCATGAGTGGATTGGTCATTTGTTAATGGTCATTGGTTAGGGGATACGTGGGTCAGCCGGGTACGGCAGCTTACACCCACCCGATGACCGATGGCTGCTGGCCAATGATCACTACAGTTGTTGCGGAAGCGGGACTCGAACCCGCGAGGCCAAAGGCAACGGCTCATGAGGCCGTCCAGATAACCAACTTCTGACATTCCGCAATTTTATAATGAGTAGTGGTAAGTACCTAGTTGTCAGTGATTAGCAGGATCGTGATGGCTGCGTACGCGCACTCATGAGGAGAACGCGGGAGGAAACTTACGCACTCTCACTTATGACTTACGACGCTGCACTTACGACTGTGTTGTGCGCCCGGGGAATTTCGAAATCCCGACCCCCTGGTTAAAAGCCAGGTGCTCTGCCGCTGAGCTACAAGCGCATTTCCGGTATGATGGGTGCGCCTGGAGGGAATCGAACCCCCAACCTTCTCATTAAGAGTGAGTAGCTCTGCCGTTAAGCTACAGGCGCAGTAATTTCTTCCGTTTGTCTCCTGGTTTCATGACCAATGGTTTGTAAAATTTGTTTCTGGTACACCCGGCAAGACTCGAACTTGCAGCAAACTCCTTAGAAGAGAGCCGTTCTTCCAGTTGAACTACGGGTGTTCATGCCGCAGTGCACCCGGTTGGAGTTGAACCAACCGCCTTCACCTTATAAGAGTGCCGCTCTTACCGCTGAGCTACGGGTGCAGAATGGTTATTGACCGTTGTGTGAGGAAGAATCGAACTTCCAAGGCCCTGAGGCTCCGGTTTTACAGACCGGCCCGCTTCCACTTACGGACTATCACACAGTGAACGGGTGATTACCCGGTGGGGAACTGTGGTTACGATCCACATCCTCCGCTTTTTCAGAGCGGCGCTTCTACCAAGTTAGCTTGATCCCCAGGTACCCAATCTGGCGTCGGCAGCAGGACTCGAACCTGCAACCTACCGGTTAACAGCCGGTTGCTCTCCCTTTGAGCTATGCCGACAAATGGCAGAGGGTGCAGGATTCGAACCTGCGGGGCCTGCCGGCCCACCTCCTTAGCAAAGAGGCTCAATAGACCACTCTGACAACCCTCTGAGTGCGGTGCGTACGGGAGTCGAACCCGTTTGAATGTCTCCGTGACAGGAAGCTGGCCTAGCCGTTAGCCCTACGCACCGTAAGTATTGCATCCATCGCCCGGCATACATCCCCGCGCAAATGATGTAAGGTTTGTGCATTTTTTTAAAGTTTAGGGCGTACTTTACCCGGCTATTTGTAAAATATATTTTACAAATAGAAATGCTTTTGCCGTACGGATGGGAAATGGGCTAAAAGAAAAGGCCCGATTTCCGGTCGGGCCTTGGGGAGAGCACTTGAAGTGCTACTCGCCGGGTGACCCGAAAAAGTGATGTTTCTCCTCGCCGGAGCTACGGAAGGAAGCCGGCCGGCTATCCCGATTCTGCCCGTAGTTGCCCATGCGTATCCCATAGCGCAGCACGGAGCAAATGCCCGGACCGGCGGCAAACGCCCACATGGAAATGCAGTTTCTGGAGGAAATCATCGCGGTGTTGTGTGAAATTGTTGCCTGGTAATGAGGTGTTTATAAATTGACCTTTGTATGCACGGGCTACCTGCCTGCAACGGATCGGCCCGTGCCGACCGGGGCCCGAAAATGGAAAGGAGGGGGGCGTAAACAAAAAACCCGGCTTGGGGCCGGGTCTCTGTAGAAAGATAACGTTGTAAACGCTACCTCGTACGCGACCCGTAATCCTGCTTATAATCCACCCGCTCATTGTTAAATACCACGCTCATACTGCGCTTCATCATGTCGCAAATGGACACGTTGGCGTTGTTTGAGAAGGATATGATGTTGAGCGATTTCATCTGGATTGTTTTAACGATACAAAGGTGCTAAAAATACCACATACGACGCAAGCATTTCTTAAAATATTTTTGTGTAATATTTTTTCGGAAAAGTGCGGTCAGTCGGGCTCGGCGATAAAGGCCACGGGCAGGTTCCTTTTGGGGGCCTGCCGCACCTGGTTGCGCAGGTTGTCGAGGGTCCGGTACAGGCCACCCCAGATCAAACTCTTGGCGAGGGAGTAGGTCCAGTCGTCGGGCACCGTACCCCGGTACTCCACCCGCACGTTGCCGTCCCGCAACGGAATGAAGGTCCACGAACTGGTAAAGTCGGGGATGCGCTCAAACCGCCGGTCGGGCGGGTGCCGGTCGGGCACGCCCACGGCCATGCTGGTCACTACCTTGGTCACCTTGTCCTGGTGGATCTTGAATTCGGCCACCATGTCGCGGTCCTTGAGGGCCGGCAGGTCCACGATGGCGTAGTAGTACTGCAAGGTATCGTTCACGCGTTGGATCACGTGCGCCTCGCGGGTCCGGTCCACCCAGTCCTTGTAGCCCTCCACGTCCATCACCTGGGTTGCCAGCCGCCGCAGGGAGGTGGCCGGCAGCGTCATCCGGGCTTTGAGTTGCTTGTAGTCTCCCCGGGGCGCCTGTCCTTCAAACACGGCAATGCCGGCCACTTCCTTCTTCTTCACCCATTTTTCCCCGTCGGCCTGGCACGGGGCAACCAGGGGCCGCAGCAGGCATCCCAACAGTAAGAATCCGGTCCAGGAAAAACGCATGGGAATGGGGGTTGGGGAATAGCCCGGCACACCCGAAAGGTTTTCGAAACCTTTCGGGTGTGCCGGGCTGGGTACTACATGCCGGCACCCGCCGGGGCGGGCTGCTGCACGAAAGCCAGCAGGTCGCGGTTCAGCTTCTCGCGGTCGGTGTACCAAAAGCCGTGCGGGGCGCCTTCGTACACGACGTACCGGGCGCCGGGAATCATGTTGGCGGCCACGGCCCCCGTAACCTCAATGGGCACGATCTGGTCTTTGTCGCCGTGGATGATGAGCGTAGGCACCTGTACCCGCGCCATGTCGGCCCGGAAGTCGGTTGCCGAGAAGGAATGCACGCAGTCGAGGGTGGCCTTGGGGGAGCCCTGGAGGGCCAGCATTTGGGTCCAGTCGAGCAGCGCCTGGCTCACGGGTTGCTTGAGCATGCTCACGCCGAAAAACTGGAGGCCGAAGCTCTCCAGGAACGCCGGCCGGTCGTCTCTGAGTTTTTCCAGCATCCCGTCGAACACGGACTGATCCACGCCGTCGGGGTGGTCGGGGGTTTTGAGCAGGAACGGCGTGACGGCGCCCAGCAGCACGGCCTTGGCGACGCGGTCACTGCCGTAGCGGCTCAGGTAGCGTACTACTTCGCCGCCCCCCATCGAGAAGCCGACCAGCGTGACGTCCCGCAGGTCGAGGGCTTCGAGCACGGCCTTCAGGTCGGCCGCCAGCGTGTCGTAGTCGTAGGGCTCCCAGGGCTTGGACGACTTGCCGAACCCGCGCCGGTCGTAGGCGATGCACCGCAGGCCCTGCCGGGGCAACTCGGTAAGCTGGTATTCCCACATTTCGTGGTTGAGCGGCCAGCCGTGAATGAACACGACGGGGCTGCCCGTGCCCCAGTCCTGGTAAAACAGGTCCACGTTGGGGGCTACTTCAATATAACTCATCGGATCGCAGTGGTTTGGTACAACATAGGTAGGTACGCCTTTAAACTCGCATAGCGGGTAAGTGGTTATTAAAAAAGAGGATCAGGATTCACAGGATTAGCCGATTAACAGCATTGGGGCGGGGATGCGGTACGGGGTCGGACGGGGATAAGGGGATAGGGTTTAAACCTCCTATGGATCGTAACGCCACGTTTTCAAGCGCGAACGGTCCAGAACAATGTTATTGAGAAGCAATACCCTGCGATAAGCGGCAGCCCTATCCATGGGATAGGGTTTAAACCCTATCCCTTCCTTTTTATTGCGCAAATCCTCTTATCTTTACCGCCTGGCTCCCGTACGCTTTTCTTGCCCAATGAGTACGCCGGCTCTTTGGTCAGGCGCATTGCTTCTTATCACTGGTTTTCGGGGAATCCACTTCTATATGCTGCAACCTGCCTTTTTTGCCGCACTGGCCGAACGAACCCACCAGGTCATCTTCGCTTACTACCCGGCGACCCGGCAGCTGGAATACCTCAATCCGGCCTTCGAACAAATCTGGCCGGACGCCCCCGCCGGCTTCCGAACCAACCCGGCCGTGCTGCTCGAACAAGTGCACCCCGACGACCGGGCGTACCTCTGCGATACCTTCCAGCAGGTGTTGCAGGATGAGCCAATCAAAAACGTGGAATTCCGCCTCCGGCTGCCCGACGGCTCCGACCGGTGGCTGTGCGTGTCGCCCTTCCGGTTCCGGCAGGCCGACGGCCAGACCTGCATTGCCGGCTTTGCCAGCGAGGTGACGGGCGGCAAGCACTACAACGACGTGCTCAAAAAATACGCCGCCAAGAAAAACTCCGTGCTCGAAATCCTCTCGCACGACCTGGCCGGGCCGCTGGGCACGATCCAGGGACTGACCGGGCTGGTCGGCAAGCGCATCAAGCAGTACAACGACCGCGAACTGGAAGAACTCGTTGACCTCATCAGCCGGATGGCCAGGCGCAACATCCACCTCATCCGCGAATTCGTGAAGCAGGAGTTCCTGGAGTCGTCCGGCGCGGAAGTCATCAAAATGCGGACCGACCTGGTAGCCAAGTTCCGGGACCTGATGGATCAGTACAAATCGGCCGAGCACAACCTCTCCAAGGAGTTCCGGCTCGAAACCTCCGCCGACCGCATTTACGCGCAGGTGGACGAGGTGAAATTCATGCAGGTGATCAACAACCTCATCTCCAACGCCATCAAATTTACCCACGAGAACGGCATCATCACCGTCCGCATCGTGTCGGAAGACGGCCACGTGGTGGTCAGCGTTGCCGACAATGGCATCGGCATTCCCCAACACCTGCAAGCGGGCCTGTTCGATAAGTTCACCAAAGCCCGCCGGCCGGGCCTGCGCGGCGAAGAATCCGTGGGCCTGGGCATGTCCATCATCAGAACCATCGTGGGCTGGCACGACGGCGAAATCTGGTTCGAAAGCCGCGAAAACGAAGGCTCCATCTTCTACATCCGCCTGCCGAAGGAGGGAGTTGGAGAGTCAAGGAGTCAGGGAGTTTGAGCATGAACGCGTTATACCAGAGCTCCGGAGGAGCGTGCTGTTCCTAGAAACGACCATCAAAATAGACACAAGCTCCGTAGGAGCGTACTGTTCAAATGTTGTCAGCCAACAGGTCGCTCCTACGGAGCTATTGCGTGAGGAAATGTTGCCTGCTAGGAACAGGGCGTCCCTCCGGGACTTTCCCCGACGACAACTTGCCCATCTGACATCGCCTGCAATACCCTACCTGCAATCCTAAACCGGGAAGTGCTGAGGAAGGCACGCGTTTACTTCCTAACGCTCTAGCTCCCTAATTCTCAAACTCCCTACTCCCCAACTCCTTAATGGTTTTCCGCGCGGTCGAGGCGGAAGCGGAACTGGGTGCCTTTGCCGGGCTTGCTGGTGACGCTGACCTTGGAGCGGTGGGCTTCGATGATGTGCTTGACGATGGCCAGCCCCAGGCCGGTGCCGCCCTTGTCTTTGGATCGGCTTTTTTCGATGCGGTAGAAGCGTTCGAAGATGCGTTTGAGGTGTTCGGGTTCGATGCCCGGGCCGTCGTCGCGGACGGCCACCGTCACGTGCTCCTTGTCGGTTTCAAACTCCACCGTGACCTTGCCCCCTTCCGTGCCGTACTTGATGGCGTTGTCAATCAGGTTGGTGAGCACCTGCCCGATCCGCGACCGGTCGGCGTAGGCCATGATGGGCTTTTCGTAGTTGCGGTCAAACCGGAACTTGACCTTCTTGGAGGCCGCCTTTTCTTCGAGTTGTTCGAACACTTCGAGGGCCAGTTCGGGCAGGTCGAACTTCTCGTACTGCATCTTGATGTCGCCGGCTTCCATCTGCGAGAGCGTAAGCAGGTCCTGCACCAGCACGTCGAGGCCGTCGAGGCTGCGGGCGGCCTTTTCGAGGAACTTGTCGCGCACCGACTTGTCGTCCACGGCCCCGTCAATGAGGGTGTGGATAAAGCCCTGGGCGGCGAAAATGGGCGTTTTCAGTTCGTGCGACACGTTCGCCAGGAACTCGCGCCGGTAGTTTTCGAGCTTTTTGAGTTCGTCAATCTCCTGTTGCTTTTTGGTGGCGTAGGCCGAAATCTCGGCGTTGAGGCGCTGGAGCGGGTTGCTGGCCTTGAACACTTTTTTGCGCGGCAGCTTGAAATCCTTGGCCCGCACTTTTTCGAGGAAGACGTAGATGCGGTTGATCTCCCGGAAGATGAGGAATTCCAGCGCCACGTACACGGCAATGAACGACCAGGCAAACGTGAGGGCAAAGCTCACCGCCAGCAGCTCGGGCGAAGCCCCGGCCATCAGCGACAGGAATACCGACGAAAAGAGGGCAATGAGCAGGGCCAGAATAAACGAAACGCCTTTAGGGCCGGAAAGCATAGGGGGAAAGTCGTAAGTCGTAAGTTGAGAGTCGTAAGTGGATCGGGACCGGCATTGCCCGGTCAGGGTCAGCAATCCCGGCCCGGAGGGGATTGTCAGCCGTACCCGCAAAGAGACGTTCCCGATCCCCCTTACGACTTACGACTGGCGACTTACGACGCTGTTTAGCTTTCACTCAAATCAAACTTATACCCCACCCCTTTCACTGTTTTGATGTAGCCTTCACCGATCTTTTCGCGCACCTTCCGGATGTGCACGTCCACGGTGCGGGCCAGCACGTACACGTCGCTGCCCCAGATGTTCTGGAGCAGGTCGTCGCGGCTGAACACCTTGTTGGGGTTCTGGGCCAGGAAAAAGAGCAGTTCAAATTCTTTTTTGGGCAGCGTCACCAGTTCGCCCTTGTTGGAGACCGTGTAGCTCTTGCGGTCAATGGTGAGGTCGCCGATGGCGATTTTGTCTTCCTGCTTGGCCTTTTTGATCTCCCGGCGGAAGAGGGCGCTGATGCGGCTCATCAGGGCGCGGGGCTTGATGGGCTTGGTGATGTAGTCGTCGGCGCCCACCTCGAAGGCAGCCACTTCCGAGTATTCTTCCGTGCGGGCCGTCAGGAAAATGATGTACGTATTTTGCAGTTCGGGCAGTTCCCGCAGGCGGCGGCCCGCCTCCACGCCGTCCATGTTGGGCATCATAATGTCCATCAGGATCAGGTTGGGCAGGAAGTCACGGGCCACCTCAAGGGCCTTTTTTCCGTCCTGGGCCGATTTTACGTCGTAACCTTCTTTAGCGAGGTTGTACTGGAGCATTTCGACAATGTCGGCTTCGTCGTCTACCACCAGCACTTTGTAAGGGGCGTGCTTCATAAAGGCTTGCGTAAGGTAAGTCGTGCTTCCGCAAGTTAACGCGCCGGCCCCGAATAAAAAACAGCGGCAAAAATTCAATTTTTGATGTTCGAAAGGCGATGCCCGAAAGGCGATGTTCGATGCCCGATGTTCGCATCTCCGACACCTTTAAAGAGCGAAGCCCACTCCTCAGGGAACGGGCTTCATCATTTCTATTCTATCGAACATCGAGCATCGAACATCGCTATTTCTTCAGCGCTTTGCGCACGGCCTTGTCGAGTTCACCGCCGCGGACGTCCTTGGCGACGATAACGCCGTTGCGGTCCAGGAGGAAGGTGGCCGGGATGGCTTCCACGCCGTAGTCGGCGGCGGCCTTGTTGCGCCAGCCCTTCAGGTCGGATACGTGGTATTCCCACGGCAGGCCGTCCTTCTGAATGGCTTTCTGCCAGGCCATCTTGTTCTGGTCGAGCGAAACGCTGTACACGGTAAAGCCCTTGTCCTTGTAGGCTTCGTAGATTTCAACCGTGTACGGGTTTTCCTTCCGGCACGGTCCGCACCAGGAGGCCCAGAAGTCAATGAGCACCACCTTGCCCCGCAACGAGGAGAGCTTGATGACCTTGCCGTCGGGCGAAGTAAGGGAGATGTCGGGGGCTGACTGGCCCACCTCGGGCGCCGGCGCCGGGTTGGCGAAAGAGGCCAGCACGAACAGGGCTATCAGCAGCGAAAATGATTTCAGAATGTTACGCATGGGAGAGAAAATTAGTAGTGGGTATTGAGACAGGGGTACACTGATCGGTTATGATGGTTATGATTGGGACTGATTAGGGAGTGTGAATCAACGAGTTAATACGCGTCAGCTTCATTTCATCATAACCAATCATAATCATCTTAATCAATCAGTGTACCATTACAAGCGTGCCCTTAATAAAACTTCAGCGGGTGGCGCAGGTTTTTGTGTTTCTTAAGGTCGAGTTCCACGGCGCCCACGAACATATCGGCTTCCACCTTGATGGGGATTTTGTTTTCGTCGTCCGACACCCACACCCGGATGGAGTTTTCGCCCTTGAAGAGTTTGTTGGCCGGCATCACCGGGTTGAGCAGGATGCAGCGGATTTTGCCCCACTTGGTTTCCACCTCGCCCTTGCCCCGGTAGCGCACCTTGAAGTCGTAGAAGTCGTCGTCGAAAAACGCGTCCACCTGCACGATGTCGCCGATGCGCACCTGGTTGAAGTCTACCGTGCGCAGGTAGAAGTAGCCGCTCACCAGGTCCTGCACGTTGCGTTTGAGTTCGAACTCCTTGGTTTCTTTGTTCACCTCCTCGGAGCGGATCGTGCGGGCCTCGTGGTTGAAAAACACGGTTTCTTCCTTGCGGTACTTGCCCTCCTGGATGTCCATCGAGAAGCGGTGCGGCACCATGGCCGCCGTGTCAATGTACGACCGCCACGTGTCGCGGATGCGCAGCACGAGGTCGAAGGCGCCGATGGTCTTGCCGTTGACGTTGACCCGGTAGCAGGGGCGGTCGTTGATCTTGAACAGGTTCTGGTGCACCTCCACCACCCCTTCGGCCGCGTTGATGAAGCCGTAGTGGATGCGGAATTCGAGCACTTCGCCGCGGGAAAAACTATTATTGCGAATGTGCCGGTAGGTGTCTTTGGACACGAACCCGCAGCAGAACAGCAGCAAACATACAATACGAAAAGTCCTTTTCATTCAATCTGGGTATTGGGATGTGAACCTTGCGGGCTCACGCACGAGTTCTCAAATTCTGTACCGGAAGTATACCTCCCAACGCAGTACATCCTTACAAAAGTACGCAACCGGGGAGAAACGGGGAAGAAAAAGGCTTTACGGAAATGTAATCATTTGAGGCATTTAGCACCGGAACGGCCCCGCCGGCACCCCGGCGAACCAAATTTTTTTAAGGCGCAACAGGCGGAGATACAGACCCCCCGGCCGTACTTTTGCCCCGTGTACCGATTCTTCCCCCAGACCGTTCTGCTGCTGTGGCTTTGCTGCGGCGCGTACACCGCCAGCCGGGCCCAACTGCTGCGCGATGCCGATACGCAGGGGGTGCTCCGGCAAGCCATTGACCGCATCTACAATTTCCAGTTCGCCGAGGCCGAACCCCTCATCGGGACCATCCGGAGCCGGTACCCGCAGCACCCCGTGTCGCCCATGCTGGTAGCCCTCAAACTGTACTGGCAGGGAATGCCGCTGCGCAAAGACAAGCCCGAGTACGCCGAATACCTCCGGTACGTGCACCTCACCCTCCGGCAGGCCGACGCCATGCTGGACAAGGACGAACGTGACCCCGAAGGCACCTTTTTCGCCCC
>CADCTQ010000040.1 GCA_902805615.1 uncultured Cytophagales bacterium
TGAGCGATGCCCGTTACTGCGCCGGCATGGGCGTTGACCTGCTGGGTTTCCCGGTGGATGCCGCCCGGCCCGGCCACGTCACGCCGGCGGCCTTCGGGGCCATTGCCGGCTGGGTGGCCGGCGTGCAGTTCGTCGGGGAAGTGGAAGACGCCGACACCGTAAACCTCACGCAACTGCTGGAAGCCTACGCCCTCGACTGGTTGCAGGTAAGCCGCTCCGCCGACTGGGCCGCCCTGCGCCACTACGGCGTGTCGCTCATCTGCCGGGTGGATTGGGACACGGTGGCGATGGCCGACCAGTTCTACGAAACCTACGGCCCCGTGGCGCCGCACGTGTCGTATTTCCTGCTCGAATCGGAGGCCGCCACCCTCGGCGAACCGGCCCGGACGGCAATTGCCGAAATTGCGAAACAATACCCGGTGCTTCTTGGTTTTGGCCTTGAACCGGCGACGGTGGAAGACACCCTGGCGCAAACGGCCGTGCGGGGCATCGCCCTCAAAGGCAGCGGGGAAATCCGGCCGGGCTACAAGGATTTCGGCGCCCTGGCCGACCTGCTGGAAGCCCTGGAAGAATAAAGCGGGAAACCTGAGATTTTAGACGCGGGACGGGGGACATAAACCGGCTGTCGCGTGTTTTACCCATGTGGCGCTTAATGCCCGAAATTGACCCAATACCCAATCCTTTTTTCCCAGGCGAGCCAAAGCCTTTATGCAAATGCGGATCAGAATAATGAACTATATGAAATTTCCCCGGCTGGGTGCGGGGGTGTTGATTTTCGTGCTGGTGGCCTGCTCCCAGTCCTCGGAGGCGTTCCTGGAGAAGGGGCGCCAGTTGATGCAGGAACAGAAGTTTACCGAAGCCCTGGGCTTTCTCAACAAATCCATCGAAAAGGACGCGGCCAACGCCGAAGCGTTCAACGCCCGCGGCGTGGCCCACTTCCAGCTCAAACAGTACCAGGAGGCGAACCTGGACTACGGCCGGGCCATCGAGCTGCGCCCCGACTTCTACAAGCCCTACTACAACCGGGCAAAGGTAAAAACGACCCAGCGGGACCTGCCGGGTGCCCTGCGGGACTACTCCGAGGCCATCCGGTTGCAGCCCGATTCGGCCGACCTGTACTCCGACCGGGGGTACGTGTACTTCCAAAGCAACCGGTTCAAGGAGGCGCTGCTCGACTACGACAAAGCCATCCTGCTCAACCCGCGCAATGCCGATTACTACTACAACCGGGGCACGGTAAAGGTGCGCCTCACCGACTTTGAGGGCGGCATTGCCGACTTCCGGCACAGCGTGCAGATCAACGCCCGCTACGCCAAGGGATACTACAGCCTGGGCATGGCCGAGATCGTGCAGAAACAGCCCGAAAACGGCTGCCGGAACCTGGCGCAGGCCGACCGGCTGGGCTACAAGGAAGCCAAAGAAGCCATTCAAACCTACTGCCAGCCCAACCCCCAATGACGCGCATCGGTACTTTCCTGGGGCGCCTCGGCTGCATGGCGGGCATCGGCCTGGCGGCCTGCGGGTCGCCCAAACAGATTGACGGCTTCGACTCGGCGGCCTGGCAGGCGGACCGCCTGGGCTGCGGGGGCGGGCGGAAAGCGTTGAGCCAACCCTTCGACAGCATCCGGCGCCAACTCAAGGGCCTCACCCAGAACGAACTGCTCGACGTGCTGGGCAAGCCTGACTTTCAGCGGCTATACCAGCGCAACCAGAAATTCTACGTCTACTTCCTCGAACCCGGGGCGCAGTGCGGGGGGAACGCCGACGCCTCCCGGGCCCGCACGGCCGTGATCCGCTTCAGCGCCATCGAACTGGTGACGGAGGTGTACTACGACAACGGCAAGCCGCAGTAAGGGGGGCCACGCCGGGGAGGGGCCGGGAAATTAGCCGTTTTTTAGTATTTTAAGGACCGCATCCCTAATCTGCAAACCCATCCATGAAGACGACGAACTATAACCCCAGTACCATTGAGGTTGAATTTGCCAAGATCATCTCCGACCTGAAAGACACCATCCAGGAAAAAGCCCCCCACTACCAGATCACCGAAATCAAAAACAACAGCCGGCTCGACAACCCGCACCTGGTATTCACCATCGTGGACAAGGACGGCGACCGGCACGAACTGCTCATGCAATTCATCCAGCGCGCCGACGCCTGAGACGGCCGTTTACCTTTCACCGCTTCCGGCTCATCAAGCAGCAGTTACTGGTCTGATAACCAACTTCCTGCTTAGCGATTATGATTACGAGCACTTCTAAAGAACTCCGCCGGAAACGGTCTGACCGGGCCGGTCACGCGGCTGCCCCCGTTGCCTACCCCTTCGATGCCGATGGAGGAGCGGCAAACGGCGGCCCGCTGGTCCAAGAGCCGGTGGTGCCCCTGGCCTACGACCTTTCCCTGCTGCAAGGAATGGTGGGCGAAAACAGCCCGGCCCTGCGCGAAATCGTGCAGAAGTTCATCCTCAATACGCCGTCCGAACTCGACCGGCTCGAAAGGGCCGTGGCGGCGTACGATCTGCCGGCCACCGGGGCGCAGGCCCACCGGTTCAAGTCGCAGGTGAAACTCTTGGGCCTCGAAAAAGCGGCCGGGCCCCTGCACCTGTTGGAACTGGTCGGCCGGGGAACGCTGCTGCCGGCCGACCCGGCCCTGCTGCAACAAAACGCCGAAGAAGTAAAAGCCGTCTTTGAAGCCGCCGTCCGGGCATTGGCCCGCAACTACCCGGCGGCCTGAAAAGAGCGGTCCGCAACAAAAAAATGCCGACCGGGATGTTCTTGTCGTAACATCCCGGTCGGCATTTTTTTAGTGAGCGCATCAGGTGCGCGGAAAGCGGCCCGGCAATCGGGCTACGCTTGTTGGTCAGGCTGATCCTGATTTTATTTGACTTTCTGCACGGCGGCGGCGGCGGGCTGCGCCGCGTTGGCTTCGGGTAAGAACTGGCGGGCGATTTCTTCGAGTTCGAGCTGCTTGGTTTCGAACACGCGCCGGGCGTTTTCGGCTTCCTGCAACTTGGTGTTGTACGATTCGAGGGCTCTTTCCACTTCCGTGATCTTGGACTCGAAGGACATGTAACGCATCCAACGGATCATGTCGAATTCACCGGTCTGAACGGCTTTTAAATCGGCCAGGCATTTGCGGGCTGCCTCGGCCAGTGCGCAAATTTGTTTCTGTATTGCCATAGGAGGGAAATTGTTGAGTATGAAATAAGTAACCCAAGTTACCTCATATTCCGCCAACCCAAACCCTCAACTGCGGCCCGACCCTACACGCGTGGGATTGGGACACCTCATGCAACAATGCCGGCAATGCCGCGCTGACAGTCAGGGAGTTGCGATGTTACGAACGGGTTGGGCCGGCGCATGCCGCGGCAGATGCACCGGGAAAAACGACCGGCGGGACCGGAATCTTGCTCAGAGTTCGATTTTCAAGCCATCGAAAGCCAGGTGCACGTTGGGCGGGAGCAGCTTGTCCACTTCGGCGTGCCGGCCCATCTGGTGACTGATGTGGGTAAGGAAGCCTTTTTCGGGTTGCAAATCCCGCAGGAGTTCCACGGCCTCGTCGAGGGTGAAGTGGGAGATGTGCGGCTCGCGGCGCAGGGCGTTGAGCACGATCACCCGGGAACCCCGGATCTTTTCGAGTTCGCCGTCGGCAATGAAGTTGGCGTCGGTGATGTAGGTGAAGTCGCCGATGCGGAAGCCGTACACGGGCAGGCGGTAGTGCATCACCTCCACCGGGATCACCTCGACGCCCTCCACGGAGAAGGGCTCGTTGCCGATGGGCTGGAGCTGCACCCGCGGAATGCCGGGGTACTGGTGTTCGGAAAAAATGTAGGCAAACTCGCGTTTGAGCTGTTCGAGCACCGTGGGGCGGCCGTACACCGGGATGGCCTTGCCCTGCGTGAAGTTGAACGCCCGGATGTCGTCCATGCCGGCCGTGTGGTCTTTGTGTTCGTGCGTAAACAGGAGGGCGTCGAGCGTCTTGATCCGTTCGCGGAGCACCTGTTGCCGGAAGTCGGGGCCCGAGTCAATGAGGAGGCTTTTGTCGCCGATTTGCAGGTGCACCGACACGCGCAGCCGCTTGTCGCGGAAGTCCAGCGAACGGCACACCTCGCAGTCGCACGCAATCACGGGAACGCCCTGCGACGTCCCGGTGCCGAGAAAGGTAACAATCATGCCGGTTGGGGCTTGGTAATTTCCTGGTACAGCTTCTGGCTCTTCTCGCCCAGCGTCTCGGTGTTTAACGGAATGGCACGCAGAATGTCCACGAGGCAGTTGATCTTGCCTTCGGTGGGAAAGTATTTGTTGACCACCACCACTTTCGTGCTCTTGAGCAGGCACCAACCGGCCTTGAAGTTACCCTTCTCGTACCGGAGCATGTAGTCCGATTCGGCGAAGATGTCTTCCAGCCGGGAAAGAAATTGGGGCGTGTGTTTCATGGACGGGGCAGGGTGGGGGCTCAGGCGGCGCCGGTCAGTTTCTTGACCATGTCCACCAGGTTGTCGAAGTTCAGCGGCTTTTGCAGGTACTCGTTGATGCCCACCGATTTGAAGTCTTCCATCGAGTAGTTCCGCGCGTTGCCCGTAATGGCGACGATGGGAATGTTGGCCTTTACCGGGTCGGGCAGGGCCCGCACCAGCTTGGCGCACTCCATCCCGTCCATCACCGGCATGTTGATGTCGAGCAGCAGGATGTCGAAGGGTTCTTTGGCCAGCGCCTGGAGTACCTGTTCGCCGTTCTTGACGGAAGAGATTTCGAAATTCTGGAACTGGAGGATTTTCTTGGTTAAATTCTGGATGACGGAGCTGTCTTCCGCAATCAGTACTTTCTTGGGAGCGGCCATTTTCAGGTAGTTATGAGTTTGCGATAGCTGTTCTGAAATTCGTACAATTCCTGCTGCAAGTGGCTCAAGTCCGTCTCCAGGTCGGCCAGGTGGTTGTTCTTGAGCTTGCTCTCCGTAATGCGGGCCCACTCGGCTACTTTCTCGATTCCCAGCGTGCCGGCGTTGCCCTTCAGTGTGTGCAAATTACTCAAAATTTTGTTGTAGTCTTTGTTTTTCACCGACTGTAAGCAGGCGTCGAGCTGCTCGCCGGCCTCGGTTTCGAAGTCCTCGAACGAGCTGAACACCATCTCGTCGCCGCCGTACTTTTTGAGCTGTTCCACAATTTCCAGGTTGATGGTCGGCAGGGCGCAGTGCCCGTTGCTCCCGTGCCCGTTGCCCCCGTGGCCGTCCCCGGGCGGCACGTCAGCGGGGGGCGGCACGGCGAGGGGCGCCGGCAGCACCCCTTCGGCCTTGAACCAGTCTTTGACCTTGCTGATGAGCAGGTGCGCCCGGATGGGCTTGGAAATGTAGTCGTCCATGCCCTGGTTGAGGAACCGTTCCCGGTCTTCGCGCATCGAGTAGG
>CADCTQ010000041.1 GCA_902805615.1 uncultured Cytophagales bacterium
AATTCGACGCCAAAAAGGCGCAGGGTGAAAAAGCCGCCCAGGCCAACACGGGACTGGTAGCCCTCGGCGCTTTGCTGGCCGTCGGCGGCCTGGTACTCGCCCTGCTTACGTCGGGCACGGCAGCCACCATCGGCTGGGTAGCCCTGGCCATCGGCTTGGTTGTGCTGCTGATCAGCGTACTATCCGCGTAACTACTTTTCAGGAATTGAAATATGAACCGCTGCCAGCACCCGCCGGCAGCGGTTCGTGCTTTAAAAGGGTAACCAGGAAGCAATAAACTGAACTGCAAAGGGCGCAATGGAGACGCAAAGACCGCAAAGGGATCAGGATTTACAAGATTAAAGGATTAGCAGGATTGCGGCGTAGATGCAAGAGGGTACGCGCATTGCTTTGCGGTCTTTGCGCCTTTGCGTGAAATCTCCATGAAACTCCGTGCCCTCCGTGTCTCCGTGGTGAATTGTTGAATTGTTGAATTGTTGAACGGAAAGACGCGATAAATCGCGTCTCTACATACCACTGGCCAATTCTCAAACGCTCCAACTCCCCAACGCCTAAAAGAAGAACCCCACCCGCAGCGTGGGAATGCCGCCTTCGGGCGAGAAGCCGTACATGGCCGACACCACCACGGCATTGAAAGGCGTGAGCCACAGGCCGCCCCCGTAGCCCCGGTGCCACTGGTTGGAATTTTCACCGTCCTGCCACACCCGCCCCACGTCGTGGAAGGCCAGCAGCCCGGCGTACGAGGGGAAAAAGTACGACCGGAACGTAAATACTTTCACCCGCACCTCGGTGTTGTTGTAGAAGCTGCTTCCCCCCGCAAACCGGGTCCGACGGTAGCCGCGCAGGTTGGTGAGGCCGCCCAGGGCATTGGCCTGGAAAAATTCGTAATCCGACAGGTTGACCCCGCCCCCGAACCGGGTCGCCACCGTGACGCGGGCCGGCAGCCGGAACGACCAGTAAAAGGCCAGGTCCGACTGGATGCGCGACAAGCCGCGGGCCGGGGCGTTGATTCCCTGGTAGAACGTGCCTTCCGTGTGCCAGTGCGTGCCGGTGAGCGGCAGGATTTTGCTGTTGCGGGTGTCCACCTCGAAGCCGGCCTTGAGCCCGCCGTACGTTTTCCGGGCAAACAAGTCGCGGCCGTTGTCGAGCCCGTTGTCGGCCAGCAGGTCAATGTACCGCCCGCCGGACCGTTCCACCTCCACGCTTTCGAAGGCCGGCCCCGCGTAGAACACCGCCGACCGGCTCACCGTGTGCTGCAAGAGGGCATTGAACGCCCAGTCTTCGAACCGCACGCGGTAGTAGTTGATGCCCTGGCTTTTGTCGTAGCTCGTTTCGTTGCCCAGGCCGAAGAAGTTGTTGACGAAGTTGGGCGCCCTCACTTCCGCGTTCACCTGTACATTCAGCCGCCCGACCACGTCGGTAAAGTCGCCGGTGTAGCGGAAGTTGTAGGCCCGCGTCGCCACGGCGTAGTTGGCCGTGGCGCGGTGCTGGGCCACGAACGGCTCGTGCCGGAAGCCTTGTTTGCGCACGATGAAGCCGCCCCCGAAAAACAGGCCGTCGTCGGGGTTGTACTGCACCGACAAGAGCGGGGCCAGGTAGTTGTAGCGGAACGACTTGCGGTTGTACTCGTTCACCAGCGGGCTGCTTGAAGTAAGGTTCCGGCTTTCGCCGCCCAACCTGAGGGTGTTGCCGCTCCGGGTGTCGTACACCAGCGTTTTGCGTTCGGGGCCGGCCACCCGCGAACTGTCGGTGATGCCGTCTTTGCCCTTGCCGCCGATGATGCGCACCCGGATGCCCTTGCGGGCCTGCCCGTACACCACGAACTGGTCGTCGCCGCCGAGGCCGTAGAGGCGCACTTCCCGGGTTTCGGCGCGGGAGAACGTTCGTTCGTACAAGGGTTTGTCCACCTTGCCTTCCTTGTCCACCTTATGCACCGTTACCCGGGTGTCGCCGCCCGGGAGGCGTTCCACGGCGAAGCGTTCGGTCTTGTCGCTGCCCACCACGTCTACCTCGCGGGCCAGGAACCGGTAGTGCGTTTCGGCGTAGCCGGCCAGGTCGTCGCGGCGCCGCTTGAGCTTGTGGATGATCTTTTCGCCCGACAACTTGAACACCGCCTCGGGCCACGACGACCGGATGGCCCTTTCGATTACGCTGTCGGGCAGCAGCCGGCGCAGGGTGTCGGCCATGGCCCGCCAGTCGGCGAGGTTTGGTTCGGTGAGGAAGGAGCGGTCGAAGTACCGGGCGTTGAAGTTGAAGCCGGTCACGTTTCTGATCCGTTCGTCGAAGCCCTGGATTTTGGGCAGCACCCACTGGCGGCTGGCCAGCCAGGGCAGCAGCCCGTCGTTGACGAAAAATGCCTGGTCGCGGTCGCGGGGCACGGGCCGGAACACGTTGCCGCCCGCCTCCTCAAACACGGCCCAGCGCCACTGGTCGTCGTGGCGGTCCCAGTCGCCGATGAGCATGTCGAAGAGCCGGGCCCGGAGCACGGCCTGCTGGTCCACGCGGTTGTCGTTGTCACCGTACCGCTTTTCGAGCATTTTGGTGGTGCTGTAGATTTTTTCGGCCCCGCCGAAGCGGTTCGTTTTTTCGAAGCCTTCGTCGGGCCGCTCCTCAAACAGGGCCAGCGTGTTGGCAAACGCCTTGCGGTACTTGCCCAGGCGGGGGTCGTCGGGAATGAACACGAGCCGGGGATTGGTGTGCATGATGCCGGCCGCTTCGGCCAGGGGCGGCACGGCCAGGGCGGCAAAGGGGTGGGCCGCCGAAATCTGGTCCTGCACAATGTCCACCACGAACGCACTGCGGAGGTTTTCGGGAATGGCGTTTTCGGCAAACTTTTCCACGGTGCGCAGCACGTATTGCCGGTCGTCTCCCGCTTGCAGGCGCAGCGATTTGGTCTGCATGCCGCCGCCCCGCCGGTCAATGGTGAGGCCGCCGGCTTCGCGGCCCAGCTTGAACACCGGCACGGTCACCGGGGTGGTCCACTCCTGGCGGTAGTTTTTGCCCAGGAAGAACCGCCGGACCGGCCCCGCCCCGTACCCGTTGCTGGCGGCCATGGTCACGGTGGTGTCGCGGTAGTCCCAGCGGTCGGCGGGGTCGGGCGGGGCGGCCTGCTCCCCGTACGCGGGGATCAGCCGGGCGTGATACAGCCTTTCGCCCCCGGGTTTGTCTTTGTCGGGCTTCCAGAAGGAGAGCCACGCCTGCCCGTCGGGGTAGTAATCCATGCGGGCAAAGCCCACCTGGTCGGTGACGTAGCGGGCCAGCCTGCCCTTTTTCACGGGCGTCATCTTGGAGCCGCTGCCGCTGGTGATGTAGTGGATGCTGTCGGCCACGATGTGCTCCAGGGCGTGTTCGTGGCCGTTGACCCAGATGGCCTGCGGGTGCTGCCGGAGCACGGCGGTAATGCCGCGCTGCATCTGCCGGTACAGGGGGTGGGGCAGGTCCTGGCGGCTCCCGATGAGCTGGCGGTACAGCGGGTAGAGCGACCCCAGGACGGGCAGGGGAATGTAGAGGTTTCTCTTCAGGTCCAGGAACGGGAACAGGTGGTTTTTCCAGGTGTAGTACCGGCCGTGGGGGCCGTAGGTGTACATGGGGTGGTGCGCCGCCACGATCACCCGCTTGTTGATGTTGCGTTCGATGATGTCGTCGAGCTGCACGAGCATGTCGGACAGGTCTTTGGCTTCGCAGTCCGACTCCTCGCCGGGCTTGTCCCAGGCGTGCAGGTACCACTGCGTATCGAGGATCACCAGCACCAGCCGGTCGTCCAGGGGCACTTCCACGGGCCCGGGGCAGCCGCCCGGGGGCAGGAACACGTCGTCGCGGCCCAGGTACTGGTGGATGAACTGCGCCTGGTTCTGCACGCGTTGCCAGCCTTCCCGGCCCATGCGGTCCCAGTCGTGGTTGCCGGGGATGAAAAAGGGCCGGCCGGGGTAGTTTTTGAGGATGTCGAGCTGGGCGGTGATCTTGCGTTCGGCCACGGGCCGGTCGGGCTTGTCGGGGTCGGGCAGGCCGCGCTGGTAGATGTTGTCGCCCAGGTACACCACGGCGCTGTTGCGGCCGGCGGCCTCCAGTTGGGTGCGCATGGCGTTGAGGTTGGGGTCGGTGCCGTCGGGGGCCGGCGCCCCGGCGTCGCCCATCAGGAACACCGAGTAGGAAGGCGCCCCGCGCAGGGTGTCATTGTTCTGGCCCGCTACGCTTCCGCTGCTGAGAATAGCCAGGGGGAATAGCAGCAGCAGCAATTTATTCATGGGTTGGTTTGTTTGAATGGTACACTGGGGTACACTGATCGGTTATGATGATTATGATTTGTTATGATTTTTTCTTCTGATTCCGCTTCCTTTTAAAATCAGTCCTAATCATAATTATCATAACCGATCAGTGTACCCCAGTGTACCCTCACTTTTTCCAGTTCTTATAATCATTGGTCAGTACGCGACGCTTGTATTGGGGTTCTTTTCCAAAATTGAGCAACAGGCCAACTTCTACCCGGGTCGCTTTCAAATAATTTACCAATTGGCATTCGTGCTCCGGCACCAGTGTTTCGACGGCTTTTAATTCAACGATCACTTGTCCATCTACAATCATGTCGGCAAAGTATTGGCCGATCCGTACACCTTCGTAATATACGTCTATGGGTTGCTGTTTTCCGCATGGCAGTCCCATTTTCGTCAATTCCACCACCATTGCGTTTTCGTAAACCTTTTCCAGGAAACCATACCCGAGGGTGTTGTATACTTTGAAGAATGCCTGTAGAATGGCACGGGTGGTATGTGAATGGAGGTAGTTGTCGAATGGAGGGGGCATGGAATGGTACACTGATGGGTTAGGATGATTATGATTTATTATGATTATTATGATTCGAACGGGTTGACTCATTCGAAGCAGGCACTTCCCTTGTATACCTGCACCTGCAACCCACATAACCCAAAATCATAACAGATCATAATCATCATAACCCATCAGTGTACTATTCCACGTACGCAAACCGCAGGATAAACCCATCCTCGCCGCGCCCTTCGCTGGAAATGTACAGGTCACCGCCCGGGGCGAAGCAGATGCCCTCGGGTTGCTTGAGCATCCGCGGACTCAATTGCACGGCGGCCCGGATGGCTCCCTGCCGGCTCAGCACCAGAAGCTTCTTGCCTTCGGAAGCCAGCAGGTACACTTCCCCGGTGCGCGGATGCACGGCCACGCCGGACGGTTTGTAGACCACCTTTTCGGCCTTCTTCTTGGGCGGCTTGCCCTGCTGGTGCGTTTTGAGGAACGCCTCCAGGTCCGCCTGCCCGAGGGTCATGAACGGCTGGGGCAGCAACTGGCGGCGCACTGGGTCGAAGGCGTACACCAGTTTGTCGGGCATCGCTTTGTCGGTGCTGTCGCGCAGGGTTTTTACGGCCAGCAGGAGGTGCTTGCTTTGGGGGTCGTAGCCCAGCCCCTCGATGTCAACGTCGCCGGTAAAGGGCAGTTCGGTGGTGGTCACGACCGGCTCGTCGGCAGCGGCCGGGAAACTGAGCAGCGTACCGTCGCTTTTGATCACGTACAGGCTGTCGCCCACCCACTCCACGCCTTCGTAGTCGCCGCTGCGGCCGAACTTGATGCGCCGGGTGACCTTGTCGGCCTCGGGGTCGTAGATGAACACGCGGCCCGACTCGTCCTGCACGCAGGCCAGGCGGTTGCCGTCGAACCATGAGAGGCCGGAAATCTCTTCGAGGTCTTCGCCCAGGAAGTACTTGTCGGTGGGCTGGTCAAAGTCGTAGGGCAGCCGGTAGGCTTCGGGGGCCAGTGCTTCGTTGTGGTAGGTCTTCTTCCGGCTCAGTTCGCAACCGGCCGGCCCAACGCTTCCCAGCACCCCGAGCAGCAGGCACCCCACGAAAGTCCGGAGGGGTGACCGGTGGCGCAGGCATACAATTTTCTTCATCTGCCGGGTAAATGGTTCACTAAGAACGGGCAATATCCCCAAAGTTTGGCACTCCACCAACCGGCCGCCGGCCCCCGGGTTACGCGAAAAAGCCGTAGATTTGAGCCCGTTATGACCTCAACTCCATTCATCGTAGGGATTACGGGCGGCAGTGGTTCGGGCAAAACCCTGTTTCTGCGCAAGCTCATGGACGCCTTTTCGCCCGAGCAGATCTGCCTCATTTCGCAGGACAACTACTACCGGTCCCGCGATCAGCAACCCCTCGACGAAAACGGCATCTGCAACTTCGACACGCCGCTTTCCATTGACTTCGAACTTTACGCCAGCCACATCCGCGACCTGCGCGATGGCAAACGGGTGGAGAAGCTGGAGTACACCTTCAACAACAAAGACCTGAAGCCCAAAACGCTGGTGTTCAACCCCAGCCCGGTGATCGTGGTGGAAGGCATTTTCGTGTTCTACTTCGCCGAAATTGCCCGCCTGCTCGACCTGAAGGTGTTCATTGACGCCCCCAGCTACCTGATGATGAAGCGCCGCATCGTGCGGGACCGCGACGAACGGGGCTACGACCTGGCCGACGTGCTCTACCGCTACGAGAAGCACGTAATGCCCAGTTACGTGAAATACATCGAACCCTTCAAGTCCGACGCCGACGTGATCGTGCCCAACAACCTGCACTTCGAACGGGCCCTGGACATGCTCATTACGTACCTGAAAACGAAGGTGGAAGGCGTAAAAGTGGGGTAAGCCGCCGGGAGACCGCTACTGCCCGCGTAAGAGCACTTCCGGGTATTGGCTCGTTTCGGGTGTATACTTGTTATGCTCAAGTAAATAATAAATAAAATGCGGCTACAAAGGAGCATCTCTAATTTAAATTTGCCTGAAGATAAAATTCTTTCGGCCATCAAAACAGAGCTTATACGATTAAAAGTGAATGAGATTGAAGTAACGGGAAACCTATTGATTTTTAAAAATGGTTTCTTCAATGGACAAGGAAGAAATCATTTGATGGCTCCAGTAGACAAAGGATATTTCAGAGTAGATTCAGACAAACAAAGATTGGTTTATAATTACTCCACTATTAGAATGATGTTGATTACGTCGGTCATGAGTTTGTTCTTTGGAGTTATCTCTCAAAATTCAATTTTCGTAATAGTCTTCTTTTGTTGGTTATATGGTATGAATTGGGTGATTGCAATGATTAGACATCGCTTATTTATTAAGAAATTAATAAAAAGAATAATACCTGAGCATAACACTACACTGGCCGATAACCGGGCCGCCAGCCCTGGCCTTACCGCATAGCCGACGCTTGAAACCTCAGCTTCGAGCCACGCTATACGGCAGCGTTTGATTCGTTATTGGCTATAGAATAGTGGGGAATTGACCAGGTGAATGGTTATCTTAGAAGTAACTTACTCCAAACGATTATGGAAGAAATCACCGGACTTGTTGAAACCGTTTATCGAGATGCGGATTTACGCAAAGAATTTCAAAAATTCGTTGACTTGAGACGGGCATACCGACCCATTGTGGACCAGGTAGGCCAGAAGGTGAGAACGCACCAGCCTGCTTCGGTAAGCTATTCCCACATCACTACCGCTATTTATCAGGAACAGTTCGAACTCTCGAAAGAACTCCGAAAAGTAAAAGGACTCCCTGAAGGGATGATTTTTTTATCCCAGTCCTTGGTCAGAACCATTGCGCAGCGGTACGCCTTATCCATCCCCCAAGCCAGTGAAGTGGCCCGTTTGGTCGCAGATCAATATGAGCAAGCAGGGGTGAGTGGTTAGGTCGGATTCATAACGAAGGGAACACGACAGCCCATCACACGGGCTAAAACGATCAGCGGGCCGCCCCCAACGCAGAACCGGCCCTTGGCGCCACGCCGCCGTTGAGCGGTGGCCCGTCATGGCCTATTGAAGAAAATAAAGAGACTCACGCCCTGGTTGCTTTTTACGTCAATCCTGATAAGTTGCGAAGATAAGAAGCCTCAAATACTGCACGCGTTCTCCGACAGTTTCGCTGCATCCTGGGAACTGAAACTTTACCAGGACCGGACCTTCTACTTGTATTTGCCGGTGAGCGACAATTCCGGCAAGTACCACATCAACGGAGACACAATTCACTTGGAATACACTGAAAACAAGCAAGGGGTGTGGCCCAGGCAGTTCCTGATTGATACGCTCAGGAGAACAGTTACGTCGCCTGACTCGCAACAAATCATCATTGAGTTGCAGGAATATACAAAGAACAAGACCCACAGGCCATAACACCGCCTGCTCCAATCACCGGGCCGCTCCACCGCCGGGCTGACGCATGAGGCCACGGCGCCGGGCAGGTTTGTTCGGTTAGGCGTACTGTAGGAAAATCATTAGGAAAATGGATGTAAAAGTCAAAAAATTAGACCAGAAAGACTTTGACGAATTTCTCGCCCTGATCGGGGTATTTGAAGAAGTTTTCGAGATGAAAGGCTTTAAGATGCCTGGTGAAAAACACCTGCAGACGCTGTTGGCAAAAGACGGCTTCCTGGTATTTGTGGCTTTGCTAGACGGGAAAGTGGTGGGCGGATTGACTGCATACACTTTGCAGCAATATTATTCGGAAAGGCCATTGGTTTATATTTATGACCTTGCCGTACTGAGTAACTACCAACGACGGGGGATTGGCAAAATGTTGATGGAGGGGATTACTACTTTTTGTAAAGGGATTGGAGTTGAAGAAGTCTTTGTGCAAGCTGACCAGGCAGACCAGCATGCCATTGCGTTTTATCAGGCTACCGGAGGAATTGCCGAGCAGGTTGTTCATTTTTATTACCCTTTGGTTAACCCTTCAGATCAGTAACACGAAAAGACAACTCGCCCTGCCGCAACGCCCGCAGTATGACGGGTGTGCCTGGTTCGTTGGCATTAAACAAGGCATAAAAATGCGCAACCTCCTGATTTCCATTTTCTTTTTGCTGATCATCGAAAACTTGCCGGCTCAGCAGTTGAGGCTGCCGGCATACCCGGCTGACAGTGTCCGGCAGGGCAGCCGGGAGTTATTCACGGAGTTGAGCAGGAAACACCCGGGCTTTTACCGTTACCACGCCAAGGCGGTGATGGATGCTTTCGTTGATTCTACCCTGCAAACCATGCGGGATTCGCTCACCGAAGTCCAGATTTACCGAAAACTCAAACCGGTTTTTGCCAAAATAGGCTGCCTGCATACTGACATATCTACCTCCCCCGCTTACCAAAGCTGGCTCAAGTCCACCAATACCCTCCTGCCGGTACGCGTACTGGTACAAGGCCAGCGGGCGTTCATCACGCATAATTATTCTTCCGATTCTACCCTGTTGACGGGCAGTGAACTATTGGCAGTCAACGGCGTCGCGACGGCTGCGATCATCCGGCAACTGATGGCTGCCATTCCCGCGGATGGCTACAACCAGAGCGAGAAGATCCTGCTGCTTCAGTACAATTTTGCCGATTGGTACCGGGCCATTTGCGAAGTTACGGAGCGTTTCCACCTCCTCATCAGAACCGGAGGGATGGAAAAGGAGTACCTGCTGAACGGGGTAAACGGTACGGCGTTTCCGGTACCTGCCGCCCGGCAGGGAGAGCGGCTGCGTTTCCAAGTACGGGATAGTCTGGCCGTACTCACCATCCGTTCGTTTGCCAAAAGCGAGATCAAAGCGGCAGGACAACACTACAAGTCTTTTCTTAGAAAAGCCTTCAAAAAACTCAACACCCAGCAGGTGCCCTGCCTGGTGCTTGATCTGCGCTACAATACGGGTGGCACCGATGCCCGTGCCGCGCTGCTTTGTTCCTACCTGATGAACGCGCCGTACCGTTACTGGAACCGGATCGAAGCAACAAGGGCTTTTGCGGAAAGCATCAAGGGATTGGCTGGCCTTATTTACCGGAAACCTGTCCCCACCGATTCGCTCTACCAGTGGCGAAAGTCGAGATTTACGCGGGAGTTTGATTTTTACGAACCGCAAAGGCCGGCAAAGTACAATTACACAGGAAAACTATTCGTACTGATCAACGGCTTATGCCTTTCCAGTTGCGGTGACCTGGCTGCGGTCCTTTCTCACAACAAAAGAGCCGTCTTCGTTGGCCAGGAAACCGGGGGCGGTTACCAGGGCAATACCAGCGGATTGATGCCGGTGGTTGAACTGCCTACCGGCTTGACCGTCACCGTGCCTCTGCTCAAATACACGACGGCGGTTGATCCAGGGGTAAACCACGGCCGGGGCACCATGCCGGATCACCCGGTGGTACCCACAGTGCAGGAAGTGGTTGAAGGGACGGATGCAGAGATGAAATACGTACTGGATTTGATCCACAAAAAACGCTGACCCCAGCCGCTCCGGTCACCGGCCCCGGCGCAAACCGCGGCGGGAAGGCACGGCGCCGGGTGGCTTTGACTTGTCGCCAGCAATCGAAGGATGGGTATGCAACCATTCAATGTGCCGTAGGGTCCTGGTGTAAAGTAAATCCATTATGAAACCAATCTTTATACTGGCCCAGGTACTATCCCTGTTGCTGTTGATAGGGTGTAGTCGGGAAGAAGTTGATGTACCGCAGGAATACATTATGTTTGGCCACTTTTACGGAGAGTGTTTTGGGGAGCGATGCGTTGAGATGTATAAACTCATCCCGGGAGAAGGGCAATTGCAGGAGGATCTCCGGGACGCGTACCCGGATCATACTGCCTGGTACGAAGGCGCCTTCGTTCCCCTGTCCGATTCCCTTTACCAGCAAGTAAAAGATTTACCGGCCAGCATTCCCGCGCAACTCTACCAGGAACGCGACCGGGTGATCGGGCAACCTGACGCAGGCGACTGGGGCGGGTATTACCTGGAAGTTAACCAGAACGGGAAACGACAGTTCTGGTTGATTGACAAGCCCAAAGCAAACCTTCCGGCCTACTTGCATGCCTTTGTGGATGCGTTGGAAGGGAGCATTCAGAAGCTGAAATAACCGCTGCCAACCCCGGCGAATGCGTGCAGCGGGCTGCTCCGCCGCAAAGCCAACCCCGGGAGCCGCGCCGCCGTTCGGCGGTGTTCCGTTACACCCACTCCAGCTAAAAAAGGAAGTGCCAATACGCCAAGCAGTGCCGGATGATTTTGCTGAGATTGACGCCTTCGATGTATTTGCGGGGGACAGAAAGACGGAGATACAAACGAAATGAAGTGCGGGTAGCGATCCTGGAAGGCAGCATCGCCGGCTACGTTACTTTCAATCATTCGTTTTACCAAAAGCCGTTCATTCAGTATTTGAACGTGAAGGCACCATACCGCAAGCAAGGCGTCGGCCAGGCGCTGATCGAATCAGTAGAAGGGAGATGTGGGAATGAAAAGCTGTTCACCTCCACCGAGAGCAATAATTTGCCCATGCTGCGGATGCTGGAGAAAAGAAAGTTTAAAGTAGTGGGTATCATTGAACAATTGCAGGAAACGGCGGAAATCGTTTATTGCAAAGAAATAACGGGAGCGCACTAGCGTCTAACGCCGCACCCGCCGGCAACCCCGCCGCCCTACCGCAGGGCCGACGCGTAAGGCCACATCCGGACCCCACCATTCGATTCTCCAGCCTGAACTTTCAACCGTACCCATGCGACAGTTATACTTTTTATTGTTCATCCCTTTGATCCCTGCTTGTACCACCAGCAGCAAAGAAGCCACCGGGCAGGACCGGAACGCCCAATTGATCACCCAATACTTCGCCGCGTTCAACGACCACGACTGGCGTAGAATGGCTTCGTTCTATCAGGAAAAAGCCGAATTCAAGGACCCTTCGCTCGGCCCGGGCGTGGTCACGCAAACCCGGGAACAAACCGTAAAAAAATACACCCAGCTACAGCAGGCTTTCCCCGACATCCGTGACCGGGTCGTGCAAATCTACCCATCCGGGGACCAACACGTTGCCGTAGAATTCATATCGAGCGGCACGGCGCCCGATGGTTCTACGTTCGAACTGCCGGTCTGCACCATTTTTACCATTGAAGACGGGCAGATCACCAGGGATTTTACCTACTACGACAACTTTGAAGAATAGCGCACCTGCCCATCCTGCGGGACAAGGATTGCCGCAAAGTCACAGGACGCCGGGGAAACACCAGGGAGCCGTAGTGTAGTGAACCTTCGTGCCTCCGTGTCCTGGTGGCAACTCAGCAAGGCGCCGCGTCCGGTTTGCCCGTTACCGGGGCTTGACCGGTATCCAGATTTCCTCTTCGGAATCCGGGCCTTCATTGCGGTATTTTTCGCCCATCACCGCAAGATGGGGCCGGTCGTCCAGCGCGTACTCCGACTCCGGCAACCACGTCCCGAAAATGTAGCGGTACATTTCCCGGCCCGCACTGGCCGACCCCTGGTGCACGAAAACGGCGTACAGCCCCCCGGGCAGCGTAATCGCTTCGAGCCCCGCCGGAATGTCCACAAAGTCGGTTACTTCCACCGCCGCCCATTTATCAAACCGGTTTGCGGGATCAAAAGAGGTAAAGTACCGGTCGTCGTACACCTCCACCGAGTACAATGCCGATCCCGTGTAGCGTTGAATTTCCCGGCGTCTGGGCAGGAAATGCCGCCATAATTCATTGGTCCGGTTGTCGGCCAGCGACATCTGCATCCGCTGCCCGACGAGTTTCTTCTCCCCGGCCGTTACGAGGTTGGGTTGCTTATCCATGCGTTTCGTCAATTTGAATGCCGTACTTGCCCAATAGCCCGACCACCTCCGGCAGGGAGAACCTGGCTTTCCTGACCCGGTTCCGTTCAGGGTCCAGCGCGTAGTTGCGGGCCGTCCGGAAGTCGGCTTTTTCCAGCACCGTTTGTTCAAACACCGCCCGCACCAGGTCGCAACCGTCGAACGCGGCCCCCGTCAGGTCGCACTGCGTAAAATCCGCCTCCTGCATCTGGCAGTGGCTGAAAACGGTGCCTTTGATTTTGATTCCGTAGAACGAAGAATGATTGAGGGCACACTGTTCGAAACGGAAAGAGAGACCGAACGGGTTGCAGGCGTCAAAGCGGAAGCCCAGCATTTTGCAGCCTTTGAAGTGGGCGTTCTGAAAAACGGTCTTCGCCGGTTTGGCCAGGCTCAGGTTGCAATCCACGAATTTGCAGTCCATGAATTTCACCCCGCCCAGGTCGGTGCCGGAAAAGTCACAGTTGATAAAGCTGCACTTCTCGTATTCGCCCTTCGGCAAACGGTTCTCCTTGAAATCTACGCCCTGGTAGGTTTTGTCTTCTGTGAACGATTGTTCCATTGGTGATACTCCTTAAATTCTCTGCTCATCCCCGCTTAAAAAACACAGGCCCTTCTCAGAAGTGGTCATGCACACACTGACCACGGCAGCAACGATACTGACCACGGCATTACGCTTGTAAAGGCCCCACGCCGCCGTCAGTGTCCCACTGACGGCCCGATAAGATTCTTACCGATTGTTCGACGGCTTCAACCGAAAAGTTTATTCCGGAAGTGTAAAATTGATTTTTTCAGATCTTCATTCCCGAAGACTTCGATACCCTACTGCTCCCGGAAGTACACCGTAAAGGCCGTGCCGCGGCCCTCCTGGCTGGCGACCTCGATGCGGCCGCCGCCGTTTTCCACCACCCTTTTTACGATGTGGAGGCCGATGCCGGTGCCCTCCACGTGGGCGTGGAAGCGTTTGAACATCGTGAACACCTTGGGCAACTGGCCCGCCGGGATGCCCAGGCCGTTGTCTTCCACCCGGAGCAGCACCTGGCCGTCTTCGCGTCGCGTCGAGAGGGTCACTTCCGGCCGGCGGTCGGGGGAGCGGTACTTGATGGCGTTACTGAGCAGGTTGTAGAGCACGCTGCGGATGTTTTTGCGGGCGTAGTGGATGGCCGGCACGGCAAAGTCGGTGCGGATGACCGCGTCCGACTCGCGCAACAATTCGGCAATGTCCAGCTGCACGTCGCCGAGCATCTCCGCGAACCCCACTTCTTCGGCCTGCTCCTGGGTTTCGCGCTGCACCTTCGAGATTTCCGTCAGGTCCTTGATGGTCCCTTTGAGCCGCCCGATGGCCGTGGCGGCAAACTCCATCAGCGGCGCTTCGGTGGCGTCGAGGCGGCCGGCCAGCCGCTTGCCGAGCATCTTGAGGATGGATTCGAGGTTGGCAATGGGAGCCCGCAGGTCGTGGGAGGCGGTGTAGATGAAGTTGTCGAGGTCGGCGTTGATGCGTTCCAGTTCGGTGTTCTTGCCGCTCAGTTCGTCGTTTACCTGCACGAGCCGCGCCTGGGCTTCCTTCTCGCCGGTAATGTCGCGTATTTCGAGCACCATTGCCACCGGCACGCCGTTCTCGAAGATGGGGCTGGCGGCGCACGCCACCGGGAAGAAGGTGCCGTCTTTGCGGATGAATACGTCTTCGTGGGCGACCATGGGGGCATCCCCGGCCAGCGTCAGGCCCAGCGGGCACTCTTCCATCGGGTAAAAGGTGCCGTCGGGGTGGTGGTGGTGGATCATGTAGTGCAGGGGCTGCTGCCGGATCTCCTCGAAAGAGAAGCCCAGCATCTTCTCCCCGGCCGGGTTGATGAACGTGCAGTACCCGCGGGTGTCCATCATCAGCAGGGCCAGCGTGGCGTTGTCGGTAATGATCCGCATGAGCCGGCTCTGGGTGCGCAGCGCCTCCTCGGCGTTTTTGCGGGCCGTCACGTCTTCGTGCTGCACCACGGCGTTGACCACCCGGCCGTCGGCGTCCTTGACCGGGAAGATGGTGACCACCAGCGAAATGGCCCGGCCGGTGGGCACGTCCACGTGCGTCACCTTGCTCAGGTCGTAGTCCATTTCGAACCGCACCACCTTGCCCTCCCTGAACACGGCCTCGATTTCCGGGTAGATGGGATTGCCGGCCAGGGTGTTGTCCCGCAAGATGTTGTACTTGCCCACCCCGAGGCTTTCGTCCGGCACGCCGAACAGGTCGAGGCAAGCCTGGTTCACCTGGATCTGCGTACCCTCCGCGTCGGCGATCCAGGTGGATACGGGCGTCTGGTCAATGATGCTGGCCAGGAAGTTTTCCCGGTCGCGGAGCCTTTTGTTGAGGGCAATGGTCCGGTCGAGGGTCTGGCGCAGTTGGGCTTCGCTGGCGGCCAGTTCGCGGGTCCGTTCGGCCACGTTCTGTTCGAGGGCATTGTTGAGGTGCAGGAGCGAATCGCGGGCGGCGCGCAGTTCGCCGAGGGCCTGACCCAGCTGTTCGTTTTTTTCGCGCAGGGCCTGCTGGTTCGCTTTCTGCTCGGTAATGTCCTGCGAAGTGCCCAGCGTTTCGCGCGCGCTGCCGTCGGGGTCGCGGCTGAACACGGTGACCCGGTCGTAGAGCCACCGCCAGTCGCCGGCGGCCGTGCGGACGCGGTACTCCATCTGCACAATGTCGGCGTCGCCCGCCACGGCCAGTTCGCGGACCGAACGGATGATTTCGGGAAAGTCGTCGGGATGCACCACCTGGGGCAGGAACGCACCGCCCATCTGCCGCGCCTGTTCGGGCGTGTAGCCCAGTTGGCGGAACAGCTCCCGGTTGGCGTACACGTTGTGGTTGCGTTTGAGGTCGTAGATGTACACCAGGTTGGGCGTGGTGTCGGCAATGCGTTCGATGAAGTGCCGGTGCTGGCGGAGCTGGGCTTCGGCCTGCCGGGCTTCGGTCACGTCCTGGGAAGCCCCGTAGAGCTTGACGGCCCGCCCGGCGGCGTCGGTTTCCACGGCCCCCACCACCTGGATTTCGCGCATCACCCCGTCGCGGCGGAAGATCCGGTGCGCCGACTGGAACGGTTGCGGCCGGGCCTTCAGTTCGTCGAGCGTACGCAGGGTCCGGGCGAGGTCGTCGGGGTGGTAGTGGCCGAACGACCATTCGGCGGTGGCTTTCACGCTGCCCGGCGCGTAGCCGTAGATGCGGTACATCTCGTCCGACCAACTCAGTTCGCCGGTCGCCAGGTTCCACTCCCAACTGCCGAAGTGGGCCACTTCCTGGGCGCGGGCCATCAGGGCTTCGCTCCGCGAAATCTTCATGATGGCCTCCTTCTGCCTGGTGATGTCCCGCGAGACGGCCAGTACGCCCGTTACAGCCCCTGCCTCGTCGCGCAGCGGGATCAGGTCCGATTCGTAATAGCCCGCTTTGTCCCGGTAAGGCATGTCGGAGAGCCGGACTTTGCCGCCGAGCAGGGCCTGCTGCATGGCCTGCCCGTCGGGCGTGTCGCGGTAGGCCGGGAATACCTCGAAGAACTTCCTGCCCACGACCTGCGCCACGGGAATGCCCGACCGGGCTTCCACGGCCCGGTTCCAGAGGGTGACCCGCTGGTCGCGGTCGTAGATCGAAATGCCGTCTTCGGTGTTGTCAATCACGGTTTTGAGCAGTTCCTTTTCCTGGCGGAGGGCTTCCTGCGCAATTTCCACGTACGCTTCCAGGGCCGTGCCCAGGTTGGTGGTGTAAAACAGTTCGATCTCCTGCACCAGCACCTCGTACGCATCGAGGTCCTGCGTGTAGCGGCGGAGCAGTTTGAGGAGGGCGTACTTGCGGGTGTGGGGGGTAAAAACCAGGTCGCGGGCGTCAATGCCGGTGGTAGGCACGCCGGGCTCGGCACCCGATTTCCAGCGCTGCACGCTGGCCGCTTCGTGCTGCACGGCCGTTCCCGCCGCCAGTTGGTCCAGCAGTTCGCGCAGGCTGTTGCGGTTGTACTCGAATAGCTGGGAATCAGAGAATTGGGCAAACAGGTTGAGCAACGGCAGTTGCACCTCCCGCGCCCGGGCGATGTTGCAGGCGGTCAGCTCGTCGAGGTGGTCTTCCAGCAGAAACCGGGCATATCCTTTCAGATAGTCAAAGGCCATAAGATGTAAGATAGGGAAATCAAACCAAATCTCATCCCTGCTCCCCCGACCACTAGCCGCGCCCCATTTTCAATTGTCCATTTTCAATTTCCAATGACCTAAATGCTGAGGATTTTCACCATGCGGATCAGGTCGTCGCTGATGGGCTTGCTTTTGCGGATGGTGTCCACGAAGGGCGTGTACACGAGTTGGTTGTTGATGAGGCCGGCCATTACGTTTTTCTGGCCGTTGATGAGGCCCTCCAGGGCGCCGAGCCCGAGGCGGCTCGCCAGGATGCGGTCAAAGGCCGTGGGGGCGCCGCCGCGCTGCACGTGGCCCAGGTTGGTGATGCGGATGTCGGCCTGCGGGAAGAGCTGCTTGATCTTGGTGCCCACCTCGGCCGCGCCGCCTTCTTCGCCCTCGGCCACCACGATGATGGACGACGACTTGGAGCGGCTCCAGCCTTCGCGCAGCGTATCAATCACTTCCTCGAACGGCGTAAAGGTTTCGGGCACCATCACCAGTTCGGCCCCGCCGGCAATGCCCGACTGGATGGCGATGTAGCCCGAGTCGCGGCCCATCACCTCGATGAAAAAGATGCGGTCGTGCGAGTCGGCCGTGTCGCGGATCTTGTCAATGGCGTCGAGGGCGGTGTTCACGGCCGTGTCGTAACCGATGGTGTGGTCGGTGCCGTAGAGGTCGTTGTCAATGGTGCCCGGGGCGCCCACCGTGGGAATTTCGTATTCCTCGAAAAAGACCAGGGCCCCCGTGAAGGTACCGTTGCCGCCGATGGCGACGATGCCCTCGATGCCCAGCTTTTGCAGTTGTTCGTAGGCTTTGGCGCGGCCCTCCTTGGTCATGAACTCCTTGCTGCGGGCCGACTTGAGGATGGTGCCGCCCTTCTGGATGATGTTGCTCACCGAGTAGGACTGCATCTGGAAGACTTCGCCGCGGATCATGCCGTCGTAGCCGTGCCGGATGCCGTACACCTCCACCCCGTAATAAATCGCCCCGCGGACCACCGCCCGGATGCAGGCGTTCATGCCCGGTGCATCTCCCCCAGAAGTGAAAACTGCAATTTTTTTCATAGTGCGTAGAGGTCCAGTGTGTGCAGCGGCAGGAAGTCAGGCGTGCGCCGCCGGCCGGAAAGTATTACTTTGTAAAGATCGGCATTTCGCCGTAACTCACCCATACTTTTTTGCGCAGGCCCGAATTTTCTGCCGCTGCGGGGGTGAAGCGCGACTGTTTCGGTGTTACTTCCCCTAAATTATGACTTCCGCCGGGCCGCGCCTCGCGGCTAAAGTTCTATCTTTGCACCGCCTTTTACTTGCACAAATTTTATGAAAAAAGGGAACATTCTGCAAAAATCGCTGCCCCACGTGGGGGTGCTCCTCGCCTTCCTGGTCATTACTTTCGTGTACTTCTCCCCGGTATTCGAGGGCAAAACGCTGGCCAAGAACGACGTGGTGCAGTCGCAGGGCGCCGCCGCCGAAGTACTCGCCTACCGCGAAAAAACCGGCAAATTCCCGCTCTGGACCAACAGCATGTTCGGCGGAATGCCCGCCTACCTGGTCGGCACCGACTACCCCAACAGCTGGAGCACCAAGCTCGGGCGGGTGTTCATAAACCTTTTTCCCGACCCGGTCAATTACGTGCTGCTGTACCTGGTGGGTTTCTACATCCTGCTGGTGGCCCTCAACTTTTCGCCGGGGCTGGCGGCGCTGGGCTCGGTTGCGTTTGCGTTCAGTTCGTATAACCTCATCAACATCGAAGCCGGGCACATTTCGAAGGCCCTGGCCATGGGCTACCTGCCCCCCATCATCGCCGGGGTGATCCTGGCGTTCCGCGGCCGGTACTGGGTGGGCGGCGCCCTGGCCGGGCTGTTCATGGCCCTGCACCTCTACGGCAACCACATCCAGATCACGTACTACCTGCTGGTCACCCTCGCCATCTACGGCGTCATCGAACTCGTGTACGCCGCCCGCGAAGGGCGCCTGAAAACCTTCCTGACCGCCGCCGCCGTGCTGGCCGTGGCCGTGGGCCTGGCCTTCGGGTCGCACGCCTCCCGCCTGATGGTCACCAACGAGTACGCCAGAGAGAGCATCCGCGGCACGTCCGACCTGACGCGGGCCGGCAGCGGGCCCAGCCGGGGCGGCCTCGACCGCGAGTACGCCTTTAGCTGGAGCTACGGCAAGATGGAAACCTTTACGCTGCTCATCCCCCACTTCCGCGGCGGCGGTTCGGGCGTGGGCCTCGGGCCTTCTTCGGCCACCTTCGAAGCCATTGAACGCCAGGCCGGCCGCGACCAGGCCCGGCAGTTTGCCGCCCAGGCGCCGCTGTACTGGGGCGACCAGCCCTTCACGGGCGGCCCCGCGTACGCCGGGGCGGTGGTGTGCTTCCTGTTCGTGCTGGGGTTGTTCCTGGTCAAAGACCGCATCAAGTGGTGGCTGCTGGCCTCCACCTTCGTCCTGATCTCCTTCGCCTGGGGCAAGTACTTTTTTCTCAACGACGTCTTTTTCGACTACCTGCCGTTCTTCAACAAGTTCCGGGCCGTGACCATGGCGCTTACGCTGGTGCAGGTGTACCTGGCCCTGGGCGCCGTGCTGGCCGTGCGCGAACTGGTCACGGGCGCCTACACCTGGACTTCGCTCAAGAAGCCCCTGGCGTGGAGCCTGGGCCTGACGGCGGGCGTGGCGCTGCTGTTTGCCCTGCTGGCCGGCGCCCTGTTCGACTTTTCGGCCACCTCCGACACCCAGCAGGGCCTGCCGGCGTGGCTGCTCGAAGCCCTGCGGAGTGACCGGGAGTCGGCGCTGCGGACCGACGCCATCCGGTCGGTGTTCTTCATCCTGGCGGCAGCCGGGCTGCTGCTGGCTTACGTGTACAAACGCCTCAATGCCACGGTGCTGGCGGCCACGCTGTCGCTGCTGGTGTTGGTGGACCTGTTTGCCGTGGACAAGCGGTACCTCAACAACGAGGATTTTGCGCCCAAGCGGCAGGCCGGCAAGGTGGAACCCACCGCCGCCAACCAGGCCATCCTGCGCGATACGACCCACTACCGCGTGCTCAACCTGACGGTGAGCCCGACCGACGACGCCACCACCTCGTACTTCCACCGCTCGGTGGGCGGCTACCACGCGGCCAAGCTCCAGCGCTACCAGCAGTTGTACGACACGGTGATCCGGGCCGAGTTGCAGCGGCTGGTGACGGGCCTCCAGGGCCAGTCGTTTTCGCCGGCCGTCTTCAACCAGTTGCCGGGCCTCAACATGCTCAACACCAAGTATTTCATCCTGGGCGCGGAGGCGCAGGCCGTGCTGGAAAATCCCGCCGCGCTGGGCAACGCCTGGTTCGTGCGCGAGTACCGGGTGGTGCCCGACGCCAACGCCGAGATCCAGGCGGTCAAGAACCTTGACCCGGCCCGCACGGCGGTGGTGGACGCCCGGTACGGGAAAAATCTGATGGACTTCGACCTGCGGCCCGACAGCGCCGCCTCGATCCGCCTTACCGCGTACAGCCCCGACCGCCTCGTCTACCAGTCTAGTGCCGCCACGCCGCAACTGGCGGTGTTTTCGGAAGTGTACTACCAGGGCAACAACGACTGGCAGGCGTACGTGGACGGGCAGCCGGTACCCCACTTCCGGGCCAACTACCTGCTGCGGGCCATGCGGGTGCCGGCCGGGTCGCACAAGGTGGAATTCGTGTACACGGGCAACACGTACAAAAAAGGTGAAACCATTGCGCTGGTCAGTTCGGTGCTCCTGCTGGGCTTCGTGGCGGGGGCGGCCTTCCTGGGTACCCGCCGCAAGGAAGAGCCGGTCAAGCAGGCCCATTAATTAATGGGTGGGGCATCCGTTTTACGGACATAAAAAAAAGAAGCAAAAGGTTCGCAGAAACGCGAACCTTTTGCGTTTTTGGAGTACCTCCTTCCCAAACGCTTCCCGCCATGACCATTTCTACCCGTCCCCTCCTGGTGGCCTTGCTGGGCCTGCTATCCGTAGTTGAATGCTTCGGTTCGCACCTTGTTGCCGGCGAAATCAGTTGCCAGCACGACACCAATTCGACCAATCCCTATACCTATTTCTTTACGTTGACGCTGTACCTGGCGCAAGGCGTGGACAAGCCCAACGCCACGCTGGATTTTGGGGTGGGCGGCCAGCAGTCCGTCCTCGTCGGATTACGCGACCGGGCCGGGGTGCCGGTTGCGGAAGGGATTGAGAAGGTTGTGTACACCTTTAAGTACGCGTACCCGGGACCGGGCACTTACATTGTCAGTTTTACCGAGGAGAACCGGAACGCCGGCATTGTGAACATGT